>JBBQWJ010000052.1:0-16459 GCA_038210685.1 Chitinophagales bacterium | reverse complement strand
GCAGATGCTTTTTTAAAACCGCATCCCGCTTACCAAAATAAGAATTACCGGAATTTGTTTGTTCACTGGAATTATATGTTTCTGCTTATTTATAAAATAGATTGTATTTTTAAATCATGACTTTAAAGTGTTTATAGATGCAAAAACAGGAAAAAGATATTAGATGGATTCAAAGGTTCAGAAATTTCAATAAAGCGTTTTCGCAATTAAGGAAGTTTATTGATAAAAAAACTTTGAATGAATTGGAAGAACAGGGATTAATAAAATCTTTTGAATATACTTATGAGCTCGGATGGAATACGTTAAAAGACTATTTTGAATACCAGGGGAATAACGAATTAAGCGGTTCAAGAGACGCTATAAATCAAGCTTTTCAATCGGGATTAATAAGTGATGGTGAAGGCTGGATGAATATGTTTAAAGACAGAAACAGAACTTCTCACACGTATAATGAATCGACAGCAAGAGAAATTGTTAATAACATTTTTACAAGTTATTTTCAACTTTTTGCAGAACTTAAAAAGGAAATGGAAAAGTATTTACAGGAAAATAAAAATCAACTTTTTTAGAAAAATAATAAAGAATGCAATTTGGTTTGAAAAACGATATTGTGGAAAATATTAAAAATATTTGTTCTGAATTTACACAGGTAGATGAAGCAATTATTTATGGTTCCCGTGCAAAAGGAAACTATAAACCTGGTTCTGATGTTGATCTAACTTTTAAAGGAGAAAATCTAAACCTTCGGATCATAAATAAAATCAGTCTTAAAATTGATGATCTTTTTCTGCCCTATACTTTTGACCTCTCTGTTTTTGCACAAATCGAAAACCAGGGGTTACTGGAGCATATCAATCGTGTTGGTGTAATCATCTATAAGAAGCAATTGGCAGAGGCAATGAAATAATATCTTAAACTTTTTAATAGTAAACTGTGAAACTCTTTTTATCTTTTTTATTGATATTCTTTTCTAATCTTTCCTTTTCTCAAACCATCATTAACCGAGATCCGGAAATTGAAAATATGGTGAAGGAAGTTTCTGTAGATTCTCTTCAATCTTATATAAATACATTGGTTTCTTTCGGAACAAGAAGCACTTTAAGTACGCAAACTGATAATAAAAGAGGAATTGGCGCTGCAAGAAACTGGGTTTTAAAAAAGTTCAATGAATTTGCAAAAAATGCGGCTGGAAGATTAACCGCAATCATTGACACCACTACCATTCAGCCTTCCGGGAGGATAGATTCGCCGGTTCTTTTAGGAAATGTAATGGCCACTTTAAAAGGAACCGACCCAAATGATCATCGCATTTTTATCATCAGCGGCCATCTTGACTCGCGACGCTCAGATGTAATGGACAAAACCGGCGATGCGCCCGGTGCTGATGACGATGGAAGCGGCACTGCTGCTGTGATAGAATGTGCGAGGATAATGAGCCAACATTCTTTTCCTACAACCATTATTTTTGTAGCGGTAAGTGGCGAAGAACAAGGATTGTACGGTTCTGCTTTTATGGCCGATAAAGCCAAAAAAGAAAATTGGGATATCAGGGCAGTGCTTAATAATGATATCATCGGCAGCAATAATAGCAATCAAACGGATATTATCAATAATACAAAAGTGCGCGTGTTTAGTGAAGGAATTCCCGCGAATGCTTCTGAAAATGATGTGGCAAGAATAAGAGCTTTGGGTTTGGAAAATGACAGTAAATCAAGAGATCTCTCCAGGTATATAAAAGAAATCGGTGAACGTTATGTTGACAATCTTGAAGTAAAATTGATATATCGAACTGACCGTTTCCTGCGCGGTGGCGATCACATTCCTTATTTAAAAAATGGATTTACTGCCATTAGAATTACAGAAATGAATGAAAACTTTACTCACCAGCACCAGGATGTGCGAAAAGAAAATGGAATCCAATATGGCGACCTTCCGCCGTTTATCGATTATGAATATCTCCGAAAAAATACAGCACTTAACCTGGCCAATCTCGCTAACCTAGCCAAAGCACCTTCTGTTCCTCAGCGAGTAAGAATTGATGTAAAAAGCTTGTCAAATAATTCTTCACTTTCATGGCAAAATCCGGAAAATGGAAATGTAAAAGGATATTATATTTTGATAAGAGAAACCTCAAGCCCGATGTGGGAAAAGAAAATTTTTACCACTCAGAATTCGATCACACTTCCTTTTTCAAAAGACAATTATTTTTTTGGAGTTCAATCTGTAAATGAAAACGGAAATGAAAGTTTACCGGTTGTTCCGGATCTGCAAAAGAATTAAGTCCTGGTTAAAATAAATTATTTTAATTATGTTTTGTTGGGCGAAAATTTTTAAATTCGTTACTGAAAAATATACCTTCTATACCACAAGTAAATTTTTAATTGGAGGGGACAGTTTGATTGCAAGATTTTTTACTATTCTTTATTGATACTGTACGGATTTATTGTTCCCTTTTTTAGAGAAACCTCAACTGCCGCATATAGTTTCACCTGCTAAGGCTTTTCCTGATTACAAGCTAACTATTAAAATCAACTAAATAATTTTGACTAATTACGATTACAATCAATTTTCTCACCTTTTAATTATACAATTATGAACTTGCAAGATCAAACTTCAACAAATCGACGCGATTTCCTGGGAACTTTAGCTTTAAGTGCCGGAGCATTAACTATGGCAAGCCTTGCCTTTCCGTCTAAACTTACAGCCATGCCTGAAAATTTACATTCTTCTTCGGAAGACCCTGATGAATGGTTTAATAAAATTACCGGCAAGCATCGCATCGTGTTTGATGTTACTAAACCGAATGGCATTTTGCCTTTTGCATGGCCAAGAGTTTTTATTATGACCAACCAACAAACCGGTTCTACACCAAATGATTGTAATGAGGTAGTAATTTTAAGACATGAAGCTATTCCGTATGCCTTTGAAAGCAGCCTTTGGGAGAAATACAAACTGGGAGAATTTGCTGATATTAAAGATCCCAAAACGGGTGCCCCTTCTGTGCGCAATATGTTTTGGCAACCAGCTGAAGATGATTATTCTATTCCAGGCGTAGGAAATGTTCAGATCGGAATTGATGAATTACAAAAAGATGGTGTAATGTTAGGCGTATGCTCGGTGGCTATTTTAGTTAACAGTCATGCGATTGCCCAAAAAATGAATGCAGATCCTGAAACAGTTCACAAAGAGCTGCTTGCTGGTATCCTTCCTGGAATTCAATTAGTTCCTTCCGGAGTATGGGCTGTAGGCAGAGCGCAGGAGCATCAATGTGCCTATTGTTTTGCAGGATAAGGTTAATTTTGAAAAAAAAATAGATGCGGCGAAATATTTTATGGACGATAACAGCGGTAATTTTTATTTTGATCGCGTTGGTAATCTTTTTTTTACCTGTGCATAAAAGAACAAAAAATACCGCTGTCTCATTTACGGCAAATAAGATATGGACCCCTCCTGACACAACCAACCTTCCACATGATTCAGCCGGAAATATGATTAGATATGGCAGAGAGTTGATTGCACATACTGCCCGTTACTTAGGTCCGAAAGGTAGTGTCGCCCAAATTACAAATGGTATGAACTGCGACAATTGCCATATTGATGGAGGCACAACAATTTTTGCCAATAATTTTTCAATTACTGCGGCTAGTTATCCTAAATTCAAAAATAGAAGTAACAATATTGTAAATCTTGTAATGCGCATCAATGGTTGCTTTACGCGAAGCCTGAATGGTAAAGAACCTGGCGATTCGAGCAAGGAAATGAGAGCCTTGATCGCTTACATTAAATGGGTGGGTAATAATTTAAAAAAAGATACAACGACTATTTTTGGCACTGCGACTGAAAAACTTCCTTTTTTATCCCGCGCTGCAGATACTTTAAAAGGGAAAAATCTTTTTATGGCTGATTGTAGTGTATGCCATGGAAAAAATGGTGAAGGGGAATTTCTGGAAGGAGGCAAGGAATATCTGTATCCGCCCTTGTGGGGGAAACATAGTTATAATGTGGGTGCAGGCACGCATGAATTATCAAAGCTTGCTGGCTTTGTAAAAAATAATATGCCTTTTGGAACAACTTATAAAAAGCCATTTTTAAGTAATGAGCAGGCATGGGATGTAGCGGCTTATATCAATTCCAGGCCACGGCCTGATTTTAAAGGCCTAAAAAAAGACTGGCCGGATATTTCGGACAAACCTGTAGATTTTCCTTTCGGTCCCTATATCGATAGCTTTTCAGAAAGCCAACATAAATATGGGCCTTTCAATCCAATCATATTGGCAGATGAAAAAATAAAAAAGTAAAACTTACCGTATTAAAATGCAGCTAACAACAGGCAATTTTATTAACCCGGTTTTGGTGGCGGCCGCCCTCAAAATAAGTATGGATAAAGATCTCAAGCATTTTTTCTACCTCGCTTTCTCTAATAAAACGTGACGGAATGCAAATGATATTGGCGTCATTATGTTTGCGTGCAAGTTCTGCAAGTTCCTCGCCCCAGCAAACCGCAGCTCTTATGTTCTGGTGTTTATTCGCTGTAATGGCAACTCCGTTCGCACTTCCGCAAATCAATATTCCAAAAGCAACCTCGCCGTTTTCTACTGCTTCTGAAACAGGGTGCGCAAAATCAGGATAATCAACAGAATCTGTTGAATGCGTTCCAAAATCTTTCCATGTTACATTTTTTCCATCGAGGAAAGAGATAATGGCTTCTTTATAATCGAAGCCTGCATGGTCGCATCCAATGGCTACCGGCAGTGATAAATTGAAAGGAGACATAGCTTAACGTTTTATGCGGTAAAGGTAAAACATTGCAACCTTATCCATCGCCACATTAACAGATTTCGGCTTTGAAAAAAATGCAAATCCGCAAAAAGGCAAACGAAAATTGAATTTCACCAAAACTTAAAAATCAGTTTTCTTCCATTAAAATTCTAAGCATTAATTTTAACGCCAAAAATTAAATATGAAAATGCTTGAAAACAAAGTGGCAATTGTTACAGGTGGCAGCCGCGGCATTGGTGAAGCCATCGTTTTAAAACTTGCTGAAAGTGGCGCTAACGTTGCCTTTACCTATGTGAGCAGCGATGAAAAAGCCAAATCTTTAGAGGAAAAAGTAACTTCGCTTGGCGTAAAAGCAAAAGGTTATAAAAGTAACGCGGCGGATTTTTCGGATTGTGAAAATATGGTAACCGAGGTGATGAAAGAATTTGGAACAGTAGATATCCTGGTAAACAATGCCGGCATTTCAAAAGACAATTTATTGTTGCGTATGTCGCCGGAACAATGGGATGAAGTGATGGCAACCAATCTGAAAAGTGTTTTCAATATGACGAAACAAGTGATTCGCCCGATGATGAAAGCCCGCAGCGGAAGTATTATTAATATGAGTTCAATTGTAGGCATGAGAGGAAATGCAGGACAGAGCAGTTATGCCGCAAGCAAAGCCGGAATTATAGGTTTCACCAAATCGATAGCTGCGGAGCTTGGAAGCCGTAACATAAGATGCAACGCCATTGCGCCGGGTTTTGTTGAAACAGATATGACTCATTATTTAAAAGAAGGCGAAGCGGCAAAATCTTTTTTAGAAAAAATACCTTTGGGAAGATTCGGCAGTGCTGAAGAAATTGCCAACGTAACGCTTTTCCTGGCAAGTGATATGAGTTCTTACGTTACAGGCCAGGTTATCAGCACTTGTGGCGGATTGAACATGTAAATCTTAATTACTAAATCTTAATTACTAATTCCCAATCATGGAAGCATACAAAAAACTTTTAAATAATAATAAAGAGTGGGCCGCTGCACAGCTAAATGAAGATCCTGAATATTTTGCAAGGCTGAATAAATTACAGGCACCGGAAATTTTATGGATCGGTTGCAGCGACAGTCGTGTTCCTGCCGATAGAATTACAGGTACCCATCCGGGAGAAATATTTGTACACAGGAATATTTCCAATATGGTGGTGCCGACAGATCTGAATTTATTAAGCGTCCTTCAGTTTGCTGTTGAAATTTTAAAAGTAAGGCATGTAATCGTTTGCGGGCATCACAATTGTGGTGGCATCGCCGCAGCTATGTCTAACAAAAGTTTCGGCCTGATGGACCAATGGATCTGGAACATTAAAAATGTGTACCGCATTCATCGTGATGAAATTGACGCGTGCGAAACAAATGAAGAAAAACACAACCTGCTCACAGAACTAAATGTAAAAGAACAGGTAATGAACCTGGCAAAAACTTCTATCATCCAAAAAGCCTGGAAACAGCACCAGTTGCCGCATTTGCATGGATGGGTGTACGATCTGCGTGACGGAATTATAGACCCGGTTTTTGAAATGGCAGCCGGCACCGAAGTGGATCCGATTTTTGAGATCAATAATATTTAAAAGACTTTTAAGAAAGTATATTGCTTGAAAGAAGATTGAATTGGTAACTTTAAAATGATCTAAAAATTTATTGATGACATTTCTTCATAACATAGGCACCTTCTTCTGGAAAATGTTCAAAGCCATCTTTGTAAGAGAAAAAGATTGCTGCAAGTAATTTTTTATATTTTATAGTAAAGCAACAAATAATGGCAATTCCTGTTTTATAACAGTAAAGGTTAAACGAAATGTAAATAAGAGGCTTTACATTAGTGCAATGAAATCACCGAAAAAATAGTAACGTATTTATTTTTTATGGTAAAACATTCATTACATGAAATTCAGCATTGGGTTTTTTATTATTGCCATTTTATTCGCAGGCTGCACGTCAGCCACTATATTACCAAACCGATACTATGTTTAGTGTGATACTGCTTTTAGTCCAATAATAGAGCCTATTAAAGTGACAAGAAAAAGTAGCCTCAGAAAGGTCGCTGGTTCTTTAAACACGAGAATCCCTACTAAAACAGTTCCGACAGCTCCAATGCCTGTCCATACGGCATAAGCTGTCCCGATTGGTAATTCCTGAGTTGCTTTAATTAAAAGCCCCATACTGATACAAAGGCTAACTAAAAAACCTGCATACCATAAATACATTTCGTTTCCAGTGGTTTCTTTCGCTTTTCCTAAACAAAAAGCAAAGGCTACTTCAAATAATCCTGCTATAATTAAAACAATCCAATTCATTTCGTTTTTATTGTAAAGGTCGGAAATGTCATTGAGGGAAAATTTTATATCGTTCAGCATAGAACGTTAGCCCATTGAAAACTATTGATTAAACTAAAAATTTTCGATTTGTGGTGGTCAATCCAAAATTAAAGGATATGCTGTCTTTCAATATTAGCTTTTTCGGTCCAGATTCTTTTGTAAGCCATTCTTGAATTTGTTTGTTAGCTTCTTTTTCTGTTAAAACCTTCAGCTTTATAATCTTCTTTTCCTTCCAGGATTCTAGCCTTTTTGCTCTGAATTCAAATTATAAATACCCTTATCTAATTCGAAATCTAAAATGCGATTGATTTCTTCAATCACATAACTTTCTTTTAGTTGAATTATCTTCTTAATTAAATCAATTTTTAGATTGTCCGTGGTCATTTAGTGTTATAATTTTATCGTTTCGATACAAAACTTATGACATTTGAAAGAGGTCACCAACTGGCGAATATCATTTAGTATGATGTTATAATAGGTAATCTATTAAAAAAGATTGTAGTAACAATTCACAATTTAGCAATATGCTTTTTGTAGTTAATTTTAATGATTTTCTTTTGAACAAATCTCCTAGCATTCATCCAAATAATTTTCATCAAACAATAAATATTGCTGCGGAAGTGAGTTTCTAAGAATCTCCAATGCTCCTTGATGAGCTTTATAATTTCCTTATCGGAAGTAAAAAAAGAAAAGTCGATTCCTGCACCTTTTTTGCCGTTGCGATTTTAAATAAATCTCCGGCTACATAACAATGAAAAAGTTTTGCATTTTGTTGCTTCGCAATCTGTTTCACTTTCTTCTCAAACGGTTCCTGTGATTTTACTTTGTACATGAAAAATAATTTACGCATGGTTGTAGTTTTTTTCTTCGGCGGAATCTTTTAAGATGTAGTAAAAAAGCAAAGCATTGTCTTTGTTGTAGGTAAAAACAAAATCGTGAACGTTCGGGTTATAATTTTTTGCACAAGCTTTACGCGTAAAATTTTATTTCTGTCATTTTTATAAATCAGGTCGTAAAAATGTCTCGAACCAGTGGACATTACGAAATGTAAAAGTAAAAATCTTACAAATTTGTTTCTTTACTGTTGCAGCCTCCGTGGGTTAAAAGAAATGCATAGAATAATTTTCGAAAGCAAATTTTCAATCTTCTGAAGATCTCAAACCAAAACATATTTTAATTACTGCACAATAAAAACAGTGTTGGTTTACGTTCATTTATAAATTTCGATAGCTCACAAAGGTTTTAATCATTTTAAAAGGCGGGTTGAATCCATATAGATAGAATGAATTCTTCAAAAGATTCCATACATGAAAATTTTCGGATTTTCTTTGATCAGCATTATCAAAGGCTCTGCAGCTATGCGTTCTCCTTTTTAAAAGATGAAGAAAGTTGTGAAGACATAGTGCAGGATATTTTTATTAAAATTTGGGAGAACCGCCAGGATTTAATTGGTTCCGATCAACTTAAGTTCTATATGTTTTCTGCCGTTCGTAATAATTGCCTTACAAAAATTCAAAAAAATAAAAAATATCGGGAAATAGAAATGGATCCTGATATGGAAACCGGGGAAATTATTAATAAGCCGGACCCTGAGGAAGCGATTGCAGAACCTGGAGTACTTATTGCAAAAGCACTGGATCTTTTACCACCAAAATGCCGGGAGATATTCCTGTTAAGCAGAATAAGTAATCTATCGTACAAGCAAATAGCAGATAACCTTGAGCTTTCTGTAAAAACTGTCGAGAACCAAATGAGTAAGGCACTAAAGATATTAAGGATTTTTGCCCGGGAAAATAAGATATATTTCTTAATTGCCTTTTGCGTTATTGGAGTTAAATATTTTGATCCACACATAGGGGTTTTCATTGAAAAATTGTTTTATTAATGAATATTACATGAGCAATAAGGATAACATAATGGAAATCATCATTCGTCACTTAAATGACGAAGCTTCTGCTGAAATGCAAAGTGAGTTGCAGCAATGGCTGGAAGAAGATCCATCTCACCAAAGAGAATTTGATGAGCTAAAATTGCTATGGAATGATGCTGCCAATGCTGCTTTACATCCGTTTGATACTAAAAAAGCCTGGCAAAAAATAAACGATCGTATTTCATTGCCAAATGAAACGAAAGTTATCAGGTTGTTCCCATGGAAAAAGGCGATTGCTATAGCTGCTTCCTTTCTTATTATTGTAAGTGTCTATTATTTTTATACAAGAGATTCCAAAACAGAATGGAAAGAAATTACAGCCTTGGGTTCTAATAAAAGTATTCAGCTTTCTGATGGATCTGTAATTACACTTCGCAAGGCAAGCAAACTTCGCATCCCCGATAATTATGGAAAAGATTCGCGCAGGGTGCAACTTGAAGGAGAAGCTTATTTTCAGGTACATCATGAAGAAAAAAATCCTTTTTATTTAACTACAACTAAAAGTGTGATACAAGACATTGGAACAGCTTTTTTAATGGAAAGTAATGATTCGGTGGAGCAGGTTATGGTTACTGAAGGAAAAATAAGCTTTTCCGGCAAGGCTGATAAAGAAAATAAACTTACTCTGGAAGCCGGCGAAGCGGCGATTCTGAAAATGCAAAAGCCGGAATTGAAGATTGTGAAAAGTAAAAATTCGCTGGCATGGAAAACAAATATCCTGGTATTCGATAACGCAGCATTGACACAAGTTGCAGAGGATTTGAAAGATTATTTTAATGTGAATTTTCAATTTTCTAAAAATTTGCAACCAACCCGGATTTTGGTTACTGCACAATTCAGAAATGAACCACTATCGAAAGTTATTGAAGAATTAAACTTATTTACAGGATTAAGCTTTCGGCTTAATGATAATATAATATTTGTTTCAAAATAAATGAGATAGACTTACGTTCATTTCAGTGTATCCAATAGCTGCTAACTGGCATTTATGATTATAATATGAAAAACCTTTTTTTACTTTTATGTATTCTTATAGGATTTTATTCTGTAGCCATTGGCCAAAAAAGACTTCTTTCGGAAACTTATCATGCTAAAAAAACTACCGGAACAGTAGAAGAATATTTGGAAGAATTGAAACTTAACAGTGGCGTAGTATTCGAATATTCATCAAATAATATAGAGGCCAATAAATTAATTCAAATAGATGCAAGTGATAACACAATAGGTTTGATACTGCAGAAAGTGCTCGATGGCCAGCATCTTAAATTACTTGAAGAGAATAACAAGATCATCCTGGTTCCATCAGCAGACCAGTTTAATATAGAAAAGTTCTTACCTGCCAGGTATGCTTTATTTGGTTACATAAAAGAAGAAGGTAGTCAAGAACCTCTTATTGATGCTACTGTTTACGAACCAGGTTCGCAGAAAGGAACCATGTCAAATTTCTATGGTTATTTTAATCTTTCTCTCACAAAAGGAATCCATCGGATCAACATATCTTATGCAGGAATGCAGCCGATAATTCTTGAAGTTGACATGCACAGCAACCTGCGAAAAGACATTTCTCTATCTGTAAAAAAGGAAAGTTATTCTGCAGTAGTAGTGCAAGCAGAATCTACTTTAAAAGATGCTTCAATGAAAATTGCTACAGCTAAACTGGCCCCTTACAATTTTTTGATGGGAGAAGCTGATCCTGTTCGAGCTTCATATATTTTGCCTGGCGTAGAAAATGTGGCAGAATCATTTAACGGATACCTGGTAAGAGGCGGCGGAACAGACGAAAACCTTTTCCTTCTGGACGGGAATCCGGTTTATAATCCAACTCATATGCTTGGTGCTTTATCTATTATTAACCAAACAGTCGTAAGCTCCATGCATCTTTATAAAAGCGACTTCCCCGCCCGGTTTAGCGATGCCATTTCTTCTGTAATGGATGTATATACCAAAGAAGGTAATATGCAAAGCTGGCATGGAGAAGTAAACGCAGGTTTGCTTGCTGGCTCTTTCACGCTGGAAGGGCCCTTATCTAAAAATAAAACTTCGTTAATGATTTCTGCGCGCCACAGTTTATCGCTGCCGTTTTATAGCCCTTTTCAAAAAGGGATAACATCAGATTTTTATGACACCCATTTTCGGATCACCAACATTTTAAATTCAAAAAATAAATTAACCATTAATGCATATAAAGGTGAAGACCGTTTAAGACAGACAGGAACAGACATTGATAATCTTCACCACTGGGGGAACCTTACTGGCTCAATTGGCTGGAATTATATTCTAGGAGCAAGATCATTTATAAATACATCTGTCAATATCAGTCAATATCAAAATCTCGGAGGTTATAAATATACTTTGTACCTGAACGATGATGATCAGCAAGTGATACAAACAAAATCTGTTGGTACCTATTCCAATATTCAACAATATAATGCGAAATCGCAGGCAGAAATATATGCCTCAAAAAAAATAAAATTAAACATTGGGGTTAAAGCAGCTCAAACAGTTATCAAGCCATTCGATACTAAAATATCTGGCTCACTGGTAGAAAATCAAAAATCATTCACCACGTTTGCCCCATTAACCTTTGAAGAATTATCTGCTTATTCTGAATTAGAAGTAAAATTAGGAAGGCATCTGTTTGTAAAACCCGGCATACATGCTTCGGCTTATCAGTTTAAAGATTATCACGCACTTGAATGGCAACCCCGTCTTTTTGCTTCTTACAGGCTTTCACGGTTTCATTTATTGTATGCTTCTTATAGCAAAATGAGCCAGTTTTTGCACCTGGTTACCAATCCATACCTTGGTGTAAACAGCGATATATGGGTGCCAAGTACAGCAGATTTAAAACCTGAAGAAAGCGAGATTTATAATCTGGGCTATTCTTATCACAATGGTAAAGGTTGGAAGTTTACCATGGAGGCTTACTATAAAAATATGATGAACGTTACTAATTTTGCGGATGGCAAAAGCTATTTTATTAATAGTACCAACTGGCAACAAAATATTGAATCCGGTAAAGGGAGAAGTTATGGTTCAGAATATCAGTTGGAAAGAAAAGGGAAAAAATTATCATTTCAAATAGCATATACCCTATCCTGGAGTTTCCGTCAATTTAAAAGTATCAATAATGGGAATGAATTCCCTTACAAATATGACCGCAGGCATAATTTAAATGTAGGTATCAATTATGCTATAAACAAGCATTTTGAGACCAGCGCCTTTTGGACATTTTCTACCGGTGAGGTGTATACGCTTCCCAACCAGGTTTATCCGGATTTTGATAATGCCCAGCAGATTTCTACTCCCGATGATCCGTTAAGTGCTTACCGTTTTGTATATCACTATTCTGGTGTTAACCAATACCGCTCATCACCTTTTCAAAGAGTTGACTTTGCAATTAATTATCATAGTAAAAAAGATAATAAAGTGCAATCACTAATTACTGCAGGGATTTATGACATCAATGGAGCAGCGGATCAATATAATTTCAATTTAAGAGGATCGCTAAGTAGTAAAAGTATTATAATCAAGACCGGGACCAGCATATTCAATATGACACCCTATATTTCTTATACTTTAAAATTTTAATGTCCATGAAAACATCCAGGCTCATTATTATTGTAGGTTTTCTTTTATACAGTATTCTTAGTTCCTGCAGTAAAGTAGGGCAAAATAGCGGTAGTGAAAAAAGTAAAATAGTGGTATTGGCCGAAATTACAGCCGGAGATTCAGCAATCATTCCTGTTAGTGAAAGTGCACCTGTAGGAAATAGCCAGGCAATTTCTTTTGAAAAAATAACAACAGCTTCAGTAACTATTACGGATAACACTGGCAATGCAAGCAGCTTGCGCTGGAATAATGCAACAGATTTTTCAAATAATCCTGCCGCTATTTATACAAATCCTGTTGTTTTCAAACCTGATCAGTCTTATTCTTTAAAAATAAGTCAGCCGGGACTTGAAACAGTAAATGCCATCACTCATATACCCCAATCTTTTTCAGTTCAAAATGTAACTACTGATGAAGGCAGTCGCAATGGGAAAGATGTAATGGAATTTAATTTTACAATAGAAGACAACCCCAACGAAAAAAATTACTACATGTTTGAAGCAGTAAAACAACTGGTCAATTCACATAATTATTTTTTCTGGCAAGGGGTCAGATATGATTATGATACTCCCAATGGCCAAAGTGTATATGAGCAAGCCAGCAGCCAGCAAAACATTGATATTTTCAAAGATACAGTACCAACAAATAAATACATTCGGCTTAATTTGTATACAAGCGATACAAAAACAGACAATGAAGATTTTGGAAGTCTGGATAGTTCTTTCCACAGAATTTTTTTAACCGATTCCTTGTTTAATGGCAGCAATTATACTTCTTCATTTGCTATTGATAAATCATACTTCGAAGCAACTGTACCCGAAGAAAAGGGAAGAGTACTTATCCGGATAAAATCTATAAGCAAAGAACTATTTGATTATTTATCGATGTATGAAAAATACCGTGTAGAGTTTGGAATTCTTCCACCTGCCAACCTTTTATCACCTTCAGGAAATACTCAAAATGGACTTGGCGTTTTTGGAGGGAGCTATAAAAATGAATGGGTGTATTATTTTGACGAGTTATGAATAAAAAATTTGAACCGCATTATTTAAAAATTTTGGATCGCTGATTGAATTCAATAAATAATTGCCGACATACTATAACCAACAGGGCAAGTTGGTGCCATAAATATTTCAGCCAATTCTATAAAATAGGCCCTTTATCATTCCATAATTACTTAGGAAACTAAAACTAAAGGTTTCTGCTTTTCTATTTACTATGAAACTAGATAACGCTAGTTACTGAACTGTTTACCCTCTATAGTTTCGAAATTAAAATTCTTTGTCTCAAAAAATATTTAAAAAAAAGAACCTGGGAGACATAGGGGTTTTATCACTTTTTCTGTTTTAATATTAAATCAGAAAACCTATTAGAAATACTAAAATCAACTTTATGAAAAAAAACTTAATCAACTCTCTATTGCTTTATTGGCAACATGTACTTTATCCTCCTAAAAATTATGGAGTGGAAGTTGTAAAACTCAAAAATATAAATCCCCGGTTTGTCTTTAAAAGAGCAAACCAATCATAAGGATTTATTTTTTTAAGCTACTAATTTACCTGTTTTTTAAATCTGTCAATTACAAAATACAAAACTTCCTATTATTAAAGTGTTTTACATAGCTAATGAAATGTTTTATCCTCACATAAATATAGCTACCAAAAAAACATTTTAAACTGAATAGGGGTTAGATGACTTTTACTGTTTTATCATTAAATCAAATATTCAATCACAAAAATTAAAAACCAACTTTATGAAAACAAAATTAATTTCAATGACTGCAATTGCCGCAATATTCTTTATTGTTGGCTGCAAAAAAACTGCTAATCACTCAAACGGAGTTTCATATCATTTACAGACTATTAATCGAAGTGCTACCATTGCAAATGCAACCGGGATTTCCAATACTTCAACTTTAAGGGCACAGAGTGGAACTATTAGCTGGACAAGTGGCTTCGCTTCAGCTACGGAAATCAAATTTGAAGCAGAAGGGTCTGACACACATGTTAAGTTTCAATCGGAAACACCACAGAAAATAGATCTTTTTTCCCCACTTTCTTCATTAGGAAATATCGCTATTCCCACAGGAGTGTATGATACTGCACAGTTTGAAATTGACCTTTTACATACTGCAACAGATGCAGCCCTGGAACTTAACGGAATGTATAATAATACACCTATAATTTTCAGAATCTCTGATGAGTTTGAAATTGATGCAGAACTACCAAAAATAACTATTACAGACGGTAGCAATTATACTGCTTCAACAGCTTTAAATTTAGCAAATCTTACCGTTGGAATCTCCGGAGCAACTTTAGATGCTGCAACAAAAGACACCTCAGGAACCATTGTCATTTCAGCTACTTCTAATGCCTCTATATACGATGCAATGCTTAATAACTTGCAAAATTCAGAGGGAGAAGATTTTCAATAATTTTTTTTTACGATGGGGGGAATTAGGCTGCCTGTAATGGGCAGCCTAATTTCATTTTCAACTTTTTGGACACGCTCAAAATATATTGAGATTTTTCCATTCAGAAATTCTTTGTAAAAGAAAGAACAAAAACACACAACCGCTTATAGTAACAGTTCCTGTGTAAATGTTTTCAAATTTTGTTTGTATAGGAAAAGTTGCTCACACCTGATCTCCTGGTCAACGGTTTTGTAGTAGGAACTAAAATAAAAATCTTACAAATTTGTTCGTTTACTGTTGCAGAAAATTAATCTTTGCTCACTTTCCTTTTTTCTATGATAGTTCTTAAGCTGATCTATAAAAGAGGAATCGGATCCGGAGGTGAAGGGTTACGCGGATCAAAAACGGCTACTCCAACCCTTGAGTCTGCACAACCATAATAGAGAAACCATTTTTTCTTAAAGTAAACTAACCCTTCAATAAAAACAGTTCCGTTTACATATTGTCCACTTTTTTCAAATGGCTCCATGGGGCGCAAAAAAGGAACATCCAGGCGATCTATTACTTTAGTAGGATCAGTCAAAGAAAATAAAACCTGCCCGGCGCAATAGGAGTCACCATTAAAGCGCTTATCACCGCCTTCACCAGGATGATTTTTCCCATTGTAAAATAAGATAATGCCCTTGTCAGTCATTAAAGCAGGCGGCCCGCATTCGGTTAGGTCGCTGTCAAAATAACCTTTACGGGGCGAAATTAATTGTTTGAGTTCTCCCTTGTCATCCACCAAAGGTTTCCAATCTACGAGGTTGGTTGAAGTGGCTGCAAATACATGCAACTCGCCCCAATACATCCAATATGTACCATTGATTTTTGCAATAACCACCCGGTCGCCTTTCAATTTTGTTACAATAGAAGCCGATTTATTGGGGATGTTAGAAAATTTTCCATTATAAAATTTTCTAAAGATCGGTCCATGTTTTACCCAGGTGATCAAGTCCTTTGAAGTAGCCACTCCCAAACGCGGCACTTTGTGGTTCCATTCGGTATAAAACATAACATACGTTCCATTTTCCGTTACAGCCACTCGTGGGTCTTCGCAACCGCCGGGCCACTCAAATTCTTTTTGACTATCATTTGCAGGATACATAACCGGCTTGGTATTCCTTTTAAAAGTAAGCCCGTCAGTGCTTACCGCATAACCTATCCTCGAAGTACGTGTTCCGATTTCGACGCCTGTTTTATCTTCGGCCCGATAAAGAACCACAATTTTACCATCCTTAACTACCGCTGCCGGATTAAACGTATAATTAGCTTCCCAGGCAACCATTTTATTTGACATGGGATCCAAAAACAAGGAAGATGCTTTTGGCGAAATAA
>JBBQWJ010000051.1:0-16526 GCA_038210685.1 Chitinophagales bacterium | reverse complement strand
TTTTGGCCTTAATTCATTAATTACAGATTGCTTTTCATCGGTATTTAAATTTGATTTACATTTTGTAACTATAATAATATCAGCACGTTCACTGCTTTTTTTTGTATCACGAAGATTACCTCCCGGCAACAAATAATCGCTTGAATAAAGATTATTATAATCGGTAAGTAAAATATTTAATCCTGCTGCCACTTGCCTGTGTTGAAATGCATCATCGAGAATAATAATTTCTGTTTCAGGTTTGTCATTTAAAATTTTTGGAATGCCCATTACTCTATCGGCGTCTACGGCTACCGTTATTTCCGGAAATTTTTTATGGAGCTGCATCGGCTCGTCGCCGATTTCCGACGCCTTACTATTTCCATCAGCTATAAAAAATCCTTTTGATTTTCTCTTGTAACCGCGGCTTAAAGTTGCCGTTTTGTACTTTTTATTCAATATGGCAACCAGGTATTCTACCATGGGAGTTTTACCAGTTCCTCCTACGGAAAGGTTACCAATGCAAATAAGCGGAAAATCAAATGTCGCCGAACGAAATATTTTTTTATCAAAAAGCCGGTTACGCAACAGGATAATTCCTTTGTAAATAAAAGAAAATGGCAATAAAATATATCTGGACTTTTTCAGCATCAATAAAAAATACGATTAAACGGGTATTGTTTTTAAAATTAAAAAATGAATGTTTCATTCGGAGTTACACAGAAATCCAACGGTATATCATAACTCGTAATATCTTCTATTTTTTCAACAGGTTCAAAAAAACTAAGGCCAACCTTTAAGACATCCTTTCTACTGCGCGAAAGAAATTTGTCGTAATATCCCTTTCCATAACCAACCCGGTACCCTGCTTTATCAAAAGCCAGCAAAGGGATAAGCACCAAGTCTATTTCAGTTTCACTAATCGGGTTACCATGTTTTGGTTCATCAATTCCGTATTCATTTTTAATCATTTCAAGATCTTCATTGTAATGAAAATGTGCGAGGTTACCAGAGTGAATGTCCACTTTTGGAATCACGATTTTTATCAACGGATTTTTAAATTGTAAATACTTTATAATGTTTGCAGTTTCCGGTTCTCCGAGTTTTAAAGAAGAAAGATAAGTATGAACGCATTCAATGGAAGGAAATGCTAATTTTTGAAAATTGATTAAGATAAGATCATTAAATTTTTCAATGGATTGAAGTGAAAGCGCTTTTCTCTTTTGTTTATATAAAGTTCTTAAATCTTGCTTTTTCATAACATGGCATTCAATAAGGGACGCATTTTTAATGCTTGCTCTTTGATTGTTTCTTTAGAAACAACCGGCAGGTGTTTTACACTTGCTATTACAGGATAACCACTCCACCCGGCAATTTCATTTTCATAATTTTGATACTCTTCTGTAAATATCCACCCGGCAACATCTATCTTTTCCTTTTTAAGCACGGCAGCGGTAAGCAAAGAATGGTTGATACTGCCCAATTCATTTTTACTCACAATGATCACTTTTGCATTTAATTCTTTTATCAAATGTAAGATCATTTTTTTTTTGTTCAAAGGAACCATTAAGCCTCCTGCTCCTTCTATTATCAATCGGTTTTTTGTTTTTGGCAAATGAGAAATAATTTCTTTTAATTTAATTTCTTTTTGCTCTGCTGTCGCAGCCAAATGTGGGGATGCCGGCATTTGTAATTTATACAATTCAGGATGAACTTGTGATTTATTATTTGAGATCATTTCCCTGACAAATAATGAATCTGTTCCATCTGAAAAGCCAGCCTGTACTGGTTTCCAGTAATCTACCAGTAATGCTTCTGTAATGATTGCTGCAACAAGTGTTTTGCCAACATCTGTGCCTGTGCCTGTAATAAATATAGGTTTCAAAATCAGTTTAATTTATTTATAAAAATTGAGAAAACAGTGGTTCCATAATTTCGCATCGCTTTAAATAATAATTCATTTTCATAATTGTTGGCAGGTGTATGTTCAAGGATAAACCACCCTCCTTCTTTTAACAATTGTTTTTCACGGATGATACGCGGAAGGTCATCAATATTTTTAAGTGCATAAGGAGGTCCGGCAAAAATCAGGTCAAATTTTTCGGTACAGTTTTCCAAAAAACGGAACACATCACTTTTCACCACGTTACAATTTTCAATCCCTAATTCTTCAATTTTATTTTTAATGAATCCATACATTTTGGAATCTTTTTCTACAATCGTCAGATCAGCGGCGCCACGCGACGCAAGCTCATAGCTGATACTTCCGGTACCTCCAAATATATCAAGCGTTTTTATTCCCGGAATTGAAATATTATTTTCAATAATGTTGAATAAGCCTTCTTTGGCAACATCTGTTGTGGGCCTTGTGTAAGGCATCTTGGAAGGTGGGTTTATTTTTCGACCTCCATATTTTCCTGTTATTATTCGCATGAATTAATATCAAAGATATTACTGAAATAGTGGGATGGAAAAGCTGTAATTTCCTCTGAATATTTATACCCATCACGAAATCCGGAAAGCTCTATATCATCAAAATATTTATAGATTTCTTTATAAAGCGCTGAATTTTCTTCTATCAAACCACTTATCACCAAATGAATATTTTTTATTTCAAACTGATGGCAAATATTAAGTAAGATGTAAGAAATGTCTTGAGGAGTAGTATAATTAAAACTATTCATAAGCTGGTGTATGCCCTTTTTTACCAGGTTAACCACCACTTTTTGTGAATAAAAGATCACTGACATCCTAGCATTTTCTTCAACTGGATTTTTAAAGAGATGCGTGTACTGGTGCTCGATTGAAGCATTTGGGAATTGATTTTTAACAGTTTCCAGGGTGGCCATCGGGATCCTGTAACAATTATACAGAAATTGATCGGCGATCACATCTGTAAGGATCATATCATTAGAATCAACATCGCCAAACATCAAATTCATTACTGTTTGATTCCTTTCCCGGTTGTACATCGAAAATGGGATCAAAACGCTTTGTGGAAATGAATAAGCAATACACACCTTCCTAAAATTTTTTGAAAAAATTTCTTTCTGCTGAAAGAGAACCTGCAAAGCAATAGGAAAGCCAACCGCAAGTTTGCTTTTATCAAAATGATAAACTGCCAGTCCTAAAAATAAATTTGCTTCTTCATCTTTAATGCAATAGGAAAACCCTTCGTTACTCACTTCACACATGAGTGAACAATTTTGCGGTTCATAAGCCGACGGTGATATTTCAAATACGGGTCTCATTGTTTACTTTCTGTTGTTTTTGGGTTTGCAACGATGTAAATATATAATTTATGGCTTTCTTTTCAATAAATGATCCAAAGAGAATCATTATTTCATTCATAAAATTGTAACTGCTAAATAATAATAATTTAACAATTAGGGAATACAACAATTGTATAATTAAATTATTAGCTTCGCAGCCAAAATAAAAAATAATGACGACGAATAGAACTTTTACAATGATTAAGCCTGACGCTACTTCCAAGGGACATACAGGCGCCATTTTAAAAATGATTAGCGAAGCTGGTTTCCGTATTGTGGCTATGAAAATGACACATCTTTCTGAGACAAAAGCCGGTGAATTTTATGCAGTGCATAAGGAGCGCCCTTTCTATGGTGAGCTCGTAGAGTTCATGAGCCGCGGGCCCATCACTGCTGCTATTTTGGAAAAGGAAAATGCAGTGGAAGATTTTAGAAAATTAATTGGCGCTACTAATCCTTCGCAGGCGGAGGAAGGAACCATCAGAAAATTATATGCTGAATCAATAGGTGAAAATGCAGTACACGGTAGCGACAGTGATGAAAATGCACAAATTGAGGGTGATTTTTTCTTTAGTAAACTGGAACAGTTTTAAAAGAAAAATTTATAAAATTGAAAACAGGCCTGTAAAATTTTTACAGGCTTTTTTATGAAAATAATCCACAGAAATTTATAATAAATTTTAATTATTTCATTTATTTTCCAAAGGTTCTACTTTATATCCTTGTTTCTTTAAAAGGCTTATCAGTCCATAATCTCCAACAAGGTGCCCCGCTCCCACTGCCACAAATACGTTTTCTTTTTTCATGATGGAATCCAGTTTTTTTACCCATTTTTTATTACGGTCGTTCAATAAAAGGTCATCATATTTATCAGAACCAATTTCACTTTTACCGAGCATAGTTTTAATAGAATCCATTTGCTGATTTTTATAAAAATCAAGCATCGTTTGAAATTCCTTTTTATCAACTGAAAAACTATCAATGTTTTTCAATAACTCATTCGCCTGCCATTGATAAGGAATGCTGTCAAAAACAGAAGCCTGGAATTGCATAGTTTCCAATCCCTGTATTTCTTTTTTATCTTCCTTTGCCAACTTCACCAACTCTTGTTCCACTCCTGCCGGTGAGGAACAATTCATCATTCGTGGATACAGTAAAGCAACTAAAAAGTAAGGTTTTGCTTTTTGTAATAGTGCCAGTGGCATCTTCAAAGTATCTGAAAAATATTTTTTCAACCGGGTGTATTCTTTATCAGTATAAAGATCGGCAAGGGTTGTGTCGCCTCGCATATTCATATAAAGCATACCACTTAGCATGGTAGAAGGATCATCCATATCCAGCTCCATATAAATTTCATCACTAAATTTCACTGCTTTTTTTAACTGATCACTAAAGTGTATATCTTGTTTGCACAAAAGGTGAAAAGTGCCAAAAATAAAACTTGGCTTTTGGAGACCTTTTCCACTCACCTCCCACAAGAGTGTGTTGCTGTTTTTTTGTTTTACAAATGAAGGATTGTTTTGCGCTTTGCAACCCAAAAATAAAACCATCCAAAAACTGTAAAAAAACAATTGCTTCATCTTTTTTATTTTTTGTAAAAATAAGGCTAAACGCTTTGCAAGAGGAAAACAAAAATCTACGTTTTTTATTCATTTACTGTTGCAGAAATTATTTAATATCCCGAAATTTTTCTTCTTTTTTTGGCTATCAAAAAATTTAATCGGTTTTAATTCGTTACATGTCTTACTAAATAAAGTTTTTTATTTCATAATTTTTTTTACTTTAGTACTCTAAAACTAACAAGCCATGAGAAAACTCCCTTTGACAACATTTCTGTTGTTGTACTTTTCTATAATTTTTGCACAAAAAGAAGTTCCAAAATTTGGCGCTATTGATAAAGCCGATCTCGAATTAAAAGAATGCGAATTTGATAAGGGTGCTGAAGCATATAAACTAATATCTTACCGCAATGTTCATTTTGATATTTTGGCTGAAAATTTTACTATTGTTAGTGAGGACAGAGTCCGGATTAAAGTTTTAAAAGAAAAAGGGCTGGATGAAGCAAATATCAAGATTCAGTTTATTGGCCAGAGTGATTATGAAACTATTAATCAAGTATCGGGTATAACTTACAATCTCGACAATTCGGGGAATGTCGTAAAAACCAAACTTGAGAAGTCTTCTATCTATGTAAAAAAAATAAGCAATCAACTTTCGGAAGTTTCATTTACAATGCCCGATGTAAAAGTGGGGAGCGTATTTGAATATAAATTTACCGATCAGAAAAAATCTATCCAAAATGTGGAAGATTGGTATTTCCAGGATGATATTCCTACCCGATTTAGCCAGTATAGTATTCTTGTTCCACAAATTTTCAGATTTACAACCCAGGTATTGGCATACCAGAAAATAGAGGCTGCTAATGAAATGGTAAATGATAACATTTATTATCATAGTGCCACAGTTTCCAACCGTTCGGATGAGAAAACTTATATTTTAAGAAATATACCAGCTCTGCGGGATGAGCCTTATATGGCTGCAGAAAAAGATTATCTGCAGCGAATAGTGTATCAATTGTCGAGCATCGAATATCCTAATGGCGAAGTGGATGAAGTAAGGTCTACATGGCCCAAGCTAACTAAAGATTTATTAGATAATGATGATTTTGGGGGCCAGCTCAAAAAAAATCTGCCTCATACCAGGTCGCTTGATGAAGAATTAAAAGATGTAGCAGATGATTATCACAAAATGATTTTGATACACGATTTTGTAAGAAAAAACATGAACTGGAATGGAAATGAAAGTATATATTCTTACCAGGGTATCAAATCGGCGTGGGATAAAAAATCCGGAAACAATGCTGAGCTTAATTTTATTCTTATTGATCTTTTAAGAGACGCCGGCATTAAAGCTTTTCCGCTTTTGGTAAGCACTAGAGATAATGGTACGGTAAATACTATTTATCCTTTTCTAGGCCAGTTTAATAATACCATGACCTCTGTTTTAATTGGTGATAAAAGATATATTTTAAATGCTGCCGATAAATATAACCCGGCTTATCTTATTCCATATGATGTGTTGAATAATGACGCTTTTGTAGTTGACAAAGAGTATGGCGGCTGGATCAAATTAACGAACGATAAAGACCGCTGGAAAAATATCGTTTCAATTTATGCTGATATTGATTCAAGTGATTTGATGGAAGGCAAAGCCACGGTCTACAGTTACGGGTATTCAAAAAATCCGAGGGTGAAAGAATGGGAAGAAAATAAAAGTTCTTTTTCTGATCTGTTTAACAAAGATTTCTCCGCGCTTAAAGTAGAAAACATACAAGTGAAAAATCAAAATGTTGATACGCTGCCTTTAGAGCAGAAGCTGGATTTTTCAGTTCCTTTAAGTTCTTCCGGCGATTATAAATATTTTAGCCTTAATCTTTTCCAGGGGCTTGAAAAAAATCCCTTTATCGCAGATGACAGAAAAACTGATATCGATTTAAATTATCCAAAATCCTACACGATTTTAGGCAAGGTAGACATTCCGGAAGGATACCAGTTTGAAGAACTGCCCAAGAATATCAAAATGATTATGCCTGATACAAGTATTGTTATGGAAAGGCTGATCCAGCCTGGCGACGGCTTCATCAATTTCAGGATCACACTCAATTTTGATCATTCATATTATCCTGCAAATATCTATCCTGCCTTCCATGAATTTTATAAACAATTGTTCAGTAAATTAAATGAACAAATTGTAATAAAAAAGAAAACCAATAGCTAATGAAAAAGCTTATAATTTCTGCCTCACTATTTTTAATAGCATCCGGTTGTTTTTCCCAAATAAACGTTTATGATGCATATACACTTTCTGATTCTTTATTGAAAAATGCACATAGTGTAAAGAGGGAAGAGACCATCAATTTTGAAGTAAAAGATATTGACTTCGCGAAACTTTCAGTTCACCAGGTTTATACCGTTCTTGATGCGGAGGCCGAAGACGTTCTTTTTTTTATGAAAGAATCAGATGAATTCACCAAATTGGAAGATGCAGAAATTAAAGTATTCGATGCACATGGAAAGCCGGTGAATAAATATAAAATGAAAGAAATGAAAGCCGTTGGAACCGGCGATGGGCTTGTTATTGATGGAATGATATATTATTTCAGAGTGGCCGCACCCTCCTATCCCATTACTGTTGAATATGATTATAATGTAAAATATAAGGGCACTTTAAATTATCCTGATTACCATATTCAAATTCCGGAACAATCTGTTGAAAATTCAAAATATACAGTCACTGTTCCTGTAAATCTCGATTTAAAATATAAACCACAACACATCAAATTACCTCCCGAAGTAACTACCTCCGGTAAAAACAAAACTTATGTGTGGCAGGTAAAAGATCTTTCGTCTATGCCTGACGAAGAAGGATGTGCAAGCTATGAAAGTTCTTATCCTGCAATTCTTTTATCGCCTAATAAATTTTCAATGGATGGACATGAAGGCGATCTTTCAAGTTGGAAAAATTTCGGTGAATGGTATGCCGGGCTTTCAAAAGGTTCAATTAATCTTTCTGATGAAACTAAAAGTTTTCTTCAGGATATGGTAAAAGGTGCAAAAAATGAAAAAGAAAAAATTGATATACTCTATCATTATTTGCAAAAAAATTGCAGGTATGTAAGTATTCAATTGGGTATTGGAGGTTTCAAGCCTTTTAATGCCAACTTTGTTGATTCAAAAAAATACGGAGATTGTAAAGCATTGTCCAACTATATGGAAGCCATGCTTGATGCGGTGGGCATTGTGAGCTATCCCGCCCTGATAAACGCGGAATATAATAAACAGCCCGTTGATCCTGCATTTCCGCATAATTCTTTCAATCACGTAATTCTTTGTGTACCGGGCAAAAAAGATACAACATGGCTTGAATGTACGAGTACCGCTACCGATCCCGGAATATTGGGAAGTTTTACTGAAAACAGGAACGCATTGCTGATCACACCGGAAGGTGGCGTTTTGATTCCTACTCCAAAAAGTTATGCCGCAGAAAATACATTTCATCTTAACACGAGAGTAATTCTTAGCGATGATGCATCAGGTGAAAGTGAAAGTGTTATGGAATCGAAAGGAGAATATAAGGAAGAGATCATTCAATATGTGTTGAATGAAAAAAAAGATGACCAGAAAGATTACCTGGTAAAAAGATTAGGTTTTTTGCAGCCGGATCAATTTGATCTTACCACAGATCAGAAAGCTGATTCAACAAAAACCTCTTTTAAATTGCAAATTGAAAAAGTTCCTGAATTTACTGCAGGAAGCAAAATGTTTTTAAACCCCAGAATATATAAGATTTGGAAAAGCACTTTACCCAATACCAAAAAACGCACAAGGCCTTTTTATTTTCCTTATCCTTTCATAAAAACAGACACAACTGTTTATCAATTACCCGAAGATTATACCGTTGAAAATCTCCCATCTTCTAAAGATGACAAATTTCAATATGGCTCATTTAAAACAAAATATGTTTATGATGATAAGGCAAACACTATCACTTCCATTGCTTTTCTTGAGCTTACCCAAAATATAATTCCTCCGGATCAATTCGCATCAACACAAAAGTTTTTTAGTAATGTAATTAAAGAATATTCAGAAAAGATTGTGGTGAAACGAAAATAGAAATCTCTATTTTTTATTGGTTTACTGGTATTTGAAATGAAAAAGAGTTGCAAAATTTGAATAAAATTCGCAGCTCTTTTTCTTTTACCAAACGTCAATTACTTTTTCTGTCTTTTTAAATCTTTGATAATTGAAAGGCGCAGCTAATAAACCACCAAACCCAATCCTGTAAGTATATACAGGCTTGTAGCCATTTTGATAATCAACAACAAGATCCACACGCAATATTTTAAAAATATTCTCTAAACCGATAAAAGTTTCTGCATATTGGGTTGCCGGCTTTACATATAAGGCATTTGCTCCTTCAACAAAATTCCAGTTCCATTTTTTTAATAAAGGAATTTTATTCGAAAGCAAACCATTGGAATGATGTTCAAAATGTAATTCAGTGTAAAATGGAGAAGCATTGCTGAATTGGTAGTAAGTGGCATTTTGAAATGACCTTACATATTGATTGGCAAAAATTGTTTGGTTCCCGTAAAAGTGCTTGTAATCTTGCGCAAATACAGATCGGTTATTTAAAAATCCACCGATTGTAAAACTATATTTTAAATCACCAGCCAATTTTAAATTGGCGTTATCAGAAACATTAAAAGACCATTTATCGTAATCAACATCGCTGCCGAAAATATTTTTTAATCCTTTACTGTAGCCTATAGTAAAAGTTGGATATTTTGAACCTAAAGAAACTTTCCTTTTTGGAAACTGTATGTATTGCTGTCCGGGTTGAAAACTAAATGAAGCATGAAGAACAACTGCCTGGTGCCGCAAAAATTGAGAAGATAAAATCTCGACCGGATAATTGGGCGTTAACCTGTAGCTCCAGCTTTTGCCCCAGATATAATCGGTGGTATTGTTTAGTGGTATCCTGTCTTCATATTCACCTTCTATTAAAAATTTAGCACCACTCTCCCACTCTTTTGAAAAACCTGCTTTTCCAAAATAATTTTCATAAATTTTCATCGCATTAATTCCATATAACAAAGTGGCAATGCTGTTTCCCAAACCGTCAATATCGCTTTCTTTAAAAAACTGGCTAACTCGTCTTCCCCCGGCAATAAAAAATGATTGCCGGTTAAATTTTTTATCAGGATCAAAAGCACCTTTATTTTGAAAAACAAATCCGCCCCAGGGATTTAATTGCCGGTTATTGAACCCGTATCTTACATCAGCAATAAAACTTACCTGGCTGTTTAAGGCTTTAGAATATTTTGAAATGACTAACGAGGGATTGATCGCCAAACCTTCTACAGTATTGTATTGTATTGTTTTTAATAAGGGAGCGAAAGAAATTTTATAAGGATTGGTATAACTATAATGAGTTCTGTTTACACCCGTCCATAAAAATTGTATGATCTTTAAAGGACCCTGATTTTTTTGTAATGAATCAATATTTTTTTCTGTTGAATCATTTCTTGCTGCGAAAGCACTGTCTTTGGTTTTATAATCTTTTATTTCCTGCGGCTCAAGTGGAACGGGCCTTATAGAATCCCAATAAGAATGTGGCTTTTTATTTACTGATGTATCATATTTAATTACCACCCGATTAAAAAATCCTTTTGGAAAATGTGGTTCTAAATTATATTTTGAATACACGTTCACAAAATCACCTTCAGACCTGATACCAAATTTGTTGAAGCTGAAATGAATTACCTGGTTTTTAATTCGCCAAATATTATTTTCTACAGGCGTATAGATTTGTGAAATTTCAAGTGTATCTAAAATTTCCAATGCAGATTTTTTGGTAAGGGAAAGATGGCAACTGAAGATGCGCCAGTCATTTTCGGTAATATTTATGATGCCTGAAAATAAAGGTTCGTAATTGTGTTTAGGAATAACCTTGATAACATTTACTTCATTTCCATCTTCAAAAAAACTACCTAAAAATTTATAATTATAGAACTTTAGTGCGTCATTACCAATCGGAGAAACAAATCCGCGCGGGTTTACCTCTTGCGCAATGTCCACATTGTTTTTATAAAAACTAATAAAGGCCGGAAAACTAAATCCCAATCCATTATTACCACTTACTCTTGTAGAAACCACTTCAAGTTTCAATTTGTCGGGTTCCTGCGAAAAAACTTTGGTTACCGATTCCGTTAAATAAATAATTCCTCTTCCTGAAGAATCAAGTCCCATTGCTGATCTGTCTTCATCAGGAATTTTTTGGCCCATAATTGTATTAGGCAAATTATTCAGCTTTATCATCCCTTTAATGTACACTTCTGCCTCAAATGCTTTTACCTGCGATTCATAGAAAGGCCGTTTTTTTATTGCCTGCCGGATGATCTCATAAGCCGGGTCTTCAGTACCTTCTTTTATGATCACTTCTTTTAGCGTTAATTGTTGCAGCGTTAAAACAAAATTTATTTTTTGATCGGAAGAGGTGACTGTAATTTGTTTTTCGGATGAAGTGTAACCCACATACCGGCAATCCAATGTATAATTTCCTTGTGAAAGATGAAGACTGAATTTCCCCTCGTTATTGGCTGTAACGCCCATTGGTGTTCCTTTTACAAGGATAGATGCAAATGGAAGAATATTTCCTTTTGCATCTTTTACTGTGCCTTCAATTGTTTGTGACGAAACAGAAAAAACAGGAAATAGAAAAAGCAGCAGGAGCAATTTTTGCATGAACGAAAATATCTTGTAAAAAGTTATAAAGATTGAAATGAAAAATTAGATGCTTTTCTCCGGTTGTTCTTTTTTAAAGAAACTTCCTGTTAATGCAGCAAAACCAGCCACCATTGCACCAATAAGTGCTGTTGCAAATATTAATAAAAACGGACTATCTGTTTTAAAAATTAATAAAGAAACACGATGAGCTAAAATATTCCCGTTTTGCAAGCTGATCCAGAAGCTTAAAAATCCCCATAATAAAAACAGGGAAATGAAACCGCAAATAAATGAAGCAAGGTGCCCTTGCCGAATTATTATTGAAACAAGAAATGCAACTATAGCAATAGCCCACCAGGGAAAATACAAGCCCGCAAGAAAGCTAAAAAGTATTATAAGAATCGATGAAACGATGAATTTCATTATGTATGTTTATTTGTTTTATCAGTTAAAGTTCATGGTCCATTTCACTCGTTTATCTTTCGCTTGCGAAGCTTTCATCATCCATAGCGGGAAATATTTTCCTGCTGCCCATTCATCTACAAAATCGTCATAGTATTTACTTCCTGGATTGCCACTTTCTCCCCCCGGATAAACTCCATAGGCTTCAGTTTCAGGTGTTAAAGAAACTATCATTCTCCAGCTTGGTCCGTGTTGTTCTTTTGTGGCATTTATCGTATTGGTTCCTCCTCCAATTGGCAAATGTAACCGGCTGAAAGCGTCCAGGCGAGCCAGGTGTTCCACTCTTGTGTCCTTATATTTTGCCCACTCCATTTTCCCATTTTCGTCTGCTTGTCTAATAACGGCCGCTGCCATTTTGAAGGCGGCAGTTACATCATCAGGCAATGTTTCCACATTAGCTGTATTGATGTTGTCAAAAAAATTGAAGTTGGGATATTTATTAATATCATCCAACAAGGTACTCTCGTCGGGCCACGGTAATTGCAAACCGGATTTCAAAAATTCATCTTTCCAAATTACTGTTTCAAGACTATCCCAGGTAACCACAAATAAAGTGGCGCCTTTAGAATCTTTATCGTTTCTATAATTCCAATTTTTTAAAATGTCAAAATATTTTTTTTCCTGGGGACTTAATTTATCAACCTGAATATTTCTTATCAGAACCGGAAGAGCCATTTGCCCAAACACATTGAAATTGTCAGTTTGCAATTTCATCATGTCCTGAGGTGTTATATTGTCCATCTTCTCAAGCCTTTTGTTGATTTCCCAACCCCGGTAAGGAGGAAAACTTCCTCCAAGGTAATACGGGTAAGAAGTGTCCGCAGGCATTTGATTGGCACTGCTTACAAATCCTCTTTCAGGATTTATGAGGTGTGGGTTTTCATATTGAGGTATCGTTCCCTGCCACAAATAACTGCTGTCTGTTCCGGGCATTACAAAATTTCCCTGGCGATACCATTTCGCAGGAAATTGTCCCTGGTCCCAGATGGCTATATCTCCGTTCTTGCTGGCAAAAATGCAGTTCTGGCCAGGAGTGTATAAATATTTAATAGCTTTTAAATAATCAGTGTAATTTTTTGCATTATCCAAAAGCATGAACATTTTAAATTCATTGCTTGAATCGTGGGCTTTCCATCTTACTGCATAATCTTTATGATTGGTATCTCTTCCTCCACTAAAGTTTTTATCATACATCACGGGCCCAATGTTTGTGTAAACGACCGTATCCAAAAAGTCCGGCTGGCCTTTTATTTTTATGTCTTCAATTCTGAAAGTTGAAGGAATCCATGAACTATCAAACCAATATTGGCTGCGGCTTTTGTCCTTAAACTTCATTTCATAATAATCTCTTACATCACGACCGGCATTTGTAAATCCAAATGCGCAACTATCATTAAATCCAATTATTACAGCAGGCGCTCCCGGAAATGTAGCTCCGTATACATTATAAGAAGGAGTGCTAATCTGCATTTCGTACCAGATAGAAGGAAGGTTCAAACCCAAATGCGGATCGTTGCATAAAATAGGGTAACCGCTTTTTGTTTTTTGTCCGCTAACCGCCCAGTTATTACTTCCATTTTCTTTATCGGGTTTTTGTTCCGAAATAGTTGTAGAATCTTTGTTGTCAAAATAAAGTGAATCAGCAGTAGCTGGAATTTTAACCTCAATAGCAGGCGGAGAAAATACAGTTCCTTTTGGAACGATCGGATCTAAAGAATCCATTACGATTGGGTAAATCTTATCAAAATCTGCCGAAGAAAAAACTGATTTCGCGTTCGTCATTTCAAAATCATTTTCAAAGCCGGCAAGTTCAAGTGCCATATATTTTAGGAAAAGTGCAGATTTCAGGTTTGTCCATTTTTCAGGATGATAACCTAATAATTTATATTCAACAGGAAGTGTACTTTCGGTTAAACTTTCAATATACGCGTTTACTCCTGCTGTATAACTATTGCATGCAGCCAAGGTTTCAGGATCTTTTTCAATGGCTTTTAAAGAATTTTCTGCGGCATAAACCATCCCCAGCCGCCTTTTATCACGATCATAATCAAGTGCTTTCGGGCCAACAATTTCACTCAATCTTCCTGCTGCAGCACGGGTCTGAAATTCCATTTGCCAAAGACGAAACTTCGCATGTAAATATCCTTGCACAAAAAAGGCGTCGTTGTTGTTATCAGCAAAAACATGTGGGACAAGCCTTTCATCAAAATATACTTTTGCTTTCCCTTGCAATTGCGGAAATGAAAGTTGCGCGGAATAATTTTCATTTATAGGTTCAGCATTTTGCCACAAGCCTTTTTGAGGATTTAATAATTGTCCCAACGGAACCGGCAATACCATTTTTGTATTGAATAGCAAAACCAATATGATGGTAATAATTCCGTAAACAATAAGAGAAACTAATTTCATTACAACACAGTTATTAAAGATGTAAAATAAAGAATTTACAGGCAATAAGAAATTGAAATTTTTTGCTTGTGAAATCTTCTGTCAATATTCGAACCACAGTAAACCAACAAATTATTCAAATTATTGTATTATCGATGATCAGCAGCATTTTTTTTATTGTTGATTTTAAGTCTTATTTACCTGCTATTTTATAATACAATAAGATGTTTAAGCGTTACTATTAGTAGATCAATCACTATGTACAAATTTATCCTTATTTTATCCTTTTTTTTATCGGCATCTTCATTTCTTAACGCGCAAAATCAACGTACTTCTGACGAATTATTCAAAGATGCAAGGAATGCTGCATTTGACGATAAAGATTATGAAAAAGCAAAAGAACTGGCATACCAGGCATTGGAGCAATCTCCAGGTTATGCTGACATAGATATTTTTCTTGGAAGAATTTATGCATGGAATCATCAATATGACAGCGCACGGCTTCATTTTACCAAAGTGTTGGACGCTAATCCATCAAATGAAGACGCCAGCATTGCTTTTGCCGATCTTGAATATTGGAACGATCATTATCAAAGTGCACTTGATCTTTGTAATAAAGCGTTGAAGGATCATCCTCAATCAGGAGATCTTTTATTAAGGAAAGCTAAAAACCTTAAAGCGTTGAAACAATATAAGGAAGCGGGTTTAGTAACCGATCAACTTCTGCAAAAGGACAAGAACAGCAATGCAGCACATGCATTGGCTACTTCGCTTAAAGATATTACCTCTGTAAATAAAATAACCGTAAATTATGAGAATTCTTCATTCGACAAACAATATGGTAAAGCCTGGAATTTAGGAAGTATTTCTTATGGGAGACTTACAAAATTTGGAACAGTAATTGGCAGGTTAAATTATGCCAATCGCTTTGGTACAGATGGTTTCCAGGGAGAAATGGATGCTTATCCTCACATAAGCAAAACATTTTATGCTTACGTAAATTTTGGATACGCCGGAGATGCCGTTGTATTTCCCAAATACAGGGCCGGGTTTTCTTTATATGCTAATTTGCCCAACAGTTTTGAAGCAGAATTAGGCTACAGGTATTTGTATTTTAGTAGTGCAACTAACATTTACACAGCTTCAATTGGAAAATATTGGAAGAGTTTTTTATTTACAGCACGAACTTATATCACGCCTTCTGTCAGCAATGTTTCACAATCTTATAGTATAGCTACACGCTACTATTTAAAGGGCGCTGATGATTATATCGGGCTTACATTGGGAACAGGAATTTCTCCGGATGACAACAACCAAAATGTTCAATACAGTAACAAACAAAGTAAACTTTCATCAAAGAAAATTTCAGCAGATTTCAACCATACATTTTTAAAATGGAATATCATTTCCCTCAGCGCCGGAATAATTAACCAGGAATACCAACCATCTGTAAAGGGCAACCAGTTTAATGTTTCATTAGGATTAGCCCACAGGTTTTAATTTCTATTTTCACTTATTCCTCCTGTACTAGTTTGTAAACATAGATTTCAATTAAATCCTCGAAAACAGATTTAAATCTCCATCTACAGTAAATCAACTTTTATTAAAGTTTTTTATTCTGAGTTTTCTCTGGGAAAAGAATGATTTTCTTTTGAGAAGAAGCGTCGAAAATTTTGTAACAAACGATAAAAAATTTCTGAATAAACCTTATTACACTATTGATAGATTTTCATTCAAAAAATCGCATAAGATAATGAAGGTTGCAGAATTAAAACCGCATTTTCTACTTAGGTTATAAAGTATTCCATTAATTTCCCCGCACAATTTTTATCAGAAAAAAGTGCAGCAGTAATGCAAGAAATTAACCAGATTTTTATTTTGTATCCTGGTTTTATATTGATATTGAAAAGGAACATTAATCAGATTTTCAAATGAAATCGCATTGACTTTTATTTTATTAAAAGGCTGTCGGGCATTAGTGAGGCACCTTTTACTATGGATGTAAATTCCGGCTAAACTGACCCCCTTTCGCCATTTCAAATTGACCCCCTAAAAAACGATTTCAAAAAGGTCCTGAAAAAAGCCTGTTGAAGAGGGCTGAAAAATAGATAAAAGAACTGCTGTTTTGAGGGACGAA
>JBBQWJ010000050.1:0-16606 GCA_038210685.1 Chitinophagales bacterium | reverse complement strand
CTAGTTACTTTGGTCATACTGGTGTTTGAAGTTGAAGTATATTCTCCATGGTAAGTGTAAAATGAACCTGACCCACCAACAAGCCAAGTCTTTTTTTCTAATTGTGCAAATGATGTTAATGTGAAAAGCAAAAGTGCTGTACTTGTTAAAATGTATTTCATAAAATTATTTTTAAAGTTTTTCTAAATGGATTTGAAAACCAACCGATACTTGAAAACCTTTATTGATACGATTAAACTCATAAGGAGAGTTTTCTATAGATATAGTGGTAGCCTTATAGCCAAGTAAAACTTCCAAGCCTACTGATGAGTTAAAAAATATTTCTGGCCCTGCAGCTATGGAAAATTTATTAAATTTCCCTTTACTTCTTGGCGGCGAATTATCAACATTTGACCCAATTTGATAACTAACCTCAGAAAGAATATTGAAAGGTTTTTCTTTATCAAGAAAATAATACCTTACAAACGGACCTATTGCAAATTTGTGATTTTGGGGTTCCGCCCCCCCGAAAATTTTGCTTTATAAAAAAAATAAGTTGGAGCTAAACCTACAGCAAGCTTATCAATAATAAAGTAGCCTATGTTTGCTGAGATATCAATATTGATCTCTTTTCCACTTCCATTTGCAGTAGGGTACACATACGTGTTATTATTAGAATAAAAAGAGCCAGTACCACCTGCGAGCCAGGTCTTTTTGTTTAATTGGCATTTTGCCGGAAAGTTAATAATTGTTATAAAAAATATTGTTAATAAAAATTTCATATTTTTTAATTTAAAGTTTTTCTAAGTGTATTTGAAAACCAACCGATAATTGAAACCCTTTGTTGATAAGACTAAACTTATAAGGAGAGTTTTCTATAGATAACGTGGTAGCCTTAGACCAGCTTCGAATTTGATATAAGAATGACGAACAGGAAATGGAGGAGTTACGGCTCCTCCATTTTTAATTAAACTTAACAAACTACTATTAGGAAAGTTTTTGATCTTATTGTAAGTACCACGGAGCTTTATTAATTCCATCATAGCCACCATATTGTTCCTGGATTGCCTTTGTATAATTTTCAGGATTTTTCACCTGTTCATCAGTTGGATATTTCCAGCGTTTTGGGTAAACCGTTGGATCATCAGGATTCATACTGGTAGATGGATCCAAAGGAAATTGAGGCCAGCCCGTGCGTAAAAATTGAGGATAGTTCAATCCGTTCCCCTGGAAGAAATCTATAAGCCATCTTTGTGTCCATATTTGATGCAAACGATCTGTTGTAGTTCCGGCTGTATCATAGGCTGCATCACCGGTAAAATAATTATCAATATAATTTTGAGTGATAGCCATCCCATGAGTACCAGTAGACGCAGAAGGTAAGTTCATATAATATTCCAACATTGCTCTTACCCCATTTTCGTAGTAATCCTGTGCGTTTCCGGCAACCCATCCTTCCTCTACCGCTTCAGCAATAATGAAACATTGTTCTGCATACGTAAATTTAAGCATAGGATCACCGGCCTGAATTGCTACGTAGCGCTTGTTCAGTAAAGAGTACATTCCGTGTTGGTTATTAAGTGCGAGTTGGTCAGCAGCGAGATCTGAGGGCGCACCTACATAAGCATCATAATCCGATTCCACCTTACCTGAATCAATCATTGCCTGAGCCGGCTCCGCGAAATAAAACAACCGGCGGTCATTGTATTTTTTTAAAGCATCAACCACTAATTTTGAAACGCCGGTATAAATCCTCCTGTTTTCTCCATTCCAAAACGGGTAAGTTGAGTTGGGATTGTCAGAATATACCAGTTGAAAATTATCATCATTGCTGGCCATCAGGTTGTTGGCAGCCACTATTTCAGCAAAGCGGGCTTTTAATTCGGGAGTAATTTTTTTACTCATGGTTTGTATAACCTTTAACTGCATGGCATTGCAAAGCTTGCGCCATTTAGTTACATCTCCGTTATACATGATATCCCCGTCAAAATTGCTTCCTGTAGCAAAATCTGCCTCTGCTTCCTTAAGATCAGCAAGTACTTCCATGAACACGTCTGATTGTTTATCGTACTTTGGTTTTGTTATCCCTTCCTCTGCTTTCCCTGCTTCAGAATATGGAATATCACCCATATCCAGTGTGGCCGAAAATCCGTATGAAGCTTTTAAAAATAAAGCCAACCCTTTATAGGAGGATTCAGCAGAAGTTCCTTTGGAAAGCTCTACCATTCTTTTTAGGTTGGTTAATTTCTGAAACGATCCAAAACTACCAAAAGGATAATAAGAATAATAATATTGGTAAGGATTCGGGTTGGTTTCAAGGATTACCGTATGCTTACAAAACAGGTTACCTGTACCAAAATCGGTAGGATTAGGGTTCCAAAACCTATAGGTTTCTTTGAGTGTTTCAGTAGCAAGCATCGCAGGTGAAACGGTTGTAGGAACATCCGGGTTCGTATTTAATTTGTCAAATTTGTTACACGATCCCAGAACGGTCAGAGAAATGGCGGCTGTTATTATATATATTAATTTTTTCATGTTTTTTGATTAAAATGTGCAGTTTAATTTAAATCCAAGATATCTTACTGAAGGATCCGAGAAATCTTCATGGCCTCCATCAGGATCAGAATATTTGAAATCTTTCGCTTTCAGTAATACATTTTGCCCAATGAAACTAATTGACGCAGCCTTCACTACATTATGCAAAAAATTAGCTGGCAGGTCATAGGTTAATGATATTTCCCGAAGCTTAAAGAAAGTTTTGGAATAGGTATCTGCCGGACTTCCGTTACCTCCCCAGGCGCTACTGTTGTGTAAATCGATAATGTATTGTTTATAAGTCGTATATACATCATTAGGTGTAAATACACGGGTATCATTGGTAATATTGCCAAAAGCATCGTAGGCAACTGTTCCTGATTCGACTTTTACACCCTGGCCAAGATAATTTTTGGAACCGGGTGTTGCCACATCCAACGCCCTGGTCTGTGTAAGTGAACCAGGATGAACTCCAGATTGCCACATATAACTTTCAGTTCTTGTATTCATAAGTCCGCCGTGAACCCCGTCTAAAGAGACATACAAACTGAAATTTTTATATTTCAAATTAGAATTGATACCCCAAATCCAATCCGGATCGGAATAACCAAATTTAGAATCATACTGGCTATATTGAAGCCTTCCATTCTTAAATATCAAATTTCCGGATGGATCACGTAAAAATGCCCTACTATAGAATACATCTACACGATCTCCTACATTCACCCATGGTTTTTTTGAGGAATAGGTAGAGTCTAACCTTGTATAGGTACGTTTATACGTAGACCAGTTGACACCTAAATCCCATCTCCAATCTTTGGTTTTAATGGGTGTACCATTAAGTATTACCTCCCAACCCTTACGGGATATTTGCTCATTAGTATTAATAAAATTTCCTGTATATCCTGTAGCAGCTGATAATGGTCCTGCCATTATACCATCGTACATTCTTTTATCATAGTAGGATATATCCGCCATCAAACGGTTCTTAAACATCATTGTTTGCAATCCTGTTTCAAATGTGGACGCACTTGCAGGAAGGATACCTGTTGGATATAGATTACTTGGTGCATTTGCTCCGTTGAGCGTACCCCAGGTACCACTATAAATAGAATAGCTACTATTAATATCATAAATACCGGGAGGTGTTTTTGAGACGGTCCACGAATTCCTGATTTTCAACAAATCAAGCCAGTTTCTTGTTTGTGGTAATAATTGTGAAACTACAAAACTGGAAGCTATCGATGGATAAAAGTAAGAGCGTCCTGTAGAAGGTAACGTTGAACTCCAGTCATTACGGCCGGTTCCTTCCAGGTAAATGAGCTTATTCCACGAGATGCCAATTCGGCCAAATAGAGAATTTACCTGCTGTGCATAACTGCTCTGTGAAACAGAGGCTGGGTTTACTGATGCTTTTATGGAAAAAAAGCCCGGAACAGAAATGCCGCCTTCTGTATTAGCATTTATATTATCATCTTTTTTGTAAAATATGGTACCACCGGCAAGGTATTCAACATTGAATTTATTAAACGACTGATTTCCTGTTAGTAAGAAATCACTATTCATGCTCAATCCAGATGTTTGACCTATATTATATCCCCCGGTCTTTGTACCGTTCCATGTATAGGGGCTTCCCGGTACAGGAGTATTACCTGTAGATGTATAGGAACCTTGAGAAACGCGCAGCTGCCCAAGCTCCTTATAAAAATCAAGACCTGACCGGACGGTTGCTTTCAGCCAATCAGTTACCTGGTAGCTCATTGACAAATCAGCATTAAAAATATCACGGGAAACTTGATTCGTTTTTTCATATCTGTCAAAATATGGATTATTTATTCCAGACTTATAGGTGAAATTTTGTTCCTGCCCTGGTACAAGCCAATAATTATTTTTGTAATCCAAAATATTATAATCCGCCGGTGACCAAATCAATAAAGAATACATAGGATCGTACGAGGTATAACCGTTAGATCCCACGTTGGGAGAAGCCTTCTTAGCATAGGACAAGTTCGAAGTCAATTTGAATTTTTTTAAATTAATATCTCCACCAATAGTGTAGGTATATTTATTCAGGGTAGAATTGGGATATTGCCCCCTGTTTTGTATCCAGTTGAGAGAGCTCCTGAGAGAGGCGTTCCCCATTTTATATCCAACACTTAAGTTATTATTGGTTATGTAACCTTGTTGCAGGAAATTCTTGAAGTTATTTTTACCAACGGGTAGGTAAGCGTAATCTTTGTACTCTTTCTGGATAGGATCCCATTGATTCTCAGTTTGACCACTCATCGTGGTACCCCACGAACTTGTAGAGTTTTTATCATAAGTGTTATTGCTTCCACGTCCATAAAGGCCTTGCTTAGCCGGAATAGCTAAAAATCCGGCTGTAAACATTGTATTGGTTGTATAGTCTACAGTCAATCCCGGTTTACTGTTACTACCATTTTTGGTGGTAACTAAAATGGCACCACTTGCTCCACGAAAACCATAAAGAGCTGAAGCGGTTGCTCCTTTCAAAACACTTATTGATTCTATATCTTCTGAAGATATATCGCTAAGTGTTTTATTTGCATAAGCGATTCCATCTATTACTAATAATGGAGTCTCGCCGCGAATTGTAAGGACCGGATCAGAAGCAAAATCCGGTGAGTTTTTAACCAAAAGCCCTGCAACTTTTCCGGTAAGGGATGTAGCAACATCAACACCGGATACTTTTTGAAGATTCTCTCCTGATACTTTTTGAACCGAATATCCAAGTGCTTTTTCCTCTCTTTTTATTCCTAATGCAGTAACAACGATATTGCTCATTTCATGAACAGCATCCAGTAAAGTAACATTATAAACTGTTTTTCCTTCAACAACCACAACAGTTCGGGGTTGCATTCCCACAAACGAAAATTTCAAGACATCATTATTATCTGCCTGCATAATAAAATTACCGTTGTTATCAGTGGTAGTGCCGCGGCCATTTTTCGCGATCACTACACTTACTCCCGCAACAGGGGCTCCTCTTTCATCAATAACTCTTCCTCTTATTTCAAAAGAATTTATCACAACAGAGGTTGCAGGAAGTGTTTCCAATTCTTTTCTTTTAATAACAATTGTATTTTCAGAGATAGTATAAGATAAGTTTTGGTCTTTAAAACACCGGTTAAGCACATCGTCAATTGAACTATTATGAACGTTCAAGCTTACCTTTTTTGCATCTTTTAAGACCTCATCCGCATAAAAGAAATTCACGTTGGTTTGTTTACGGATTTCCTTAAATACTTTTTCAAGAGAAACATTATTCTCTTTTAAAGTTACTTTTTGTGTATAGGCATTCTTAGCGCTTACCTGGAAAAATGTGGTGAATAATAAAACCGTAGTGAGTTTCATAATTCTTATGGTTTTTTTAATAAATGCGCTTTTGGTACGCGATTTATTTTTTACATTTAAATACATAGATTTGTAATAGTTTAGGTTAAATAAAAAGCTGGTTTGACAGATCGCTTGAATTGACATCTAAATCTTCCCGGGGACTGTTCCAGCAGAACCCGGTTTTTTTTAGAATACTCTAATGCTATTGATCCCTTGCCCTTGCTGTAGAAAAAGTAAATAGATACATACTGTTGCTTTACGTTTATGGAGTTACTATAATTTTTTTATCTTCTATTTTAAAGTGCACTTCGTTGGTTAGTGATAAAGTCTCAAACACTTTGGAAACATTGAGGTTTTTATTAAGCTGACCTGTGAAATGCAGGTCTACATTTCCTTCGTAAACTATGTCCACATCATACCATCTTGCTATTTGTCGTAAAATGGATTGCAAATCTGCACTCTTAAATTGAAAATGGCCATGCATCCATGCCACAGCTTCATCTGTATCCACATTATCCAACACCTTAATTTTCCCTTGTTTGTTGATATCAGCCTGCTGTCCCGGCACTAAAAACTCAGGTGATTGATTAGGTACGGAAACCTTTACTTTGCCCTCAAGTAATGTGGTTTTTATTGAAGATTCATCATCATAAGCATTAACATTAAAATGTGTTCCGAGGTCTACTATTTCCGTTGAATTAGCTTCTACTTTAAAGGGCATATCTTTATTCTTCACCACTTCAAAATAAGCCTCTCCTGTTATTACCACTTTTCTTTCCTTACCTGTAAATACTACCGGGAAACGAATAGAAGAAGCCGCATTGAGCCAAACCTTAGTTCCATCTGATAAGGTAACCTGGTACTCTCCTCCCCGGGGCGTAGAAATAGTATTATAAAACGCTTCATCGTTTTGGGTAATTTGTTTACCATTTATCTTGTACGCCACTAAGCCATTAGCAAGCTTCTGTATTTTAATATTTCCCTGTTGAGTGAGTACTCCTGTTGAAATGCTGTCTAATAAAATCGTTGAACCATTGGCAAGTGTAAGCACCGCCTTGTTTCCACCTGGCGCAATATCATTTTTTAAATTTGTTTGAGCCGGAGGGCTTTTTACAATTTGCGGTTGCGCATGATCGTTAGTAAATATAAAATAAAGTCCAAGAGAAAGAATCAAAAGCACTCCGACTGCCGCAGCCGCCGGAGTTTGCCATTTGCGTTGTGACTTGCCTGTTGATTTCGGATTTTCATTATGAATTGTTTGAAGAAGCCGGGCTTTCATACGCTCGCCCAATTGCTCCCCTGTTTCATCTTCCTTACTTTGCACTTCTACCTCAGCGTCATTAAACGAATGATACCATTCATCCAAAAGATTTTTCTCTTCCTCGTTTATAGTACCGGAAAAGTACTTTCCCAATAATTCAAGTATGTTCTGCGGAAGTTGCATATAGTATAAGTGTGTTGAGTGGGGCAAAACCCCTACGTGGAAAGAAATTATTTTTATGAAATGAAATCAAAAGAAGAAAACAGTTTTTAAAGCAGGAAATGCAGAAAGGTTTTGGTGGCCATTCTTAATTGTTTCAGGGCCTTACTAAGTTGGTTTTCCACTGTTTTTGGAGAAATACTTAAATGGTGAGCGATTTGTTTTACCGGCATTCCATCGTTCCTGCTGTATTTAAAGATCAGCCGGCATTTTTCAGGCAATTTTTCTATTTCATTATTAACAACCTCCAGCAAATGCTTATAATGCAATGAAGCTTCAACCGGTAATTCAATAACCGGAGTTTCTTTAAGAGTAGAACTATAGAGACGCTCCCGTTCTTTCTTTTTTATTTTCGCGAGCACCATATATTTTGTGGCTGTTGCTAAATAATTTTCTAATGATTCAATTTCCGCTTTAGTCCTGTTGCCCCAAAGACTTGCAAATACATCATGGACTATATCTTCCGCCAATTCATATTCCTTAACCCTGTTATAGGCAATGGCAAATAATTTTTCCCAGAAGCGGTCGTAAATTTCTGTAAAGGCAAGTTCGTCATTCCTGGCAAGAAACTCTAAAAGTTCAGGATTTGTATATGATTTATAAATTCTCATTAGCAACCGTACAATAAATTCTTTTGCTGATTAGTAAAACAAACTTACAACATTTATTTATGGGAAGGTTTTGAGAAGATATAATAACCTTATGGTAATATGATTCTATTTTAAAATTTTGTCCCCGATGAATAACTGTCGGCTACTAAAATAGGAAAATAAAAATCTTATTCTTTTGTTCGTTTACTGTTGCTGCTCATTATAATTCTGCCAACATGGTTTTCAACTGGTGAATATGCCTTTGTGTATGGTACAACACAAAATAAAACAATTCATGTTTGGTAACCTCGCCAAATACCTGCACGTTGATCATATCTGACAAATCCACTTTTGTACGTTCTATTTTTAAACGCTGAATCGAATTTTCAAGATCATTCACCACCGATTCTTTGTCGTAGGCATGCGATTCAGGATTTATAAATTCCGGCGATTGGTATTTTGTGCTAAAATCAAGAAATATCTTTTTCATTTTATCTACACCTTCTGCCGGATCTCTTTCTGCAGGTTTTCCCTGTATCTCCAAAGCCTTCGCCATTCCTTTATTTGATTTGGTAATATGCGTGGACAATTGTGCAACTGTCCAGCTATTTTTAAAAGGAACTTTATTGATCAACGCTTCATTAGTTGATGAAACTAAATGCAATAATTCGTTCCATGTTTCATCAAGAGAGGCAAATAATTCTTTTGCCTCTATGGTTTCCGCTATCATAAATAAGTAAATTAAAAAATAAACAAATCATATTTCAATAACCGATAAAATATTGCCTGCAGGATCTTTGAACCATGCAACCTTTGGCCCGTCAGGGTTTTTGCTTATCCCTTTTTCGTCTGTATACAGGTACTCATATTTTTGAAACACAATTCCTTTCGAAATCAGATCGTCCACCGTTTTTTCAATATCTTCAACAGGAAAATTAAGAACTGTAAAAGTTGCTGGTTTATGATCGGATTTTGGATAGATCAGCGTTTTCTGGTCCTCTCCAAAATGCAGTTCGATTAATCCCATCGGATTGTCGGCAACATGTAACTTGAGTACATCGCCATAAAAGCTTTTGGCTTTTTGCAGATCATCTACAGAAAAACTACTGAATGCTTTAGACTCTTTCAACATCTTTTGTGATTTTTAAAGATTAGAAAAATTTAAACCGGAAAGTGAGATTCTCATAAAATAAAATTAAATGAAACTGCTTTTGCAACTGAAAAGATACCATCAATTTCCGGAAATCGCGCCTGTTGTTTCCATCTGGTAATGCAACAACCAGTTGATACCAAATTTATCGGTGAGATCGCCAAACAACGCGTTCCAGAAAGTCGTTTCCAATAAATGGGTTTTCTTCCCACCTTCCGCAAGCTCGTCGTAAACAGTATGTATCTGATCTTCGCTATCGCAATCAAGCATTAAGGAAACGTCGTTACCTTTTATCAGTCCTTTTTCATCACACAGATCAGAAGCCATGATGGTAAATCCATCACTCTTTAACGTGGCGTGTAAAATCTTATCCTGCATTTGTTGCGGCATGTTGCCTGCCATCGGCGATTCACCCACCCTTTGCATGATAAGTTCGCCGCCAAGGCAATCTTTGTAAAAACTCATGGCTTCTTCACAATTGCCGTTGAATCTTAAATAAGAATTAATAGTAGACATAATTATAAAAGTTTATGGTGATTTTTAATCATGAGTAGCCTTTTTTAAGTTTAAATTTTGAATTTTTAATTGGCTATTATTTTGATTCAGTATATTTTTTAAAATTATCGAGTATGGATTGCCAGCCCTTTCTTTGCATTTCAACCGGATTCTCGTTTTCGGTTTCAAAAGTTTCTGTCACTTTCGTTTCATCTCCCTTAGCAGAAAAAACAACTTTTACTTTCCGCTCATCCCCCATTGTATATTCTATCAATTCATTTGGTTTTACTTTATCATATATTCCCCAAAAATCAAATCCAAAACTTCCATCTTTTGCTTCCATGCGTGAAAGGAATTTTCCACCCACACGCAAATCATTTTCAACACTGGGTGTATGCCAATCATCAGAAGCATTGTTCCATTTAGTAATATCTGACGGCATAGTCCAGGTTTTCCAAACATTTTCAATTGGTGCTTTAACTGTTGTTTCTACAGTTATTTTATTTTTTGCTTCCATTTTATTATTGATTTTGAGAATACAAATGTAATCGTGTTATTAAAATAAAATGGCGCACAAAAACGACAATTAAAAGGCGCATTGCGACAAAATATTTTCTATCTTTATTACATGAAAAATGTTTCCATTTTAGTACCGGAAACTGCCGTAATTGAGGCAGTGGCTGATCCTCATTACATGTTTTGCGCTGTAAATAAATTTTTAAAAGCATCAGGTAAAGAAGCGTTATTTGAAATACAAATGGTTGGGCTCACCAAAGCAGTAAAATTGAATAATTCTTTGTTTACTGTAAATGTTGACAAATTATTGAATGAAGTTGATAAAACTGACCTCATCTTTATACCCGCGATAAGTGGCGATATCGCGACAGCACTTGATTTAAACAAAGAGTTTATTCCATGGATCATACAACAACATAACGGAGGTGCCGAAGTAGCTTCCCTCTGTATTGGTGCATTTTTGCTAGCTTCCACGGGATTATTGAACGGCAAAAAATGTTCGACTCATTGGAATGCAGCCGATCAGTTCAGAAACATGTTTCCGGAAGTGGAGCTGGTTGATGGAAGTGTGATCACTGAAGAACAAGGAATATATTCAAGTGGCGGCGCCAATTCTTACTGGAGCCTTTTATTGCATTTGGTTGAAAAATTTACGGATCGTGAAACCGCTATTCTTGCTTCCAAATATTTTGTGGTGGATATTGATAAAAACACGCAATCTCCGTTTGCTATTTTTAAAGGACAAAAAGAACACAATGATGAAGAAGTAAAGAATGTACAGGATTATATCGAACAAAATATCGAACAAAAAATAACGATAGATGCCCTTGCAGATAAGGTGGCTGTAGGAAGACGCAGTTTTGAGAGAAGGTTCAAACGCGCCACGCACAATTCAGTATTAACTTACATTCAACGTGTAAAAATAGAAGCGGCCAAAAGGAGTTTTGAAAGTAGCCGCAAAAATATCAATGAAGTAATGTATGATGTAGGTTATACAGATACAAAAGCATTTCGTACTACGTTCAAAAAAATTACAGGCCTGACACCCATTGAATACCGGAATAAGTATAATAAACAATCAAAAAAGAATATGCACGATTATAGTGTTAATTGATGGTTAAGATACCGGTGGCACCTAAAAAATGCTAATGGATACTTATTGGCACAAATCCTTGAAACCCTTTATAGCAAAGGCTTTCCACGGGTAAGCAAAAAGTATACAAATATGTAAAAAATAAATTCAACATAAATGGATTCTTTATAAAATAAAATGCGCAGGAATATGTTTAAAAGAAGAAATTTGTTTTAAGGGTGACAACACACCCTCCGAGAAGGCAGAACCAATAACCCAATGAAAAATAAATTGAAAATCTTATATCTCTTTGACCTGCAGAGTGATGTTTTATTAATAAAAGAAGCCCTAAAAAAAGGACATATCAGGGTTGATGAACAGGTAGTGAATTCTAAAGAAAATTTTTTAAGCGTTTTAAAAGAATTTCCAGCCGATATTATTCTTGCTGAAAAGTCACCCACCTTTTTGTCTCCGTTAGAAGCGTTGGAAATCTTAAAGAACTTAAGACTAAAAATCCCTCTCATTCTCGTCAGCGATCATATTGCTATTGAGCATATACTGGAAGTCATAAAATCCGGGGCATCAGATTATATAAGCAAAGACCGGCTTGAAGGGTTGCCTGTTGCCATCAACTCAGCACTCGAAAAGCACCAGCTTGAAAAAGAAAGACAGGAATATATTGATAAACTTGAAAGAACGGAAACAAGGTTCCGTGCGTTGATTGAAAATACGGTAGATGCAGTGGTCATTTTAAATAAAGAGGGAAAGCCTACTTTTGCATCTCCATCAATAATACGCGTTTTAGGATACACAGAAAAAGAAACACTGCAGCTTGTTCTTTTTGAGGTCGTTCATCCTCACGACCGGCCTTTAGTAAGAGAAAGAATGTCAGAATGTCTCCAAAAACCGGGGGTTTCACTTCCTGTAATTCAATGCAGGGTGAAGCATAAAAATGGAAACTGGGTTTGGTGTGAAGGAACCCTCACCAACATGTTGCATGATCGTTCTATAAATGGAATTGTTGACAATTTTCATGATATTTCACATATAAAAAATGCTGAGTTTGCGCTAAAAGAGAGCGAAGAAAAATATCGTTCTTTTTTTGAGAACAGCATGGATGCGATCCTTCTTACTGTCCCCGATGGGCAAGTGCTTGCAGCCAATCCTGCCGCATGTAAGATGTTTCAAATGACTGAAGAGGAAATGATTGAAGCAGGACGCGATGGCCTTGTAAAACTTGATGATCCTGCACTTGAAAAAAGTATAGTTGAAAGGGAAAATAGTGGTAAGATGCAAGGGGAACTGACGTTTCAACGCAAAGATGGAACCAAATTTCTGGGGGAGATAAGTTCGGCAATATTTAATGATTTTAAGGGCAATAACAGAACTTCAATGATCATAAGGGATATTTCTGAAAGAGTAAATGCGGGAGAGGCCCTTAAAATTTCTGAAGAAAGATACAGGTTCCTTTTTGAATATAGTACGAGCCCAAAATGGATCTTCGACCTGGAAAACGGCAGAATTCTTGATGTAAACGACATGGCAGTGAAGCACTACGGCTACAGCCGTGAGGAATTATTGGGGATGATGACCAATGATTTAAAATCGCCTGAAGAACTGCCCCGAATGGCAAAGATCCAAAAAAATCTCAAGAATATGGAGGGGCTTATCCGGTTTGGAATATTTACCCAGGTTAAAAAAGACGGAACAAAGATAAAAGCAGAAGTTTCAGGCCACAAATGTTTTATAAAAAATAAACATTGCATGGTGATCGATTCTTTTGATGTGACAGAAAGAGAAAACACCCTTCAACAATTGAAAGAGAGCCAGGAAAAACTGCTAACAGCCCAAAAGATTGCCAGGCTTGGTTATTGGAAACTCGATTTGCAGGATTTCCGAATTTATTGGTCTGATGAGATATATAATATCGCGGGTATAAAAAAAGGTTCCTATGAGCTGGGGTTTGATGATTTGCTTGAAATAATTCATCCAGATGACAAGGAAAATTATTATAAAACCCGGGAAGAAAACTATAATAAAGTTTTAGATTATGAAGCTGGATACCGGGTTCTCTTTCCGGATGGAACCACAAAATGGATACATGAGAAAGGTAAATTTATAAAAGATGAACAAGGCAAGCCTCTTGTTTTGGAAGGTACCGTCCAGGATGTTACGGCTCAAAAACTTTTGGAATTATCGCTTGAAGAAAGTAATCATAGGTACGAGATGGTTTCAAAAGCTACTTCAGACGCAATTTGGGATTGGAATTTTGTCACTGATAAAGCATTCTGGGGTGAAGGCTTTCAGACCACTTTTGGCTATGATCTCCAACAAATTGAATCCATGAGTGACTTTTGGGAATCAAACATACATCCCGAAGATCGCGAAAGAGTAATCAGTAATATTGAAGAAGCCAGAAAAAGTACTCAATTGAACTGGGCGATGGAATACCGTTTTCGTAAGGGAGACGGTAATTACGCTTTTGTAATGGACAAAGGATTTTTTACCAGGAATGAAAATGGCGATGCGATAAGTTTAGCCGGAGGAATGCAGGATATTACTGAAAGAAAAGAATTGGAAGACTTGTTAGAAAAGGCAACCAGGCTGGCGCGAATAGGTAGTTTTGAGTACAATATAGTAAATAATAATTCCATGTACTGGTCAGAAATTACAAAGGAAATTCATGAAGTGGAAACGGATTATGTTCTGACACCTGAAAAAATAAAAGATTTCTATAAGGATGCTTCTCATCTGGGATCAATTACCGAAGCTTTTGAAAAAGCAGTTGAAGAAGGTACTCCTTTTGATATTGAAATACCAATACTTACAGGAAAAGAAAATAACCGGTGGATACGTGTTATCGGTGGAACAGAATTTATAAATGGAGAGTGCACAAGAGTTTATGGTAGTGTGCAGGATATAGACCAACGTAAAAAATCGGAGGAAGCGCTTCGATTAAGTAATGAACGCTTTAGCATTGTTTCTAAAGCAACTAATGACTCTATCTGGGACTGGGATATCAACAATAATAAAATAATAAGGCCGGGAAAAAGATTAGAAAGTATGTTTGGGTATGAAGAGGTGAGCCCTTTTGATGTGGATTCTTTCTGGCAAGGACATATATTTCCCGAGGACTGGAGGAGAATTTCGGAAGGATTAAAATTGCTTTTAAGGAATCCCGGTAGAAACTATTGGGAGGATGAATATCGCTTTTTAAAACCAGATGGTTCGTATGCCACAGTATATGACCGCGGGTATGTTATAAGAGATAAAGAGGGAAAAGCATTTAGAATGATTGGAGCATCAATAGATATTTCCAGGATAAAAGAAAGTGAAATTCAATTAAAAGAGCTCAATGAAGAATTGGAAAAAAGGGCAAAAGAATTGGCAGCTTCCAACCAGGAGTTGGAGCAATTTGCTTATGTGGCGTCGCATGATTTACAGGAACCTTTGAGAATGGTAACCAGTTTCCTCACTCAAATAGAAAAGAAATACTACGACCAGTTAGATGAAAAAGGAAAAACTTACATTCAATTTGCAGTTGACGGGGCAAAAAGAATGCGCCAGATGATACTTGACCTGCTTGAATATTCAAGAGCCGGAAGAAATGTGGCGGAAACGGAAGATGTAGATTTGAATATTTTGGTAAAAGAAATTATTGGGCTGCATCAAAAGCAAGTAGAAGAAACAAAAGCAAGGATTAGTATCAATCAACTGCCAATCCTGTCAGTTTCCAAAACCCCTTTAAGGCAGGTTTTTCAAAATCTTATCAGCAACAGTTTAAAGTACATTCAATTAAACCAGGAACTAATTCCTGAAATTTCAATTTCAGCAAAAGATACAGGCAACAATTGGCAATTTGAGATTAAAGACAATGGAATAGGAATAGACCCTCAATTTTTTGACAAGATTTTTGTTATTTTCCAGCGACTTCACGACAAAACCGAGTATTCTGGAACAGGTATTGGTTTGGCAATTACAAAGAAGATTATTGAAAATCTGGATGGAAAAATTTGGATCAATTCACAACCTGGAAAAGGAAGCAGTTTCTTTTTTACCATTCCAAAAGAAGTGAATTTACCTGGACTCTTATAGCCGGAACAGATTATTATTTTTCACATGATGCCCATCATGCTTATTTTTCACAGCATGAATTATCTTCAACACCTCAATAAAATTATTTTCACTAAATTTTATTTTTGAAGATGTAATGTAATTAATGATGAAAAGTATTGAAGACGCCATACAACAATCCCGTGCATTTAGAAACCCTTATCACAAGGCAACCGTAAACCTGATCTTCTCAGGCAGATGGATCATCAATATGCATAATGAATTGTTCAATGAATTCAACTTAACCATTCAGCAGTATAATGTCCTTAGAATCCTGAAAGGTCAATACCCAAAAGCACTTACAATAAAGCTCATCCAGATCCGTATGCTTGATAAAGCTTCCGATGCCTCAAGGGTGGTGGAAGGTCTTCGAAAAAAAGGATTGGTACAACGGGAACCAAATGCTAAAGACCACAGAAGAGCAGATGTGTTCATCACCCAAAAAGGAATACAACTTTTGAGTTCTATCGAAAACAGAGGAGAAGAAATGGACGGATTTCTTTCCAATCTTGACAATAGAGAAATTACGATTCTTAACGATCTGCTTGATAAGATCCGTTCATAAAATTGCCCACATTCTCCGAACTCTTTAAATCAGATAATGATCTTAATCATTTTTCGCTCTGACCGACATCATTTTTATTTAAACGCAACTTTTTGAGTTTTGTGAAATAATTAAATGTTATAACATCAATTGGTTTAACAAAGTATCTCAAAATAATTAATACAACTAAAAACCCCCACATGCTAAATAATACAAAAGATAGAAATTTTATGACCAAACCTTTTTACCATATTCCACAATAGTATAAATCAAAATTAAAAATGAAAAAGAAAAACCTCTTTAAAACAATTGCCATTGCTACGGTTTTAATACTTAGCAATAATATCACATTCGCTCAATCCAACTCCTGGCCTGTTCCTCAGGCCGCTGCCGATCTTACTAACCCTGTCCAAAGTACATCTGCTACTATAAAAAACGGTCAGACGTTATACCAGTCATATTGCACTCCATGCCATGGCAAAAAAGGAAAAGGAGATGGGCCGGCTGCAGCCTCATTGCATCCAAAACCGGCCGACCATACCTCTGCAGCTGTGCGGGCGGAATCTGACGGAACATTATTTTATAAGATTTCAGAAGGCCACACCAATACAGCAATGCCTCCTTTTAAAGCAGTTTTACATCCGGACCAAAGATGGGCAATAATTGATTATATAAGAACCCTTGCAAAAAAATAATAAAAATTACTTTCACACTTATATTAAAATGCTATGCAAACTTTAAAAAAACTACTGACACGCTTATCGGCAATTTGCCT
>JBBQWJ010000049.1:0-16841 GCA_038210685.1 Chitinophagales bacterium | reverse complement strand
CAAATGCATTTTCTATAAAATTTGTTGCTTTACTAACCCTTTCCTCGTAATCGCCGGAAATTTGGCACCACGGAACCTGCTGGTTCACCAAAAGATCTTTATAAAAGTAAAACAACTTTTTGCGCACTTTCAGATCAGGATATTCCCTTAAATCATCCTTAACCCAAGGCAGGTCGACATCACAGAGCAAGTAGAGATCATATTTTCTTTCGGCGATGCGATTTAAAATCCAATTATTGCAATTATTAAAAACAAACTCTGACCAAACTTTCATCACATACATATCGGTATCGATAAATAATGGTGAATGGCGAGTGGTGAATGGTGAATGGTGTTGGTTTTCATAGTCAAGTTTTTTTAAGGCTTCTTCTTCCAGTTCGATTTGTCCTGCTGCAATATCAATAAGATCGGAGTAGGTATAATCCGGACCATGTTTATCCAGGTATTCCCTCGCATATTCAGGAACCCATAAAGTGTGGTAATGCGCCGCCAACTTTTCACAAAGTGTGCTTTTGCCCGTTGATTCAGGGCCGATTATCACTATTTTTTTTATTGTTTCCATTGCGGCAATTCTTCTTTTTTTAACAAATGCTCATTCGCTCTTCTTTTCCATTCAATCAAACCCCAAAACGCCATTATTAAAAGTATTACATAATACACACTTGTGAAAACGTAATGTTTGATAAAGTACAAAGGAATGGAAGCAATATTTGTGGCGATCCACCAATACCAGCTTTCCACTTTTTTTCTTGCCATAAGCCACATGCCTGTAAAAGCAGTGGAACTTGCGAAGGCATCCGCCCACGGAATAGCGCCGGGAGCAAAGTTTTTTTTGAGGAAAGTAAGTGCTACAAAAATGGCGATGTAAAATGAGGCGAAAAAAAGAAGTTCCTGAATCCATTCTTTTTTGGTGCTCCACATGATGTTCACTACATGCTCCTGCTGCTGGTCTCTTTTGGCCCACAATATCCAGCCGTAAATACTCATGATAGTGTAATACAGATTAACACTTGCCTCGCCGAGCAAACTCCCTTTAAAACTAAGATAGATATAAAAAATAGTGTTGATAAGCCCTGTGGGATATACCCATATATTTTCTTTTCGCGAAAACCATACGCTAACAATTCCTGAAAACACGGCTATGTATTCGAGCCATGTGGTTTCTTTCATTCCTTCAATAAAAGCATGGTAAATTTCAGGGAAAGTCAAATTAAAAAATTTTAGCGTCAAAAGTAGGATAGAATGCGATAAGAAAGAAAGCCACTTTTTAATTCAGAAAAAGACATTAGCAGTAAACCAATAAAAAATGCAGATTTTTATTTTCTCTTCAAATTCAATGCATAAAAAAAGCACCTTTTTCAAGGTGCCAATATCAAGGAATATTATTTTTAAATTATTTATTTAGAAGTAGCCACAACTTCTCTCACTTCAGGTATCATTCTCTTCATCATGCCTTCTATTCCTGCTTTTAAGGTGATCATTGAAGAAGGGCAACCACTGCAACTTCCCTGCATCATCAGGTTTACGGTTCCATCTTCATAACTTAAAAACTGGATTGCGCCGCCATCCATTTCAACTGCAGGCTTTACATAATTTTCCAATAATTCTTTTATTCTTTTAACCACATCGCCATCATCCACATGAATTTCATTGGTACTTTCAGGCTTTCTTGCAGCCAATTCTTCTTCGTTGATAATTAAATTTCCTTCTTCCAGGTATTCTTTTAAATACTGCTTAACAGAAGGAATTACATCCTGCCAGTCTTCGGTATCATCAGTCTTGGTGAGGGTAACAAAATTACTTGCTATAAAAACTGACTTTATAAATGGAAAAGTAAATAACTGCATCGCCAAAGGAGAAGCAGAAGCACTTTCCTCGTTTTTAAAATCCACACTTTTTCCCGGGTATAATAATTTGTTGGCCACAAACTTCATCGTTTCCGGATTTGGCGTCATTTCGGTATAAATACTTACAACAGTATTGCCGGTTTTAATCATAATACTTTTTTTTAGACATACAAAGGTAACCATTAAAGCTGAAAAAGGCTTTGCAGTCTTGTTAAGTTAATGAAAGATTTACGATCTTTTTTTTGAAAAAAAGAGGTCGTTTTTATCAGATCGCATGTAAATTTTTGGCCGCTGCTTTATCGATAAACCAGTGCAATTCACCGTTTTCAGGAGAAATAATTTGTGCGGGCAATTGGGTAGGTTTGTATTCTCCTTCCAGTACTTTTTCTAAAACAGCTGCTTTTTTTTCACCCTCCACCATAAAGACAACGTGACTCGCTTTATTTACAAGCAACGGCATAAGGGTGATCCGGTAAAGTTCCTGGTGTTCATGATAGACTGAGTTTACCCAGCGATAATGATCTTCTATAACAAGTGAACCGGGGTACAAAGAAAGAGTATGGCCATCAGTGCCCATTCCAAGTAAAACAAGATCGAAACTGTGGCTGGTGCTGTCAAAACAAGTGTGAAGCTTTTTCCTGTATTCTGCTACCGCAAAGTTTGGTTCAATATCAGTTCTCATAATATGTATCTGAGAAGCTGGAATATTAACGTAGTCAAGCAAAAATTCAAAAGCCATTTTCGCATTGTTGCGCTCATCAGTAAACGGAACCACTCTTTCGTCGCCCCAAAAAACATGAATACGCTGCCAATCTATCCGGGTTTTATATTTTTCAGAGACCAACTTTTGATACAAAAGTTTTGGCGTTTCGCCTCCTGAAAGGGCTAGCGTAAAAAACTGCTGATTTTTCAAGGTGGCTGTAATCAGTTCGCAGATCCATTCTGCGAGTTTATCACTCAGGATTTCTTTATTGTCGAAAATATGCAGTTTCATTTGTCTTTCTGTTTTGTTGGCAGTGAGATCCAGTTATGTCCATCGCGTGCAATAAGTGCTTCGGCATCTTCTGGTCCCCACGAATCCGGTGAATAATTTGGAAAATTCAAAGGCTTACGGGCTGACCAAACATCTAATATCGGCATTACAATTTCCCATGCTGCTTCTACCTGGTCGGCACGCATGAACAAGGTGGCATCGCCATCCATTACATCGTACAAAAGTGTTTCATACGCTTCGGGTTCTTCCCCTTTATAAGCATCTTCATAATTAAAGATCATATTTACAGGGTTCAGTATCATAGCCTGACCGGGGCGTTTAGCCTGGAAAGTAAGGCAAATATCCATTTCCGGTGAAATACCTATCGACATACGGTTTGGACGCCATGTTTCTGTTGCCTCTTTTGGAAAAGCAAAGTCAGGGGCAGGCTTAAACTGTATTGTCAATTCGGTAGATTTTTCGTGCAGGCGTTTACCCGTGCGCACGTAAAAAGGTACGCCTTCCCAGCGCCAGTTATCAATATAAAATTTTACAGCTGCAAAGGTTTCCGTATTCGATTCAGGATCGGTGCCCTCTTCTTGTTTATAACCCGGCACCTTTTCGCCCTGCATCCAGCCAGCGGCGTATTGCCCGCGTGCTGCATATTCCTGTACTTCATCTTTGGGTATGCGCCGGATAGCATTTAATACATCTACTTTTTTATTCCTTATTTCATTAGCATTAAAAGAAACCGGGGGTTCCATACCTATCATACAAACCAATTGTAAGATATGGTTCTGTATCATATCCCTTAATGCACCGGAGGTTTCATAATATCCACCACGGCCTTCCACGCCTACCGTTTCAGATGCCGTAATTTGAACGTGATCTATATAATTCCTGTTCCATAAAGGTTCAAATAAAGCGTTGGCAAAACGGAGCGCCAGTAAATTTTGTACTGTCTCCTTTCCCAAATAATGATCGATACGGTAAATCTGGTCTTCATCAAAATGTTCACACAGCATGCGGTTCATGTCAACAGCGCTTTTCAAATCGTGACCGAAAGGCTTTTCTACTACAATACGTGTACATTTTTTATCCTTGCAAGAATCTAAAACGGAAAGATTTTTTATAATTTTAGGAACCAGTTGCGGCGCCACTGCCATATAAAATATTACGTTGGGAGGATGACCCGCTTCGGCTTCTTTTTCCTTTACAATCGTGGTAAGTTTTTCATATTCTTTTTCATCAGTTGCGTCCATTTGCAGGTAGCTGATGTGTTTTGAAAACTCTTTCCAATTGCCATTTGCATCTTTTACTCTTGAAAACTGATCAATCCCTTCTTTTAAATGTTTTTTATAATCTGTATCAGAATATTCAGAACGCCCGATGCCCACAATACTAAAATGATCAGGCATTGCATTATCCAAAAACAGATTGTACAATGCAGGATTTAACTTACGGAAATTGAGATCGCCGCTGCCCCCGAAAATGAAAAGTACCGAAGTTGGTAATTTTTTATAGTCTAACATCCTGTTGTTTTAAATTTTAAATTTATTTAGTGAGCGATTCCCAAACCGTATGGAAAATTCCTTCCTGGTCAACTCTTTCATAAGTGTGGGCTCCAAAAAAATCGCGCTGAGCCTGGACCAGGTTCGTAGGTAATAATTTTCGGCGATAAGCATTGAAATAATTTAAGGAAGCCATCATGCCGGCTGCCGGATAATTATGCAATGCCGCTGTTGAAACTACTTTTTGAATAGCTTCCTGTTTTTCCTGCAGTATTTTTGCAACGGTGGCATCCAACAATAAATTTTTCAAATCCTTATCATCCTGGTAGCTTTTTTTAAACACTTCAAGCATGGCCGAACGTATAATACAGCCACCGCGCCACACGCTTACCACTTCAGGCAAAGGAATATCCATATTCAATTCGGTAGAAGCTACGGTAATCATCGCCAAACCTTGGGCATAGCTCACAATAGAAGCAAAATAAAAAGCTTTGCGCAACTGATTGATAAATTCTTTTTTATCCGTTTCAATTACTTCGGGAACAGTTTTATAAATCGATGCAGCTTCTTTTCTTTCTTCAATAAGCGAAGAAAGATTACGCATCATTACTGCCGAATCAATGGAAGGGATTGGCATCGGAAGGTCAAGGCCTTCCTGTGATGTCCATTTTCCGGTTCCCTTGGCGCCAGCCTTGTCTAAAATTTTATCCAATAGATAAAAATGAAGCTTCTCTTCTTTTTTCTGAAAAATAACCGCAGTGATTTCTAATAAAAAAGATTTAAGCTCACCCTGGTCCCACTCAGCAAAAACCTCATGCAATTCATCGTTGCTTAGCTTCAGTCCGTGATGCATGATATCATAACATTCACTAATCAGTTGCATTATCGCATACTCTATACCGTTATGCACCATCTTTACATAATGGCCGGCAGCGTTGTGGCCAAGGTATCCTACACAAGGTTCTCCATTCACTTTAGCAGCCACCGCTTTTAGTATGGGCGCTACTTCTTTATACGCTTCTTCATCGCCGCCCGGCATAATGCTCGGGCCTTTGCGCGCGCCTTCTTCACCACCGGAAATACCAATGCCCATAAAATGAAACCCCGATTCTTTTAACTCGATTATTCTGCTTAATGTATCTGTATAATGCGAGTTTCCTCCATCAATAACGATATCGCCTTTTTGCAACAAGGGTTTTAAATCGCTTATCACACTGTCAACAGGATTTCCTGCCGGAACCAACATCATTAATTTTCGGGGAACCTTTAATTTGGCGATCATTTCTTTCAGCGTATTCACCCCTTTTACTGTAGTTCCTTTTGTAGCAGAAGCTTCAAAGGCTGATGTCTTCTCCGGATTTTTATCATATCCAATTACTGAAAACCCATGATCGGCCATATTAAGCAAAAGATTGCTTCCCATAGTACCTAAACCGATCATTCCAAAATCATATAAATTTTCTTCCATAAATAAAATATTGAGTTTGTAAAATTAACGAAAATGGATTTGTGCGATAAAAAATAACGAAAGCTTTCCATTTAACCTCATAAAATCTTAGCAATTTGTAAATACTCAGAATCTTTACCTTTGCGCCATGAAAAAGAAAATAATCATTTATATTGTCTTTTCGTTAGTGCTGCTCACTGCTTTTTATATTTCTCTTTCTTTTACAAAAGGCTATTTTAAAGTGGAACTTCCTGTGATGAGTTACGTTCAAAACTTTTCATTCACTGATCAAAACGGCCAGCCGATAACAGAAAAAAATGTTGATGGTAAAGTATATGTTACCAATTATTTTTTTACCACCTGTAATGGCATTTGTCCCAAAATGAATTTTAATCTAAAAGGCGTTTACGATAAATTTAAAAACGACAAAGATTTTGCCATCATCTCTCATAGTTCTATGCCTGAAACTGATTCTGTTCCTCTACTCAAAGCCTATGAAGAAAAGATGCTTCCCGATGATCATAACAATCCTGCTAAATGGTACTTTGTAACCGGAAGTAAAGACTCTTTATACAAGATGGCGCGCCAAAGTTATCTACTGGATAATGATAAAAATAACAGCAAAAATATAGAGGAAGCTTTTATCCATACGCAGTTTATAGCCTTGGTAGATAGAAAAAAAAGAGTCCGTGGAATTTATGATGCTTTGAAACCCGCCGAAATTGCGCAAATGGAAAAAGACATTACTGAATTATTGAAAGAAAAAAATTCGTAGTAAACGAACAAATTTTCCCGATTTTTATTTTACTGTTTAATAAAATTCACAATATCATCAACCAGGATTTTGTCCAAAGGCATCGATCCATCCGCATAGGTTTTACTTTCATTCACACATTTTTCTCCCGCATTTTTTAAAGTATGCGACATCTCCTGAATATAATCCAACGTACTTCCTTTATTGGCTTCATGCAGATTATTGGCATCTACTTCTTTCACCTGGATATCACAGCCACCTTGCAAAATCAGGATCGGACAATCCAATTTTTTAATTTCTTTTTGAGGAGAATATTGAAGCCATGAAATTAAATACGGCTGTATGGATTTTCTAAAAAGAGAAACCAGGACCGGTGGAATGGTATCCACTTCTTTTCCTTTTTTAAGCTGATTAAAAATCAGTGGAATTTGTTGCTTTACTGAATCCGGTAACGGCTGGTTTTTCAATTGCTCTTCCACGATCTGATCAATCGGTCTTCCTGCCCCGGCAATAGATATATATCCCTTTACCTTCTTTTTTTGTGAAGCCAGCATGGCAATCAAAGAGCCTTCACTATGGCCGATAAAATAAATGTTTTTAAAACCGAGTGAATCGTGCAAATAATCAAATATTTTTTCTGCGTCTTTTACATAATCATTAAATACCAAATCGCTTTCTTTCATGCCGGCGTAAGCGCTTTTTGCAATACCTCTTTTATCATATCGAAAAGTGGCAATGTTTTGAGAATCCAGTTCGTAAGCAAGCATTCTATATTCATTAGTAGCTTCGCCGAGCCTGCTATTCCCATTACGGTCTGTAGGACCAGAACCTGCTACAATAATGCCTAATGGTTCCTGGTTGTTTTTTGATAATAAGGTTCCGTATACCTTACTTCCAACTGCAGATGTAATCGTAATTTCTTTTTCATTGGGATGAGCAGGCGCATTCATTTGCGATTCTGCATCACCGTTAGTTCGCGAAAAATTTAAGGGCAACTGGTTTCCGCTCTGTGCCCATGTTCCTACAATAGAATCATTGCCGATAAATTTACCTTCATACGAACCGGCAATCATTTTAATACCAATGTGAACACTGTCTTCGTTTGCCTCTATCGAACTATAAGGGAGCGCATTCGCATTTTGCTTGGGACTGTCCCATTTTCCATCAAGCTTCCCATCGTTGTTTTTATTAAAATGAAAAACGATTGGCAATTCGATGCCATTCACTTCAATATTTCCTTTCCAGTTTCCAATTATTTTTTGAGCAAATAAAGAAGGGAAAAGAAAAATGGCTAACAAAATAAAAAGTGTTGCTTTCTTCATTTTTTTGAACAAAGCTATTGAAATTAGATTCAATCAAAGCTGTGAAGGTGTCAGAAATACTTAAGCGGTAAGGTTTCTAAAAACTTCCTCCAGGCTTTTGCTTTTTGTTTTGAGAGAAAGAATATCAAGATCATTTTGAAGACTGAATTCGAGCAACAATTTTTTCACCTTTTCAGGATCAGCAGTCTGCAGCTGGTATTGATTTCCGCTTTCTTGCACATCTTCTACTGCCGGCAGAATTTTTAATAATTCAACATCCGCTTTTTTGCCAAATTCAATCAAAATAATGTGCGAATTTTTATTGGAAGATTGCAAATTCCCCAAAGTATCATCAGCCACAATTTTTCCGTTGCTGATGATAATAACCCTGTCACAAACACTTTCTACTTCCTGCAAAATATGTGATGAAAAAAGAACCGTTTTATTTTTACCCAGCTCTTTAATCAATTGACGTATTTCCACGATCTGGTTAGGATCAAGGCCAGTGGTGGGTTCATCAAGTATCAATATTTTTGGGTCGTGAAGAAGTGCAGCAGCAAGTCCTACTCTTTGTTTGTAACCTTTACTTAGCTGCCCCGTTTTTTTGTTGCTTTCAGGCCGAAGACCGGCAAGATCGATCACTTCTTCAATTCTGTTTTTTAAACTGGATTTTACTTCATGAATGCCGCCGATAAATTGAAGATATTCCCGAACATACATTTCATAATAAAGCGGGTTTCCCTCGGGCAAATAACCGATTTGTTTCTTAGCTTCTACGGCGTCTTTATCTACGTTGATTCCATTTACGATTGCCTCCCCTGAATCAGGCGCAAGATAGCCGGTAATTATTTTCATCGTTGTTGATTTACCTGCTCCATTTGGGCCTAAAAAACCAACGATCTCATTATTTGCTGCAGTGAAAGAAATATCATCCACTGCTTTTTGCTGACCATAAACTTTTGTGAGATTAGAAACTACGATTGACATACAAAGCAAATGTAAAACAAAATTAATGTGGCGCTTTCTGCTCTTTTAAATGCTTGTTACAGTAAACGAACAAATAAACAATATTTTAATTCTGCAAAAAAAATTTCTTTTAAAAGGTTTTTTGCAGATAATTATTCATCAAAATTATTTAGTGGCTGCCATGCTGTTTTCAGTCCATTTTTGCAGTTCAGGACAAGAAGAATAATCTTTGGACACATTGATATAAAAATCCGACAACTTTTTACTGAACCAATCTTCCAAAGCCTGGTTCTTTTTTTCTTCCAGCGCACGTTGCGATACTTTATCGTAATCATCTTTTAGATTTTCGCGGTGTGGTTGTGTTTTTACAATAATTTCCACAATTCTAACTGCCTTTTTTCCTGTTGAAGGATCTACAAATTCAGTTGGTTTAGAATATTCACCAACTTTTAGGTCTTTAAGCATCAACACAAGATCTTTATCCAACTGATCAATAGATAAAAAAGTACTTTGGCTTCCGTCTGGGGCCGTCATAAGACCGCCGGTAAATTTGCTGTTATCGTCTTCACTAAATTTAGAAACTGCTTCGCCAAATTGCATTTTTCCATCCACCAAAAGAGTTCTGATCGAATCTAATTTGTCTTTGGCTTCATTTATCTGGATCGAACTAACCTGCGGAACTTTTAAAATGTGCCTGATTGTAGCATCATCGCCGCGGCGACTTACCATTTGAATAATGTGATAACCAAATTGAGATTTAAACACATTGGAAATCTGACCGTCTTTTAAACTAAATGCTTTTCCCAAAAATGTTGGATCCAATTGGGTCTCATTTCTGTTGATTTCCATAAGGCCTCCGTTATCTTTAGTTCCGGGGTCGTCAGAAAAAAGAGAAGCCAATACTTCAAACTTTTTGCTTCCATCTTCCACTTCCTTTTTATACTCTTTCAACTGGTCGATGGCATAATTTTCAAGATCGCGACTTGGTTTAGGATATACAACGATCTGGCCTACTTCCAGTTCTGATTCGTAAAAATGAAGGCTGTCTTTAGGAATTTTATTATAATAGTCTTCTACTTCTTTGGGAGTAATCCTTACATCACCTACAATTTTATCACGTTCAGCAGCTGCCAGTTTCTGCTCGCGGAATATGGGCTTATACTCTTCTTTCAATTGAAAAACGCTTTTACCCGCAACCTGCTCCAATATTTCTTTTGAACCGTACCTGGAAATATAATAACGAATCTTGTTGTCAATCTCAGCATTTACATCTTCATCAGATACAGGGAGCGAATCACGCTCAGCCTGCAAGACCAAAGCTTTCATCGCCAGTGCTTGTTGCAATAAAATACAGGAAGCATTGGCTGGCACATCAATATTCTGTCGCTGCATATCAGTAATACTGTTTTGGATATCGCTGCGTAAAATAATTTTGTCTCCTACAGTCGCGATAATTTTATCAGCTACTACTTTTTTTGTTTGAGCAAAAGAAGCAACAGCGATAACAAGAAAGCAAAGAGTGAACAAACTTTTTTTCATGAGAAATTTTTGTATTTGAAATAGCAGTTAAATGCCTTAATTTTTTAAAAATTAATTCATCAAAAATACACTGCTAACCCGTGAGTTATTTTTTTGGAAAGTTAAAAGTTGAAGCGCTTTTGTTAAAGAAATTAATAATTTCAAAATTTATAAAGTTCTTTTTACTTCTATTTCTTCAAAAGCTTCTATCATATCGCCCGCTTTCAGATCGTTGTAATTCCTTAATGTAAGACCGCATTCCATATTATTACTTACTTCTTTCACATCATCTTTAAAGCGCTTCATGCTTCCGAGTTCGCCGGTATGAACAATAATACCATCCCTTACCAGCCTCACCCGATTGTTTCTTGCTATTTTTCCTTCTACCACCATACAACCTGCAACAGTAGCTTTATCAAATTTGTAAGTTTCTTTTATTTCGGCAACACCCAAAACTTTTTCCTGGATCTTAGGTTCTAACATTCCTTCCATTGCACTTTTCACTTCGTCAATAGCGTCATAAATGATAGAGTAGGTTTTAATTTCCACACCTTCATGTTCAGCAATTTTTGATGCCTGTAAAGAAGGGCGAACATTAAATCCAATGATAACCGCATCCGAAGCCGTAGCTAACATCACATCTGTTTCGGTAATTTGTCCAACACCTTGGTGAACAATGCTCACCGCAATTTCTTCCGTACTTAATTTTTGTAAAGAATCACTCAAAGCTTCTACTGATCCATCCACATCGGCACGGATAAGAAGGTTTAATTGTTTAAAATTACCCAGCGCAAGTCGACGACCAATTTCATCAAGTGTAATATGTTTTTTAGCGCGTATTCCCTGCTCGCGAAGAATTTGAGACCTTCTGTTGGCTGTATCTTTTGCTTCAGATTCGTCTTCAAAAACTTTAAAGGTTTCACCAGCCTGCGGAGCACCATTCAAACCAAGAATAAGAACAGGAGTTGATGGCGGAGCTGAAGTTACTCTTTGGTTTCTTTCATTGAACATGGCTTTAATACGTCCATAATATTGTCCTGATACTAAAAGATCTCCCTGGTTTAGTGTGCCGTTTTGCACCAAAATGGTAGCTACATAACCACGGCCTTTATCCAGTGAAGCTTCAATTACTGTTCCGCTGGCTGCCTTGGTAGGATTAGCTTTTAGTTCCAGCAAGTCAGATTCCAGTAATACTTTATCAAGAAGTTCATCTACATTTAATCCCTTTTTGGCACTTATTTCCTGGCTCTGGTATTTTCCACCCCAATCTTCTACCAAAATATTCATTCCTGATAGCTGCTCTTTTATCTTTTCAGGATTGGCACCATCTTTATCTATTTTATTCAATGCAAAAACCATCGGAACTTCCGCAGCTTGTGCATGAGAGATCGCTTCTTTGGTTTGAGGCATTACAGCATCATCAGCAGCAATAACAATTACTGCGATGTCGGTAATTTTTGCACCTCTTGCCCGCATCGCTGTAAACGCTTCATGGCCCGGAGTATCAAGGAAAGTTATGGCACGCCCATCTTTTAATTTCACTTCGTATGCTCCAATATGCTGTGTTATACCACCCGCTTCACCGGCTATCACATTTGCATGTCGTATATAATCCAACAAGGATGTTTTACCATGGTCAACGTGTCCCATGATTGTGACAATTGGGGCACGGGGCTCTAAATCTTCTTCATTCTCTTCTTCCTCTTCTTCTTCAGAATCCTGTTGATTGTCTACATCAATAAATTCAACTTCAAAATTAAATTCGCCTGCTACCAGTTCTATCACATCTGCCTCAAGGCGTTGATTGATTGAAACCATGATACCAAGGCTCATACATTTACTGATAACATCTGCAAAACTTACATCCATCAAATTAGCAAACTCACTTACAGAAATAAATTCTGTTAACTGCAATTTATTATCTGTAACATCTTCGCCTACAGTTTCAGATGCTTCTTCCCTTTTTTGTTTGCGATATTTTGCCTTAAGGCTCTTCCCTCTACCTCCGGAACCGGCAAGTTTGGCCTGCGTTTCCTTTATTTTGTCTTGAATTTCTTTTTGATCAATCTCTTTTTCTTCACGCCTTATTGCAGGAGCATTTCTATTAAATCTTCCGCCTGCTGCTGGCCTGTTGTTTCCGGGATGAGGTCTTTGTCCGTTTGGATGAGGTGGACGACTTCCTCCTCCTTTCTTTTCAACAATAATACGCTTGCGTTTACGTCTTTCATCCGTTGGTTTTGGACGGGGTTCAGTAGAAGGAAGCTCGATCTTTCCCATAATTTTAGGGCCTTCTAATTTCACCGCCTTAATATTGGTGATAACCGGAGTTTCTTTTACAGGTTGGGCAACTGGTCCTTTTGAAGGCTCCTGGACGGGTTCATTAGGTTCTTTAGAAATTACACCTTTCACTTTTCCTTTCGTGGCTTTCTTTTTAGAATCTTTTTTAGGCCTTACAGAAGAATCAATAGCGTCAAGATCAATTTTATCAATGATTTTCAATCCTTCCACTTCGGGAACTTCAACGTTTTCTATTGCTGTAGTGGGTGCAGGCTCAACAGGAATTTCATCAGACTTGTCTATCTCTTTTTCGTCCTTTACCTCTTCAACAGCAGGAGCTTCTTCCACCGGGATTTCAGCTACTTTTTCTTCAACAACCGGTTCAATAATTTCTACCGGTTTTGGTTCTTCTACCGGTTTTGGTTCTTCTACCGGTTTTTCTTCTTTTGCTGCAGGTTTAGCCGTTTCTTTCTTATTGAAAGAAAGATCCTGTTCATCTCTTCTCTTCTTATTATCTGACGGAGTATTTTTTGGAAGATCGATCTGTTCGGCTTTTTGTTTAGCCACTTTATCAGGCTGAAACTCTACCTGCAAGACACGGTACATTTCTTCCGTAAGCTTAGTACTGGGCTTAAGATCATCGCTGCTAAATTCTTTTGATACCAAAAAGTCTATTAAAGTACCTGTACCTATATTAAACTCCCGGGCCGCAGCCATCAATCGTGGTGTATTTATTTCTGCCATTAATCTTTCCTACTTCTTAATGAAGTAATTTTTTTATTTTTTTTAATTATAGTAAACAAACAAATTCTTTAAAAAATAAGTTTGTAGTTATTATTGTGTAAATTCTTCTTTTAAAATCTTTTTCACTTCTGTGATGGTTTCCTTTTCCAAATCAGTCCGGCGCTCCAGTTCTTCATCAGACAAGTCTAACACGCTTTTCGCTGTATCACATCCTATCTTTTTTAATTCGTCGATAACCCATGTTTCCAATTCATCTGTAAATTCATCCAGATCCACATCGTATTCTTCCACTTCACCTTCATTGTCACGGAACACATCAATCTCGAGCCCTGTAAGCTCGCAGGCAAGTTTGATGTTTACGCCTCTGCGGCCAATTGCCAGCGAAACCTGGTCGGGCTTTAGATAAACACTTGCGTGTTTCGCTTCCATATCCACATCCATACTGGTGATCTTTGCAGGCGTCAGTGAACGTTGAATTAATAATTGAATATTATTGGTCCAGTTGATTACATCAATATTTTCATTTTTTAGTTCGCGCACAATTCCGTGAATACGACTTCCTTTCATTCCCACACAAGCGCCCACAGGATCAATACGGTCATCAAAACTTTCCACCGCCACTTTTGCTCTTTCTCCCGGATCGCGAACAATTTTCTTTATCACGATAAGGCCATCAAAGATTTCAGGGACTTCAATTTCCAGCAATTTGGCAAGAAAAGAATTATCAGTTCTTGAAACAATAATAACCGCCTGGTTGTTTTTCAGCTCTACATTTTTTACAACCGCTCTTATAGTTTCGCCTTTTTTAAAATAATCAGAAGGGATTTGTTCTGATTTGGGAAGCAACATTTCATTTCCTTCTTCATCCAATAATAAAATTTCTTTTTTCCAAACCTGGTAAACTTCGCCAGTGATAATATCACCAACTCTATCTTCATATTTCTTGATTAGAATATTTTTCTTAAGATCGTTAATACGGCTTGCAAGTGTTTGTTTACCTGCAAGTATCGCTCTTCTTCCAAATTCTTTTTGAATATCTACTTCTTCATATAATTCTTCACCTACCTGGTAATCAGGCTCAACTTTTATCGCATCTTTATATTCAACTTCCGTGAGTGTATTATACAAGTCATCATCATCAACGATGGTGCGCCGCCTGAAAATTTCAAGGTCACCTTTTTGGTCGTTAACGATCACATCAAAATTTTCATCCGATCCGTATTTTTTGCGGATCAATGTTTTAAAGACATCTTCCATTACTTTCATCAAAGTAGGTCTGTCTATATTTTCAGCGTCTTTGAATTCCTGAAAAGATTCGATTAAATTGATACTTGCCATACTGTTATTTTAAAAAGTTATCAGCACGGTGGCGTGCTTTATCTGATTAAACAATATTGTTGTTGTTTGTTTTGTCATTTTATTTCCTTTACCTGTTTTTTGTTCTATTTTAATATCTTCTTCATTCACTTCCGTAAGAGCCCCTTCTACTTTTGTCCCATCGTTAAATAACACTTCAACTGAGCGGCCAATGTTTTTTTTGTATTGCCTGAAAAGTTGTAAAGGCTTCTCTACACCAAACGAAGACACTTCCAATGAAAAATTCGCAAATATTTCCTGCTCTTCAATAAATTTATATAGCGCTTTATTTACAGCTGTACAATTTTCAATGGTAACACCATGGTCGCCGTCAAGCAATACAGTAATCTTATTTCCCGGAGCAATTTTCACCTCTACAAGAAATAAATCCTTTGACTCTGCAATAAAATTTTTTACAAATTCTTCAATCTTCTCAAGTTCGGTAGAAGTAGTCATTTTTTATTATACACTTTTGAAAATAGAAGAAGGGAACGCTTCCGTTCCCTTTCACTACTCTTTTACGCTGCAAATATACATTAATTAGAAAATACACTCCAAATTATGTTTCTTAAAATCCATTCCTTAACAAATCTTTCAGTTACAAACAGAGCGCTTTTCCGGTCAATTGATTTAAAACATTTATTTTTGTTGAATGAAATTTTTTGAAACCGCGGCCGAGCTCCTGCTGCTTTATTTATTATATAAATTCATTTTTGATTTTATCATACCGATTTACGAATCTTCAAAAAGAATTAAAAAGCAGTTTGGAGAAATGCAGGAGAAGATGCAGAATGATATGAATAAATATCAAAATCCGCAAAAGCCACCTGCAGCTGAACCCACTTCAAAAAAAGAAGGCGATTATATTGATTTTGAAGAAGTTAAAAAATAATCTCAAAATTATAATCCAAGATTTTCAATTCTTTTTTCAGGCGTTAAAAGCACAGTTTGCAAACCTACTCTATTGGCACCTTCAATATTCTTTACCGAGTCATCAATAAATAAAGTTTTTTGTGGCTCTATTTCAAGCTCCTTTAAAACCCACTCGTAACAATCAACATCCGGTTTTCGTAAACCTATCTCAAAAGAATAGAAAGCATTTATAAAATATTGCTCAAAAGATTTTTTTCTTTCTTTTTGATTATAGATTTCATAAAAAGAAGTGAAATGGATTTTATTGGTATTGCTTAATAGATAAATTTTATAGCTCTTGCTGATCTGGCCCAAAAAATCAAGGCTCTCTTCTCTAAAAGAAAGCAGCATCGCATTCCATGCTTCCCTTATTTCTTTTGGCGAAAGATGTAGGCCGGTAGATTGATTCAGATGGTTATAAAATTCATCTTCTGTTACAACGCCTGTTTCCAGTTTTTGAAAAAGCTTATCGGCATTTGCCTGCGAATACATTTCATCAAAATGCGCTACGCCCAGTTTTTCAAAGGCAACGCGCGTGAGGTTGTAATCAATATCTAAAAGAACTCCACCGAGATCAAAAATGACATTTTCTACTTTTTGCATCTCCAAAGAAAAATAATTCTGTCGACTTAATGAATTTTTCTATTTTTGCAAACCTTAAAATTACCTAAAGAGGTAATGGGGCCTATAGCTCAGTTGGTTAGAGCACCTGACTCATAATCAGGTGGTCCCAGGTTCAAATCCTGGTGGGCCCACAGATAATCAAGCAGTTATGAAGTAAAATTTATAACTGCTTTTTCATTTGATACATAATTTGATACATGTTTTTATTTCAGGGATTTCTTGATATTTAACAATTATTTGAAAAAGTTCTTTTAGTAATTTTACTTTTTGCATATATTAAGAGGTGTTGTAGTATTTAGAAATCAATTTTTAATGAAGGAATCAAAACCTAAAATCGGCTTTTTCTATAAATATTTATCAAGTAAATTTTACCTCACTGAGATTCCTGTCGAAAATAAAAAGACCATATTACCTCGTTGGCTGATTTTTGGGAGTATTGCCAAAAATGTAATGAAAATAATACGTTCCGGCTGCTGTATTACTCTATTGAGTGATTATGTTCCTATCGAGGCAAAAACATTTTTCAGGTTGCTGTATTTTGAGGATTATGCAAAATATGCTTTCTGGACTTTCAATGACAATTTTATCCTTGACTTGTCCAGAAATATTTT
>JBBQWJ010000048.1:0-16916 GCA_038210685.1 Chitinophagales bacterium | reverse complement strand
ACAATTTAGCCTGCTGGTAATGCCAGCCTTCAAAGCCCTCGTATAAAGGCCAGGGGTGTCACTTAAGTTATTGCAGTTTTAAGCAAGGAAAGGATAGAATAGTGGTAATACTTTTTGAAAAAAACTTTACGTTGAAAAGATAAGAAAGATAATTCGTTTGATAGTCACTTCTTGTCAATATTTTATATAGTGGGGAATAAAAAGGCGGTATTAAGTTATATCATTTCAAAAGCATCACAGTCCCCCTTTCTACTTTTCCTTTTTCGCCGCTGAAACGATATTTGCAGATCCATACAAACAGCCCGCTATCCTGTGGAACACCTTTGTAATTACCATTCCAGGCTTCGTTTACCTCATAGCTTTTGAAAACCATTTCTCCTTCCCGGTTGTAAACAGTAAATTCATATTGATCTACCGGGCCGAAAAGGAATGGTTTAAAATCATCGTTCCTGCCATCTTTATTAGGAGTAAATGCATTGGGAACAAAAAATCCCTGCACACAATTTACCGGATTCAAAACAATGGTGTCTTTTCCTATGCAGGTATTGGCATCTGTAACCTGCAGCCAATACACACCCGGTTGAGAAACCGTAATACTTTTGGTGATAGCCCCATTATTCCATAGGTAACTTGCATAATCTTTCAGCGGCATTAACGCTATCAGCCTGTAAGAACATATAGTGGTATCAGCCGGCAAAAAACCTGTGGGCAAAGGAACTATTGCTTTTATTGCTGCTGTATCAGAGCCGATGCAACCATGAGTATCAGTTACCGTTACAGCATAAACGCCAACGCCACTCACTTGTATCGTCCTTGTATTTTCACCGGTGTTCCATACATAAGAATTAAAATTTCCGGCATCCAGTTCCCTAACCTCGCCTGTACATAAGTTTGGATTTTTATCAAGGCCGGCAACCGGCAATGCAAACTGTTTCACTATTATCGTATCAGTAGCTTCACACCCTTCTGAAGTTGTTGCTTTTATTGAATATTCACCTTCGGTTGAAACGATGATATTTTGATTATTGCTGTCGGTGTTCCATTCATAACTTGAAAATCCCGGACCCGCATTAAGCACCACACTTTCGCCCTTGCAAAAACCAGTATCGCTGGCAAGAGCAATAGTTGGAGAAGTTATTTTCAGTGAATCTGTCAAAACTTTACACCCATGTAAGCCGGCATAAATGGTTCCCTGCCATGATGAAATAAACTTAAACCGATATACCGAATCATTTACACCGACAATGGATTGAAGCCGTGAAGAATCCATGTTGAAAAATACAGAGCCGGTGCATTCAGGATTGGTGTGAACCGTTACCAGCAGCGAATCACCGCCGCAAATACTATTTGAGGAAGATGAAAGCGATAACGAATCGCAAAAGGAAATTTGTTGGCAACCGGGATAATAGGTAAGCGTTGCATTGCTTGTGGAAATAGTTTTATTTGTATTTTCCTGGAAAACATTGTTGCCGACTGAATCAATAAACCCCGGCGTATCTTCCAGGTAAAAAGGCTCTATAAATGTTGAATAGTCCTCAACTCCCAGGCATTGCGACGAAGAATCGCTGGCATGCAATTTTAAAAATTCAAGTTTGGTATTATTCGCGGCACTATCGCCAAGCAACTTTATGGCAAGAGCGCCACCATCGTTAAGTTCCAGTGCAGGATGCTCATTAGGAACACTTTCGCCCGAATAGAATTTAATACGCTGGTTTAGTATTTTAGCATCTTTAAATTGCACGTAATATACCTGACCATTAAAAGCGCTCATATACTGAAGCATAGTAAATAGCCCAGACCCATCCGGAAAAACAGAAAGCATCGTATTGCTGCTTTTACCAGGAGTATTATTCCTGAATGAGTACGCGCTTACAAAATTCAAATTATTATCTAGTTGAATATACCCTGCATGGTATGGAACTCCTGTATCACCCGATGTACTGTTGTAACCATACTGCTCGCCTGTTAGTGCATAATTACCATTATCAAGTTTGACCAGGGGATTAAAACCCACGAATCTGTTCTTGTTTTCGCCATCACCTGATATTTTATAAAACCTGCTGTGAAGTGTATCGCCCGTAGATTTATTGAGCGTGTAAACGCTTATGCGCGCGCCATCAGTTGTAAGAAAATCACCAAATAGGAGCAGTTCATTGTTGCGGATATCCATTCCAAAAGGAGCATCAAAATATCCTGCGTCCGAAGGTTGATACAATTTGCTCCACAAAATATTGCCATTTGTGGGATCAATATCGATAATACTTCTGCCTTCTGTCCAGTGTTGGCCTGCAATAAATACCTCTCCTGAAGAATCGTCCTGCATCAATTGTTGTACGTTATAATAATTGGAACTTTGATTGCCATGCGACCAAAGCCTTGATTTATAAATTTTGCTCCAGGTAAGATTTCCTGAATTGTCGGTGGTGGTGATAATGAGGTCATTGTTTTGAGTGATATAATCCAGGGTAGATCCGGCCATTAATATGTTACCATTATTCAATTCAATGATCTTATAATAAAATATAAAATCGTTACTGTTGGTCGACTCCAGATTTGTATATAGACGGTTCCAGAAAACATTTCCGTTCTCATCGCATTTCATTAAAAAGCCTTTGGAAATAAAAGTACCTGCATCATTTGTCACATACTGGCCTGCCACTAACAGGTTACCATCGCGTGACCTTATATAATCGCCTACATAGAAGCTGCCGCCAGCTGCGTCTTTTAGAAAAAAGCGTGAAGAAGTATCGCTACAACCTGCACCAGTTTGAGATTTTGAATTGAATTCCCGGGACAAAACAGCAGTTGACTCAGCAGAAGAAAACCCAAACAATGGCTTTTGATTGTGAGGCAAATTATTTGCGATGTAATGAAAGGCATGTTGCAACTGGAGCACAGAATCGGCGGATCTTTTATTAACTGGTTGGTTTACGTTACTCTGCGCAATCCCGTAGTTAGAGATCGTGAAAAAGAAAATACAACCCAGCAATGATTTTAATGCAACCCTCATGCCCTATCAGATTAGCCCTAAAGTTACCAGTTTTTGAAAGCAATAAAATGAGTTTTACTGGTACGTAAAAATCCAGGACAGATTACCTTGATGTAAAGCAGGAACCAGTAAACCTACAAATATTGGGAATTCTTATTTTAGTTCATCCTTCAAACAGGCAACTGAATGATGAACTCTGTGCCCTCTCCTTCCTTCGTCTCTACTTTTATCTCTCCGCCATGCGCTTTTACAATATCATAGCTCAAACTTAAACCCAGCCCAGTTCCTTGTCCAGTTGGTTTGGTGGTGAAAAAGGGTTGAAATATTTTATCTACTACTTTTTGCGGAATGCCATTTCCATTATCACTAACGGTAATCAACACACTATTTCCAGATTTCTTTATTTTTACCGAAACTGTGGGTTCGTAGTGGATGTCAGGCTGAGCTTGTCGAAGCCTTTCATTTACAGAGTAGAACGCATTGTTGTACAAATTAAGTAGCACCCTTCCAATATCCTGCGGAATGATATTTATTTTTCCGATTGATTTATCAAAATCGGTTTTTATTTCTGAATTAAAATCTTTGTCTTTAGCTCTTAAGCCGTTATAGCTTAATCGCAAATATTCATCTGCCAATGCATTTATGTCTGTTGGTTCTTTTACGCCTGTGCTTGACCGTGAGTGTTGCAACATTCCTTTTACAATGGCATCGGCCCGTTTACCATGATGATTTATTTTTTCTTCATTGGCACCGATATCATCTGCAATTGCAATAACTTCCTTGTTATTACCAGCAGTTGCTTCTGTTTTTAATTCTGCTATCAATTCTCTATTCACTTCAGAAAAATTATTCACGAAGTTCAAAGGGTTTTGTATTTCGTGTGCAATGCCGGCAGTTAGCTCTCCAAGGCTGGCCATTTTTTCCGATTGGATCAATTGCTTTTGTGCGGATATTAATTCTGTATATGCTTTTTCAAGCGCCAGGTTTGTTTTTTGTTTGTGTCGGTTACTTCTAAAAAGAATTACTGCCAGCACAGCAAAAAGAAAAATGCCAGAAATGAATGCATAGCGTTGTTGCTTCTGCCTGCTGATCTCGCTTTGTTGTAATGCCTTGTCCCTGTTCAGCAGGTCAATTTGCGTTTGCCTGTTTTTTATTTCAAAAGATTGCTGCAGCGAAGCAAGCTTGTTGTTAAAATTTTCATTTAAAACGGAATCTTTTGCACGGGTATATTGCAGGTGATACTTGTATGCATTTACAAAATCTCCCTTTGCAGCATATACCTGCGAAAGGGTAAGGCTCGTCTCCTTTATCGCTTCGTTGTTCTTTGTTTGTTTGGCAATCTCAAGGCTGTGAAGACAATTCTCCAATGCCTTTGTATAATACCCCTGTTCAAAATAAGCCCGGGCCACCTGCTGAAGAATTATCGCGGCATCACCTGATTTTTTTCTATAAGCGATTTGGAGGGCTTTTCGAAAATTAAATAAAGAAGCATTGTAATTTTTCAGAGCCAGGTAGGTTTCTCCAATATGCTGGTATGAAAGCCCAATGCTGTCTTTTCCAAAAAACTTTTCTTCTTCTTTCAGACTGATATTAAAATAAGAAAGTGCTTCATTGTACTTTCCCTGCAGCCTGTATACATTGCCGATATTGCTTGCTGCATCAATTATATTTTGGCTTCGGCCAACTGATAAAGAAATATCATAAGATTCTTTATAATTAGTAATTGCCTCATCAAGCTTTCCCAGCTTGAAATACATATCACCCACCCTGCTCAGTGAAAAAGCAGTGCCGGGCTTGTCAGTAATTTGGCGACGGATGGCAAGCGCTTTAGAATAGTAATCAAGAGCAGCAGCATAGTCACCTAAAAAATTATAAACATTACCCACCTGGTTTGTAGCCGCACCCACAGCTTCTTTATCTCCTAATTCATTAAAAAGCTTTAGAGCCTGGAACAAAACATCAAGAGCATTTGAGTACTGACCCTGCATTAAGTAAACTGTTCCCTGGTTATTTAAGGTAGCTGCAATGCCTTTTTTATTATCCAGTTCTTTAAAAATATTCAGGGCTTTTGTTAAGTACAACATTGCTGAAGAGTCATTTGTGAAAGATAACATAACACCGTGGCAACGATTAGCTTCAGCAATACCTGGTTGGTAAACAATCCTGTCCGCCAAACTCATTGCTTGCAAATTGTAGGCTTTGGCTTTATTCAATTGATAATACCAAAGACTGCGGCTTAATTCATTTAATATATTAACCCTGCTGCTGTCAACTGATTTATTCAATAATAAAACAAGGCTATCTTCTTTGCTTTTTTGAGCATTTAAATTGCCAGATGCCATTACTATGATAAATAATAGAATATATTTTTTCATTTTATTAAAGATGAATCTTCCGATAAAAATTAAACATTCCTTACAGGGATTGATATAATGAACCGGGTATACAATCCTTGCTCTGTTTCTGCTTTTACTTCTCCTCCATGTGCTTTTAATTGTCTGAACCATGATTTATGGGATTAATTGATTTGCATGCTTAACAAGGTAGTTGAATAATAAATGTTGAACCTTCTCCCTCCTTCGTCTCCACCTTTATCTCCCCGCCATGCGCCTTCACAATATCATAGCTCAAACTCAATCCCAATCCAGTTCCCTGCCCTGTAGGTTTGGTGGTAAAGAAGGGTTGAAATATTTTTTCTTTTATTTTTTCAGGAATACCACCTCCATTGTCACTAACGGTAATCAATACATGATTATCAGATTTTGTTGTAATTACTGAAACTGTTGGTTCATAAGAAATAAGATTCTTGCTTTTTTGTTGGTTCACTGCATAAAAAGCATTGTTATATAAATTCAATAATACACGTCCAATGTCTTGTGGAATGATATTTATTTTTCCGATGGATTCATCAAAATCAGTTTTGATTTCTGAATTAAAAGATTTGTCTTTTGCGCGAAGGCCATGATAGCTTAATCGTAAATATTCATCTGCCAATGCATTGATAGCGGTTGGCTCTTTTACACCTGTACTGCTCCGTGAGTGTTGCAACATTCCTTTTACAATATCGCCTGCCCGTTTACCATGATGATTTATTTTTTCTTCATTATCCTTCAAGGTTGTCAACAATTCTTTAACCTCATTTGTATTTCCCGTGTCATTTGCCTGGGAGGCTTCTTCAATCAATTCCTTATTCACTTCCGAAAAATTATTCACAAAGTTTAACGGGTTCTGTATTTCATGGGCGATACCTGCCGTTAGTTCGCCGAGGGAAGCCATTTTTTCCGATTGAATGAGTTGGGATTGAGTAGTTTTTAGTTCACTCAAAGTAGTTTCCAGTTCGTTTTTCTGGCTTTGGAGCAAAATATTTGCTTTTTGTTTTTGCTTGTTGTTCCTGTAAAGAATAAAAGCAAAAATGAGTACGCCGGTAACAATAGAAATAAGTCCATACATTCTTACTTTATTTTCATATTCCTGTTTTGCCTGGATGCTTTGTTGTTCCAGTTGCTGGCGGCGTGCGGCTTCGTTAAAAGTGAGCGTCTGAAATTGCCTTACCCTGTTTGAATTGTAAAGGCTGTCTTTTAAGGTGACTGAAAGATGCAGATATTTATAGGCGCTGTCGGGCTGATTATTGGCTTTGTACAATTCAGCAACCAACGGACTTATTTCAGCAATATAGGTGTCTGAATTTTCACCCCATGACTGCACGGTTGACTTGTAGCCTTGTAACAAGCTCATTGCTTTTAAGGCATAATACAAGGCCGAATCCGACTCGCCATTTCTCTTAAATAGCCTGGCCATTCCTTCAAAAGCACCTGCCGCTACCTGCGGATTGTAGATTGATACGGCAGCAGGATAAACCAATCTATAATGGTAAAACGCAGCACTGTCTTTACCCATTTTAGCATAAATATTACCCAATAATAGACTATTGAAAGCTGTGTCGTAATGGGTATCACCTGAGCCTATGGCTGCCGCTTTATTAGCATAATATAATGCTGAATCTGTAATATCCAGGTTATAGAAAGCATTAGCAATAGTACTTTCTGCCTGCAATTGTGCAAACCTGAACCTGGCATCATGTAAATCCAGTTTCTTTACAATGGAGTCCATTAATTTTGCATATTGAAGCACGTTTTGATAATCGTTCATTGAAGCAAAATCATCGGTGATCCTGCTTAAGGCGAAGACCATAATAAATTTATCTTTTTCTTTTTCAGCACGTGTCAAATTATCCAACCTGATCTCTAATGACTTTGGATAATTGCCCAGGGAATGAAACAACGAAGCGATCATTTCCTGGATGTTGATCAGAAGTAAAGAATTTTTATCGCCCGTTCCGGGGCCATATTCTCCTGATTTTATAATTTTTTGCTGTAACTGAAGTGCCTCATTGGCATAAAATAAAGCGGAATCCACATTATAATTGTCAGGCCAGAATGCATAGTTCATAACTAACCCGGCCAATATGCCCACCCTGGCTGTATCGGAACTCTGATGACTTAGTGCATATTTTTTGTCAGAAATCAATTGATCCCTCCAGCTAAATACACTATCAATAAGAGTAATATCCTTATTTATAACAACTACACGATCGGAAACTTCCCCGCCATTATAGTGCTTCTCCACTGTAAACCAACTTCCGCGGTGAAATTTATACCGGATAGTACCTTTAGGTAAATCCAGCACAATGGATTTTTCATCTTTGCCATATGGCTGCAACAGATAGTTTTTATTGGCTGTTGAATCCCAATTACTGAAAGTGCCTGTGACATAAATACTATCATGGCGAAGGGCTGTCTTCTCTTTCAAGACAAACCTCACTTTATACTGTGCATGCACTGCAAAAGTTAAAAAGACACAAAAAACTACGCTTATTTTTTTTCTCATAACTACGTTTTACTGTAAACTATTTAATCAAAGCCCCTTTATGAAACCACTTTGCAGGTAGTACTTTATCAATTAATACCCCATATACCATTCCGTGTCCTGCAGCCTTACCGATTAAGAATGCTGAAAAATTATTTTACAAAAAATGAAATTAGTTTACCAAATACTCTGCTTTACTTTTTGTTTTGTTCGATTTCTTTTTAGGATTTTGATATTTTAATTTTCCAACCCTGTTTAAGAATGATAATACATATTCATCCCGGATTATAATAGCAGTAAACGAACAAATAATGAAGAAAATAATTTTGTCCCGTTGGTAAATCATGGAACCCAGACCCGTTTCTTACACAGGCAAGATGCTACTTAAGTTAGTGCAGTTTTTTATGAGGAAAGGATAGAATATTTGCAATAGTTTTTCCATGAAAACTTTTACGTTGAAAAGATAAGGAAGTTTATTCGTTTGATAAGGCATCCGGTTAAAATTTTACGGATTATAAGTAGAAAATGATAGTTCGCCGTAAGTAAAAAGCAAAGTATAGTAACCTAACAAAAAGATTCAATTTTTGTTAGGTCGATTTATAGAAAATTCTCTTCTACGGCAAATCGAATTCCTTTCCTTCCTCAGCCATTTCGTTTTTAAAAAGGCCCCTGGTTTTTAACTGTAAATCTGTAAATATTTTGCTCAATTGCTCATCGGAATGTGAAGGATCATGGTGGGAAATTATCAGTTTTTTTACATTGGAAATAGTGGCAAATAAAACAGCATCTTCTACGCTCGAGTGTCCCCACCCTCTTTTGTTTTTGTATTCCTCTGCAGTATATTGCCCATCATGGTATAACAGGTCTGTATCTTCAGCAAGGTTGTAACCTGAAATCCATTTAGAGTCCTTTATCATTCCACAACATCCCAAAGCCGGTTCATGATCAGGAATATAGGTAAATACAGAATGCCTGCCCTTTACCCTGAATCCTACGGTAGGCCCCTGGTGTATCACATAATTGGAGGTTATTTTAAAATTATCAATTTCAAAATTGCTTTTGCCTATCTCATGAAAAACAATTTTACATGGAAGATCGCGAAGTAATACCGGGAACAAGGGTGGTGATAAGTATCGGCTAAGGCGCGAACGCAGCGTTTCTGATTTGCTCATGGGCCCCCAAATATGAACCTCCTTTGTGGCATCAAAAAAAGGACTAAAAAAACCAAGCCCGAGAATGTGATCCATGTGCAGATGGGTTAATAAAATATCTATTCTTTTTTTGGAGAAATTAATTGAATTGAATTGTTGTATACCCGAGCCTGCATCAAGTATCAATACATTATCACCTTCCGATACAAATGCACAGGAAGTCCTGGTTCCGTAATTTTTCGTGTCGGGGCCGGAGGTTTGAATAGAACCGCGAACACCCCATAAAGTAATTTTCATTCGTCTTGTACTTTCCAGAACATTGCCACCGCACCTAAAAATTTATCTTCCTTGTTGATAAGAGGATAAGAGGTGAGCCCGATTTTTTCAGCTATACCATGAAGACTCTTTATCCAAAAAGTTTTATGATAAGGCAATAAATTCTTTAACGTTTTAACTAACGGCAAGTCCTCAGGAGGAATCTCTTTATTAAATTCATCTACCGGTTTAAAAATCACAGACCATTCTTCCATAGGCATTTCGCCGGTATCTTCAAATCTCTTTCCTAATACTTCTTCTGCAGGTGTATTGTAGAAAATAAGACTTCCTTTCAGATCAATTATAAAAACCGGAATAGAAAGGCAATCGGCTAATTGCCTGTTCAGTATAATCTCAATTTCATATGATGCCATTATATAAATTTCTCATTGAAGAATAAATATAATATATTTTTAATGATTATCTGCACTAGTCTGTTCGTTGGTTCAGATCATCTTAAAAAAAAAGCATGAAATAGGTAAAACCAGGAACTGTTTTTCTCCATAATTTTCAACCGTATCAGTTGATAAATTCATGAAATGAACCACCGGCAGTTTTCCCGGAAGAAAATTAAATTCTTAATTATTTGTGGCTTTACTATGAATAATAATTAATAAAGAAATAAGGCTCACCAATGGCGGAGCAACTATTTTTTTGCCAAATATTTTTGAGGATCTTTTAAAAAGTTTTCCTTGCATTCTGCAGAACAAAAGCCATAAATTTTTCCCTTGTAATGTGCTGTATCTTCAAGGCCTGCTGATAAAGGCATGCCACATGCCAAATCTTTTTTTGAGGCAAATTCAATACCCGGATATTTATTTTCAGGCTTTGCCATTTGTTGTTCTTCCCTTGCTTTTGAAATGGCTTTGTCGTTATTTGAGTTGTGAGAACAAGCTGTAAATATTAAAGAAATCAGGAGAAGCTTTTTCATGAAACTATTTTTTATAAAGGATACACAATTAAAGTTATAGGTCAATTTTTGAATAGAAAAACAACTATTTACTGATGTATAATTTTTTTTTAAACCTTTTTGCAAATTTAACCGATAGCGTGGTAAAGCTAAAAAAAGCCAACAATAAAGTTGTGTTACATTTCGCTAAAAAATAGTATTTTCCTTTCTGACCAATAAATTAATTTTAATACTGCATCATTTTCATAAATTTTTTATCGGCAATGGAAAAAGTAATTGAGAAAAAACCAATCGTCATTGACAAATCAAAAATACCTCTTAAGCGTGTGTTAGGTGTATTTACTGCCATCCTGATGGTATCTGGAAATATGATTGGCACCGGAATTTTTAAGAAGCTGGTGCCAATGGCGCAAACGGGCATGAGTGAAAATTTTATTTTGCTTGCATGGGTAGTAGCAGGGCTTATAGTTATTTTGGGTGGGTTTACATTTGCCGGTTTGGCAAAACTTACCACAGAATCAGGTGGCACTTACGAATACCTTAGAATTTCTTTTGGCAGTTTTATCGCATTCCTGGAAGGCTGGGGACTTTTTATCATCATCGGAAGTGGCTCAATTGCAGCCATCGCATTTATCTTTTCACAATCAGTAAATTCACTCATTGCTATTCCCAATCCATTCCAACAATGGAGTCACATTTCCATCGCTCATTCTATTTATCCTTTTGATAGTTCCGGAATAAAAATATTTGCAGTGATAACAGTGATATTGCTTTCATGGTTCAATTACCGCGGTGTAAAAAACAGCGCTGTGCTAAACAATATTGTAACTTCTGCAAAAATCCTGGGAATCTTATTTTTAATTCTTGCAGGGCTTATTCTTGCCAGCCCTTCATCCAGCGGAGAAACTGTTTCTCAAAATCCATTAATTAGTCACTCTTCCTCACTTACGATATTTCTTGCTGCCATGCTCAGTGCATTCTGGGCTTATGATGGTTTTACCAATATAACAGCCATTGCCGGAGAAATTAAAAACCCAAAACGAAATATACCGATCGCGATTATTACGGCTGTAAGCATGGTAACGGTTCTTTATGTACTGGTAAATTATTCTTTCATGAGAGTGATGCCAATAAGTGACTTAGCTTCTTTAGGAGAAAATAAAATTGCGGCAACTGAAGTAGCCCGAAAGCTTGTAGGAAATGGTGGCGCAATGCTTATTTCTGTTCTTATCATGCTCAGCTCTTTTGGAACACTCAATATTATTATTCTTTTTTATTCCCGGGTTTACTTCCGGATGGCGCAGGAGGGTGTGTTTTTTAAAAGCGCCTCGAAAGTTCATCCCCGTTACAGAACACCTTATAATGCTTTGTGGTACTCAATGATTTGGAGCTGCATTCTTATTCTTTCAGGAACATTTGATGTGCTTACCAACCTGGTTATTTTTACAGGATTTGCTTTTTACATGCTTGCTGCCATTGGTCTTATTAAAATGAAAAGAAAAAAAGTGATCGCGGATAAAATCCCCGGTTATCCTCTTGCACCGGCTCTTTTTATTTTATTTACTGCTATATTTTTAACAGGGATATTAATCAGCAACCCCAAGCAAAGCCTTGCCGGTACTGCCTTATTGCTTAGTGGCATCCCTTTTTATTATTTTTTCAGAAGAAAAAAGCAAAGCTAAAATGTCTTTTTTTGCTTTGCAGGAAACGAAAATTCATATTAATTGTTTGTTTACTAATTTTATGCAATGACTCTTCATGACTTTAAAAAAACATTATCAGGAAATGAACCGCCACAAAATTCATCTGTTCATTTAAAGGCTTTATGGTTTGAGGCAAAAGGGAATTGGGATGAAGCTCATCTTTTGATCCAGGACCTTTCGGATAAGAATGCTGCATGGATACACGCATATCTTCACCGTAAAGAAGGCGATATTTTTAATGCAGAATACTGGTACAACCGCGCCGGCAAAAAAAGGCCGGATGTAACTTTATCTTTAGTAAATGAATGGGAAGAAATTGCAGAAGCCCTGCTTTGATCACTCCAGCAACGGAAGTATAGCATCTACATTTATTGAGCTTTCATCCAAAGGAGTAAGTGCCGCGTCATTAAGTATCGTACTTATTTTTCTCAACTGAAATTTCTCATCAAATTTCGTGTACGCATTCCTGAGCATCCGCAACAATTCGTTTTTATCAATCTTATCTTCAAAATCAATCACATAAGTATTTTCTCCCACATATTCGAGAATAGTTTCCTTCTTATAAACGAAATTGCAGGTATACCTGCAGGCAATTCCTTTTTTTGTAGACGCTCTTTTTTTCATTACGTCAAGCGTAGTAAAATTAGAAACCGTTTCTTCCGGATCAAGGGGTTCAGCCGGAGGAGTGTAATTCCATTCGGTTACCACCATTTCAGTTTGTTCAATCACTTTTAAAAATTTTTTATCGCTACATGATAATTTCTTTTCTTCTGCAACAAGGTATTCAATCTTTGCGAAGCCGCTTGTAAATTCTAATTGCCACAAGCAAGAGAAGTGAAAACGCAATCAACACGCCTATTCCCCACGCGAGGCTTAACAACTGTTTTACCACTGCCAGCATTACAATGGCCACTAAAAAAAGGGTTGCCACTTCATTCCATAGCCTTAATTGATAAGAAGTCCATTTAAAATTTTCTTTTTGCTGCTGTTTAAAAATAACATGTAAAATAATGTGGTACACAAACAAACCGCCAACAAAAAAAAGTTTTATTAAAAGCCATGTTGGTAACCCGCGATACAATATTCCAATCCAGGTACCGAATATCAAAGTAAGTATAGCGGAAGGCCAGGTAATTCCATACCACAATCGCTTTTGCATGAGGCCAAACTGCTTAAGCAGGATTGACCTTTCCGGTTCAGGTTTCTCATTTACCTCTGCACTGTATACAAAAAGCCTCACCATATAAAAAAGTCCGGCGAACCATGTGATTACAAAAATGATGTGCAGTGCTTTGACGTATAAATACATATTGTGAATGGTGAATGGTGAATGGTGAATAGTCAATAGTGAATAATCACACAATGGTTTTTTTTACAATTAAACCACTTAATATTTTAAAGGTTCTAATCATGCTTTCCTGTAACTGGTTTAAATCAAAATTATCTAAATAATTTAATTCTTTTGCAATATCCAAAGCCGCATCAATTTCAACAATTGACCCTCTTGAGATTTCATAATATCTTTTTCTTTCAACCTCTGATTTTCTTGAAGCACCTTCTGCTATATTTAGATGAACTGATAATCCCGCTCGTCTTATCTGACTAATCATTCCAAATTTTTCATCAGATGGCAATTGTTTTGTTAGTTTATAACATTCAAGAACAAACTTTTTTGAAAATGTATAAACATCAAGATTTTGGTGATTTAATTTAAGAAACACTTGAATAAATTTTTATGAAGTGAATAGTTTCTATTTGAAAGCATTTAGCATTAAAAAGACTGTATTTTTTTCTCAATTTTATAAAGCTTAACTATTCAATTTCCCAATTCACGATTCACCATTCACCATTCACCATCTCCACAACTGCGTCTACCCATAGCGGATGCGTATTGAGGCATGGAATCATGGTAAATGATTCGCCGCCGGCCAACATAAAAATTTCTTTTCCCCTCATCGCGATTTCTTCCAAAGTCTCCAGGCAATCACTCACAAAAGCCGGGCATAAAATCAACAAATTTTTTATCCCTTCTTTTGGCATTTCCGCCAACCTGAAATCAGTAAATGGAGTAAGCCATCCTTTTCCCAATCGTGATTGAAAAGAAATACTGTATTGATCAGTGGAGAGACCCAGTTTTTCAGTAACCAGCCTGGTAGTGGTTCTTACCTGGTGGCGATAGCAAAATTGATGCGCGGGTGAAGCCACTTCACAACAATTTTCACTTTCAAGGCAATGATGACCGGTAACATCACTTTTGCGGATGTGTCTTCCGGGAATTCCATGGTAACTAAAAAGAATGTGATCGTGTTTTTGATTTAAATACGGCCGGATATTTTCTGCAAGGGCATTCAAATAAGCTTCTTCATTATAAAAAGGCGGAATGAAAGAAAGTTTGAAAGGATATTTTTTCCTCTTGTAAACTTCCTTCATGTATTCAACAGCAGTTTCATAACTCGACATTGCGTAGTGTGGATAGAGCGGCAGCACGATAACTTCCTCGATATCCGGCTGCTTTTTTAGTAAGGCTTCATACGCATCTTGCGGGCTGGGATTTCCATAACGCATAGCAATTTCAACAGGTTCTTCAATACGAGCCTGCAACGCCTGTTGCAAATGTTTAGTATAAACGATCAAAGGAGAGCCTTCTTCCGTCCAGATTTTTTCATAAGCTTCCGCAGATTTGGGCGCGCGAAAGGGAACAATAATTCCTTTTACAAGCAACGCCCTGAACAGCCATGGCTTATCAATAACCCTTTCATCCATTAAAAATTCGTCTAAATACTTTCTTACATCCGGAACCTTTGTAGAATCTGGCGAACCTAAGTTCATTAATACAATTGCTTTCTTTGAGTTTGAAGTCATAATTTAAAATATTTGCAAATGTAAGTGCTGAATTATTAAATAATTCACAGTTTTTTTTGAAAATCGTCCGTTCTGTTGAAGATAAATTAAAAAAAACACATAGGAATGACGTACTAATGACTTTTGAAATTGTTTTTAAAAATATTTTTGCAACCATTAAATGGATACTGGAAAAACATCATATAATTACTCACTCAATAGTTTCTGTATTGTCGGTATCAATTATCGCAAAAGCGATATGGATATTCGCGGAAAGTTTTCACTTTCTACAGATCAGACCATTGGAATTTTACAACAGGCGTCAGCAAATAAGATGTCAGGATGCCTTACACTTTCAACTTGTAACAGAACTGAAATTTACGGCATTTGTAATGATCCAAATGTATTTGCCCAAATGCTTTGCGATAATACAGAAAGCAATATCGAAGATTTTCACGCTCACGGTTATACATTCCAGGGAATAAAGGCCATCGAACATCTATTCAATGTAGCGTCGGGGCTGGATTCTCAAATCATTGGGGATTATGAGATATTATCACAATTGAAACAAGCGGCAAAAGTTGCAAAAGAGAACGGATGTATCAACAACTTCATGGAAAGGGCAATCAACTATGCGTTGCAGGTTTCAAAAGAAATTAAAACCAAAACACAATTAAGCTCCGGTACTGTTTCAGTTTCTTATGCAGCAATAGAGATCATAAAAGAAAGGATTAAAAACCTTTCTGATAAAAAAATATTATTGGTTGGAACCGGCAAGTTTGGAAATCACGTTGCTAAAAATCTAAAAGATTATTTGCCTGGTTGTGATATTTCATTTACTAACCGTACCGAAGAAAAAGCGAGTGCACTGGCTTCGATGTATGACGCAGGATTTATCCCCTATAAAAATTTGCAGGCTGCCTGTAACAAAGCAGACATCATCATTGTAAGTTCAGCTTCCTATTCTTATTCGGTTATTCCTTCATTTTTTAATATTGAAAAAGAACGTCTTATTTTAGATCTTTCAGTTCCTCAAAATGTTGATCCAAAAGTTAAAGATATCTGGGGAGCGACAGTTTTAAATGTTGATGAGGTTTCAACGATTCTTGATAAAACGATTTCCCTACGTCGGGCAGAAATTCCGAAAGCAAAAAAAATAATCAATGAGACACTGGAAAGCCTTGAAGAATGGCACCGGCTTCAGTCCAATAATCCGCTACTCAGGATGGTAAAATCTCAACTTTTCCAATTGGATACTGTCTATTTTACAGATAAAAAGAACGACGAAAAAATTCACAAAACCGTATCTTCACTTGCGATTGAATTAAAAGTAAAAAAGGACAAAGGTTGTCAATGCATTAATGCATTGAGCAACTATCTGCATGAAAAAAGTAATTAAGATAGGTACCCGTGAGAGTCAGTTGGCGGTATGGCAGGCAACGCTTGTACAAAATCTCCTAAAAGAAAAAGGGTTCGACTCAGAACTGATTTACATCAAAAGTGAAGGTGATATAGATATAGTAACGCCTTTGTATGAATTAGGTGTACAGGGAATTTTCACCAAAACGCTGGATGTGGCCCTACTAAATAAACGGATTGACATCGCGGTACATTCAATGAAAGATGTACCGACACAGTTAGCTGTCGGAATCAGGCTGGCTGCGGTTTTAAAACGTGCTACCTATAAAGATGTATTAATCTTTAAAGGCAATCGCAACAAAATCGAGGCCCACCTTAATTCACCCTTTACAATTTCCAATCCGACAACTATCGCATCCCCATTTACCATAGCCACAAGCAGCATTCGACGCAAGGCGCAATGGCATAACAGGTACCCTGGTGACAGGATTGAAAATTTAAGAGGAAATGTAAATACACGCCTAAGAAAGATAGATGAAAACGAATGGGATGGAGCAATTTTCGCGGCTGCAGGTGTAGAGCGAATTAATTTACGCCCTGAAAATTCTATTGATCTTGACTGGATGTTACCCGCGCCGGCACAGGGAGCGATTGCCATTGCCTGCAGAGATCAAGATGATTATGCCTTCAACGCATCCCGCTTATTGAACGATGAAGCTACTGCTATTTGTACAAAAACAGAACGCGATTTTTTACGTACTTTGTTAGGAGGATGCTCAACA
>JBBQWJ010000047.1:0-17066 GCA_038210685.1 Chitinophagales bacterium | reverse complement strand
GTTACCAGTAGACGAACTTCCATCACCAATTATTATTTTACCACCCGAGGCTATATTTATGTTTGCGGTAGCCGCTTGTTGAACAGAAGTTGAATAATCTGCTGTGCTTAAAACTTTTAAAACTCCGTTGGACAAAATTGAAATATCATCTCCTGTACCATCATTAATATTCAAAACTCCACCGGTTTTTAATTCTAATATTCCTGCAATTGTTGTTTGATCCAAAGAAACAGAACTTGCCACGTTTATTGTATGGCCTGGTTGAATTAAAATACTTTCTACATCTTTTGTAGGTAATATTGAAGATACATTCCAGTTAACATTATCAGTCGAATATTCCCATGTAGCAGGTGTGGCCCAGTTACCATTTTGACGACTTCTGTAATACGTTTGCACTGCAGAAACAGTTGCGTCAATAATAAGGTCGTCTATCCTCCAAACAGTGGTATTTTTAGAAGCATTTATCCCATTAAATCCATAGATACGAAATGTTATGGAAGAAGTAGATGAAAGGGATACACTGTTCTGATATAAATACCATTTCGAATCAGGAGGCAGGGAATTTGTGGCGATATCTGAGTTATATGAATCAACCGAAGATCGAATCGAATATGATTGAGGTCCTGTTCCAGTGGACCTTGCACCAAAACTCATGCCGTTCACATTAATCGAATATCCCTGGTCAACTGTTACAGTGAATTCAAAATACGTACTTGTTGATGGATTAAAACCATCCGGAACAGCAGCTGCTCCTGCATTATAATTTCCTGAAGCCTCGATATAACCAAAAGAAGAAGAACTTGAGGTTATTAAAGTAGTGGTAGTGCCATTATTGTTCACGACCGATAAAGCTGAAACACTAACATTGGGCACCGTTTGAACAGGCTTGTCCGTTCCCGCACCTCCATCAAAATCCCATTTAATATTTTGTGCTTTCGATTCATCAACCAAAAAAAAAGACGAAAAAAATAAAAAAGTTACTTGATAAAATAATTGGGGGATATTAATTTTTTTTAAAAAATTTCCTTCAGATAAGCTTTGAAAGCCAAATAGATTACTCATACCATTAGATTTTGGTGACTAAATAATAATAAGGCGGGAATTATTTTTGAGCTTTCGAAGGAGATGGATATCTATGACGAGCTTTAAAAGCGAATTATCATATATTTATTTACAAGTATACCTTTTATATTTTAAAAATAATCATTTTAAAAAATAATTTTATTTATTCCAGGAATATTTTTAAAATAAAGTAAAGAAATATAAGAAAGAAATTCAAGCTTGAATATTTAAAATGTAAAGACAAATTTTTAAAAATTACTTGTACCTTACCCGCAAAAAAATACTAATGGACACCCAAATTACCTGCCCTAATTGTAACCATAAATTTGCTCCCCAGGAGGCAATTGCACAAGCTTTAGAGAAAGAGTACCAGGATAAATTTAACCAGGATCGAAAAAAATTATCAGACCAGTTTTCAGTACAACAAAAGCAGTTGCAGGAACAACAGAGAGAGTTTGAAAAAAAGAAAGAAAAAGAAAATGAATTATTTGCAGAGCGAATGGACAAGGAAAAGCTGAAAATGCAAAACGAACTGCAGGAAAAGTTGAGAAAATCTATCAGTACCGATTTTGAAAACCAATTAAAACTATTGCAGCAGGCAAACAGCGATAATGAAGCAAAATTAAAATCGGCCCGACAAAAGGAATTGGAATTTTTGAAGAAAGAAAAAGAATTGAAAATCCAGGCCGAAGAAATGGAAATTCAACTGGAGAAACAGTTGGCGGCAGAAAGAGAACTTTTAATTCAACAGATCAGGAAGCAGGAAAAAGATAAAAACGAAATAAAAGAAACAGAGCATTCTCTAAAAATAAAGGAACTCGAAAAGCAGTTGAATGATCAGAAAAAAATGGCCGAGGAAATGAGGCGTAAGGCCGAACAAGGTTCGATGCAATTGCAAGGCGAAGTACAGGAATTGGCCCTGGAAGAAATATTGGGAAATCAGTTTCCATTCGACGTGATTTCCGAAGTTGGTAAAGGAATAAAAGGTGCAGATTGCATCCAGTTGGTGAGAAATAATTTTGGCCAGGAATGTGGCAAGATCATTTATGAAAGTAAGCGCACCAAAGATTTTGGAGGCGACTGGATCGAAAAATTAAAAACCGACATGCGCAGTACTGGAACGGATATAGCGGTACTCGTTACCAAAACAATGCCTAAAGAACTGGATTGTTTTGGATTAAAGGATGGGGTTTGGATCTGCACTTTTTCTGAAGTAAAAGCCCTCGCAAATGTATTACGTGATGGCATTATCAGGGTTTATAACTCGTCAAAAAATCATGAAAACAAAGGTGATAAAATGCACCTTCTTTATGATTACCTAACCAGCAACGAATTCAGCGAACAATGGAAAGCGATAAGAGAAGGATTTGTGGCCATGAAAATGAGTATTATTAATGAAAGATCGGCAATGGAGAAATTATGGAAAGCAAGGGAAAAGCAATTGGATAAAGTTTTATTGAATGCTGCTCATGTAAAAGGTTCTATTGAGGGCATTTCCGGAATGGATGCAATTGACCTAAACTTACTGGAGGAACAAAATTTACTTGAAGCTGATTAAGAATTACAGTAAACAAACAAATAATCTTAATTCCTGTTTTATCAAAAATATCTTTTAATGATCCGCAGTTTGTGAGTACGTTGTTTGGTTTCCAGGTTCAAAATTCCTTCAGTATCTATTTTATCAATCCGTACTTTTCCCGCAGAATGAATGATCTCATGCTCATTTAATAAAATTCCTACGTGCACAATTCTCCCTTCCTCATTATCAAAAAAAGCAAGATCTCCACAATGCGCTTCCTGTAAAAAATTTACAACTGTCCCCTGTTCTGCCTGCTGCCAAGCATCTCGAGGAATATAAGTGTTTAGGAATTTATAGGTCATTTGTGCATAGCCACTGCAATCAATTCCAAAAACAGATTTTCCTCCCCATAAATAAGAAGTATTTAAAAACTTAAAAGCAACCTGTTTGATTAGTTTTGAAGTAATCTTTATTTCTTCAGGATTCCACACTTTTCCTTTAAAATGAACAGAATTTTTTCGCCAGAAAGCCATACCATTTTTAAAAGCACTAAGCGAACTTCCCATGGGCACATACATAATATGGCCGTTATAATCCACTTCATTCACCCAATCAGAAGTAACCTCTTTATCGCTTTTTAAATAAATATCTTCATCGATTTCAACCACGTGGCTTTTCTGAACCCAGCCCTGGTAACCATCATACCGTAATTGTATCCTTAACCAATCATCAGTTCTTTCAAGAATAAAAGATTTTTCGCCAAACAATTGTTGAGAAACCATTTCAGACTTATGTGAAGCCTCTGCTCTCATTGGGCTCACCGGCACACAACACACCATATATTCCATATAATCTATCAGGTTTTTTGCAAATGTAACTTATGGAAATTTATTAAGTTTACATCTCACTAAAAAAGAAAATCTTTTTTGCAACCAGAAAAGCATAATCATATTACCGACGCAGAATTGCTGCAAAATTTTTACAACGACCATGATAATAAATGGCTGGGCATTTTATTGCCGCGATACACGTTACTGCTGCTGGGTGTTTGTATGAAATATCTAAAAAATGAAGATGATGCGCGGGATTGTGTTCAGCAGATTTTTTTGAAAGTAATCAATGAATTACGAAAATACAAAGTAGAATATTTCAAAAGTTGGATCTATATGATTGCAAAAAATCATTGCCTAATGAAATTACGCGACCAAAAAAAAGCTACGGTTGAATTAAATGAACAGTTAGCCACAGCCGCCAATGCGGAAACAGACAAAAAAATGCTGCTCGAAAAAGACGCACTTCTGCAAAGAATGGAAGCGGCCTTAAATAAATTAAATCCTGATCAGAAACTATGTGTTAAATTATTTTACCTTGAGAAAAAGTCCTATTCAGAAGTGGCGGAAATTACAGGATTTACAATGATGCAGGTGAAAAGTTATCTTCAAAATGGAAGACGGAATTTAAAATTATTAATAGAAAATCTTTCTTAATCGGATTCAAGAATGGATGATGATTTATTAAACATATTATCAAACAGTAACAAGGATATCGACAATCAAAAGTTGATGGACTATCTCAGCAACAAATTATCTGCTGAAGAAAAGCATGAATTTGAAAAAACACTTTTGGATTCAGAACTTGAAAGTGATGCCGTTGAAGGGCTTAGCCAGTTTAAAAATAAAAAAGACCCGGTTGATCTTGCAGAAGAATTGAATCGAAAACTGCAAAAACAATTGAAGAAAAAGAAAGCTGCAAAAGCCAAACGTCGCCTGAAAGAGATGCGCTGGCTGTATGTGGCAATTACTTTAGTTATCATTTTTATCCTGATTGCTTTCATTATAATCTCAAAATTTTTGAAATAAAATGATTCATTCTTTTAGACAGTTATTAAACTGGCTCCCTCAATTTCATTATTACGGGTTTCCACAATTATTTTTTCTGTAAACGCAGTAGAAACTGAAAGTCCGACATAATCTGCGGCCACTGGAAATTCTTTATAACTTCTTTCAACCAATACAAGCGTTTGTATTTTCTTTGGATAAAAATCAAGGAATGGTTTTAATGCATACAACAAGGTTTTACCACTATTGGCCACATCATCTGTTACGATAATAATTTTGTCATCAAAGTTAATTTTTTCAGAAAGTGAAATATATTTCGGATCTCTTTTATCCAAGGCTATTTCAATAAGATTCACTTCTCCTTTAAATATATCTTTCAAAAAAGAATAAAGGATATTCGAAATAATTTTACCATTCTCTTTAATGCCCGCAAGGATGATCTGCTCTTCATTTATGTTTTGCTCCGCAATTTCATAAGCCATCCGTTGAAGTTTTCTGTAAGCAATTTCTTTTGAAAGAATAAGATGAGCAGCCATAATAAAAGGATTTTTTATAAAAAGCAATTTACAATTTTAAACTTTAAAAGTTATACAGTTGCAGAAGCATTTGGTATCTATGGCGATATAATTTATTTGCGGTTAATTTGTACTTCGCTTATTTGTTTATCTTAGCAATAATCTTTTTTTATGCAACTGGTTCAGCAAATATTATTTATTATTCTTGTGGGTTTTGCTGTTTATCTTTTTTGGTTAAAAGTGAAAGAGATAAAAGCAAATATTAATTTGGGGAAAGATGAAGATCTTTCTGATCATAAAAGCGAACGTTGGAGAAATGTAATGTTACTTGCTTTGGGTCAGAAGAAAATGTTTCGTTATCCCCTCGTAGGGATAATGCATTTTGTAATATATGCAGGCTTCATCATTATTAATATTGAAATTCTAGAGATCATTCTTGATGGCTTGTTAGGAACACATCGTTTATTCGCCAATCCTCTTGGCGGCTTTTATACTTTTATAATCGACTTCTTTGAAATACTGGCCATTGCTGTTTTATTGGCTTGCGTTATATTTTTAATAAGAAGAAACATCTTAAAACTCAGAAGGTTTATCAGTCACGAACTTGATGGCTGGCCGCGCACAGATGCCAATTTGATCCTGATCATTGAAATCATCTTAATGAGTTTATTTCTTACAATGAATTCGGCGGACAGAGCTTTGCAATTGCAGGGAAGTCCGCATTACGCAGATCATGGAAGTTATATTTTCTCAGGATGGCTTGCACAATCAATGCAACATCTTAAACCTGCAACTCTTATTGCAATCGAACGCGCCGCCTGGTGGCTGCATATTACAGGCATTTTTGCTTTTTTAAATTACCTGCCTTACAGTAAACATTTTCACATTTTGCTGGCATTCCCGAATACCTATTATAAACGTATTGTTCCCAAAAGTGAAATGAGGAACATGAAAAACGTGGAACAGGAAGTGCAATATATGTTCAAGCCGGAACTTGCACCTGCTAACAGTGAAGCACAAACGCAATCATTTGGAGCTAAAGATATTTTTGATCTCAGATGGAAAAATTTGCTGGATGCCTACACCTGCACTGAATGTGGAAGATGCACTGCAGCGTGCCCGGCAAATCTTACCGGTAAATTATTAAGCCCGCGTAAAATAATGATGGATACCCGTGACCGGATGCACGAGGTTAGAGATAATATTAAAGCCAATGGGAGTTTTAAGGATGATGGCAAAACTTTGGTCCACAATTATATTACCGTTGAAGAATTACGCGCCTGCACTTCCTGTAATGCCTGCGTGGAAGAATGCCCCGTTAGTATAAATCCTTTAGATATAATTTTTTCTCTCCGCCGGGCTTTGATCATGGAAGAAAGTAATGCTCCTGCAGAATGGAATGCCATGTTCAGCAATGTCGAGAACAATTTTGCACCCTGGAAATTCAGCCCTGATGAAAGAGATAAGTGGGCAAAAGAAATGGAGTAGAATTAGTTTTTTGTTTCCCTTTTTCTAAAACAGAAATCCTTAATATTTGTTGGTTTACTATGATAAAGAGTTCAAGAGTCTAAACTTATCTCCGTCAAATAATCCTTTATCACTAAGTTTTAAATGAGGAATTACCAATAGTGCCATAAAAGATAAAGTCATAAAGGGTGCCGACAATTGAGAGCCTAGTTCCTTTGCAGCCCCATCAATGCTGGTATATATTTCAGCTACTTTATATCCATCTTCATTGCTCATTAATCCAGCAACGGGCAAAGGTAAAATTTGATTAAATGCAGGATCGCCAGAATCAGACACACTTATTCCACCTTTTTTTTCAATGATCAGATTTACAGCACCACAAATACTTTTATCATCAACGCCTACAGCAATAATATTATGACTATCATGCGCAACCGAAGAAGCAATTGCGCCCTTTTTTAAACCAAAATTCCTAATGAAGCCTACCGAAACAGGTGCATCCTGATAACGGTTAATTACCGCCATTTTTAAAATATCTTTTTCTATGTCGCTTTCATAAAATCCTTTTACCGGTTTAGGAGAAGCCAAAAGTTTATTGGTGATTAACTGTCCATCCAATGCTTCTATCACCTCACCGGTAAAATCAGTAATTGCAATCCTGAAATCTTCCGGAGTTTTCTCTGAGCAATGAAAATTATTCAGAATCGAGGCAGGTTGGGTTTTTATTTTTGAAACTCCATTTTCAGCAACCAGTTCACCATTTATATAAGTAGCTTTTACTTTAAAATCTTTCAAATTTTCTGCTACAATAAAATCAGCAGGATCGCCTTCCTTTAACAATCCTACATTCATTTTGTAATGTTTCACCGGGTTAAGGCACGCCGCTTTCAAAACTTTAAAAACATCAATTCCTTTAGCAACTGCACGCTTGCAAAGCTCATTGATATGGCCTTTCACTAAATTATCAGGATGCTTATCATCGCTGCAAAACATGATCTCATCTTCATAATCATTCAGCAAATCTATTAACGCTTCAAAGTTTTTCGCCGCACTTCCTTCACGAATCAAAATTTTCATTCCATGTTTTAATTTACCCAAAGCTTCTTCCGAAGTGAAACATTCATGATCAGTACTAATGCCCGCTTCAATATATTTTTTGGCATCTTCCCCCAACAATCCCGGTGCATGGCCATCCACCGGTTTATTATATTTTTTTGCAGAATTAATTTTTGAAAAAACTTCTTTATCACGATTAAGCACTCCCGGAAAATTCATCATTTCACTTAAATAAAGAATTTCATTTTTAGCGAGAAGATCCTCCACGGCAGCTGCATCAAGAGTAGCACCGGCAGTTTCAAAAACGGTTGCAGGCACACAACTTGGCGCTCCAAAATTAAATTTAAAAGGAACGGTTTTGCCATTTTCAATCATGTATTCAATTCCTTCTATTCCACAAACATTTGCAATTTCGTGAGGATCGCTAATGGTAGCAACTGTGCCATGGACAACAGCGATTTTAGCAAATTCTGACGGTATCAGCATTGAACTTTCTATGTGCACATGGGCATCAATAAGGCCGGGTAGTATAAAGGTTGAATTATTTTTCTCATCACTAATTTTTTCGATTGATTTTATTCTGCCTTCATCAACAGTTACTTCTCCATAGAATATTTTTTTTAATTCAACATCAACAATATTTCCCTTAATCTTTAAACTCATAATAATCTTAAAATGATTTATCTGCAAAATATTTTTCTTCTAAAAACTGGTCTTTATTATAAATATCATTGTAAAAAACAATGGCGTTATTTTTTACCTCACAAGTAAAATATTCTATATAAAGCGGCAATCTTTTTTTAACCATAATTGTCTTTCTATCCTGTTTGGCGATCCACGTTTTAATTGAATCGGAATTATAAGAAAGTCGCTGGCCTTTTTTGGTAGCAAGACTATCGTTTTGAGCAATGTAAAATGCTACTGCTTCCCAATTTTGGACCCGAACACAGCCATGACTTAACGCTCTATATGTATTCGCAAATAAATAGCGCTGGTTGGTATCATGCAAATAAACAAAATATGGATTATTAAAATTGAATTTAAAAATTCCAAGCGCATTTTCATAACCACTTTGCTGCACAACTTTCCATGGAATTCCCGTTTTATAATTTGCCCATTTCACTTTGTAGGGATCTACAAAATTTCCATGATAATCTACCAGTACAAAACCTTTGCTTGCAAGGTAGCCCGGGTTTACTTTCAAAGCTGGCAGAATGTCTTTTTTAATTATGCTTTCGGGTATTGTCCAGTTAGGATAAGTAACCATGTTAGAAATGGCTGACGTTAGAAGAGGCGTTGGTGTCGTAGGTTTTCCCACGATCACTTTTGATTCTACCACCACACTATCATTATCCCACACTTTTAATCCAAAAGCCGGAATGTTCACCATCAGGTATTTTTCAGGAAGCGTGGGGAGTTCCTTATAACGGTCAAGTGTAACCGCGATTCGCCGGAATTTTTCATAATCGTAAGAATTTAAAGAACTAATGGTTCGTTCACCAGGTTTACCATCTGCAGTAAGGTCATGTTTTTCCTGGTATTTTTTCACTTCCTTGCTAAGAGCTACAGAATCCGGCAAATCAGCTGTATCTCTCCCTATCCCGGATTGCAATAATCTCTTATGAAGATCTCTATAAAATTGCAAAGTATCAATGTAAGGAAATTCAATAAAGAGATACTTTCGCGTATCCATATTATCAACAAAATCGGGAAGCATTTCTTTTAAAGAAGTATAATAAATATTCTTTGGTTCCACACTTTCAAAGGTTTCAGTAACAGCATGCGATGCCAGGGCATTATCAAGTTTGGGTATAAAAAAAGAGTCGGCTGCATTTTCCTTTGAAACAATTGAAACATTATCCTCCAGCAGTCTTCCTTCCTTTAAATCTTTCACTATTTTAATAAAAGCATCCGTAAGCATAAGGTCCACTTTTGTCCATACTACGGCATCCATCCTTGTCATTGAATCTGCTTCAATTTTTGAACGCAAGTTTTTTAACTCATTAAAATGATAATCCCCCGGATACAAACCATAATATTTTGATTTTTTTATAAACTCGAACATAGAGTCTGCAACAGGATTCCATATTTCAGTTTGGCTCCAAACTCCTTTGTAATTGTTTTTAGTGTAAAAGGCATTTACAAATTTTAATTGAGCAAGTTGAATAGAATCATTGATCATTCCATTAGAAGCACCTGCAAAATCCAAAACCGATTTGATATTATCAGAAATCTGATCATCCATTTTTTCGGGTGCCTTCACAATTTCCTTTTCTTTAATAGTCTTGTGGTTGTTACATGCACTGCAGAAACAGACTATTATCAGAATTAAAAGTATTTTTATGAAATTCAATTTACGAAGCATAGACAACTTAATCTTTTAAACTTGGGCAAAGATGAACAGGATTTATAAAATGAAATATTATATAAAAATAGTTGGGATGATGTTATTATGCAACTTTACGGGGCTTAACATAATTTCAGCTCAATCAAAAATAGGTAATAAGTACGGATTGACTATTATTAACAGCACCAAAATTTTGCAAAAAGAAATTGATGAAAATCCATTAAAGAAAATGGTAGATATTAAAAGCTTTATTCCTAAAATTAAGTTGGATCTAAAATATGCTACTGATCAAAACTTTATGCATCAGAAATTATATCCACCTATAAAAACCACTTTTTTGCGTAAACCTGCTGCAGAGAATTTAAAAAAGGTAGTAAACGAACTTAAAATGCTGAACTTATCTATTAAGATTTTTGATGCTTACCGGCCCTATTCGGTTACGGAACAAATGTGGGAAAAAGTAAAAGATGACCGATATGCGGCAGATCCGTCAAAAGGCAGCGGCCACAACCGTGGAGCAGCAGTAGACTTAACTTTAATTGATCTAAAAACAGGAAAAGAATTGCCCATGGGAACAGGATTCGATAATTTCAGTGATACGGCTCATCCTGATTTTACTGGCCTTTCTTCAGAGATAATAAACAATCGAATTTTATTAAAATCCATAATGGAAAAATATGGTTTTAAGCAATTGAGTACAGAATGGTGGCACTTTTACCTTCCCAATTCTTCATCGTTTGAATTGATTGATATTCCTTTTGCGGATTTAAAAAAAATATCCAGGAAAAACTAAGTTTTTATTCTTTCTTTCATTTTTTCTACCATTAACATCGTTGCAGGGCAATATTCAATATTTTGCTTGTGTATATAAAAATAGTCTTTTGCAGGCCGCTTGTGAAAATGTGGAAAATCAGCACAATCAGCTGGGCGCACTTCATAAATAGTACACATGTTTGTTTTTAAATCCAGGAACTGGCAAGGTTGTGAAACGTTCATCCATTCGTTCTCCTTTTTTTCACGGTACAGCCACTTTTCTTTAAAATCCTTTGGCCTCATTTCCAGGTGAGCCGAAATTCTTGTTATATCAGCATTAGTATAGGTAGGGCTCATTACTTTACAACAATTGGCACAACTTAAACAATTTAATTCCTTCCAAACTTCTTTCTCAACAACTTCCATCAAAATATTGAGATCTTCAGGCGGATTATTTTCGGTGCGGGTAATAAAATACCTTAATGATTTCCGGTTAAGATCAAATTTCTTTTTTAGTCTTTTTAGATGAACAGTTTCCATGAAATAAAAGGTAGAAGCTAAAGGTGGATTTTTTAAAGGTTAAAAGTAGCGCTATTTTATTTTAATTTCACAAAAATCAAAAGATACCAATACAATTCAATTTTTGTACAGCAAACAAACAAATAAGTTAATTTCTTAAACAGCACTTCAGGATGTGGGAAGCCTATAAAAAAGGGTTTAAAGCCTATTTACAATTAGAAAAATCTTTATCAGAAAATTCTGTGGATGCGTATGTACATGATATTGAAAAATTCACCCAATTTCTCGTGATAAGTAAAGGCGAAAAGAAGCCAAAAGAAATTGAGCTTTCGGACTTTGAAAGTTTTTTAAAATGGATCAATGAATTAGGAATGACGCCAGCTTCGCAAGCACGAATTATTTCAGGATTGCGAAGTTTTTATAAGTTTTGTATCCAGGAACAAATTTGCGAAGCCGATCCGACTGCATTGCTGGAAGCGCCCAAGCTTGCCAAACACCTTCCTGACACATTAAGCTATTATGAGATTGATAAAATAATTTCAACATTAGATGTGAGCACACCCGAAGGGATGAGAAACAAAGCGATAATCGAAACTCTTTACAGTTGCGGGTTACGGGTTACTGAACTTGTAAATTTAAAGTTATCCTGTCTTTATGTTGATGTTGGGTATGTACGTATAACAGGCAAAGGAGATAAAGAAAGACTGGTTCCTATTGGAAATTCTGCGATCAAATACATATTGATTTATCTTGAAAATATTCGTGTATACATGGATGTTATACCAGGAAATGAAGACGTGGTTTTTTTAAACAGAAGAGGAAGAAAACTTTCGAGGGTAATGATATTTATGATTATAAAAGAAGCAGCAAAAAAAGCCGGAATTTCAAAAAGCATTTCACCACATACTTTTCGCCATTCTTTTGCCACTCACCTTGTAGAAGGAGGTGCAGATCTTCGGGCAGTTCAGGAAATGCTTGGCCATGAAAGCATTACAACCACTGAAATTTATACACATCTTGACCGGGAATATTTAAGGGATACTTTGCAGCAATTTCATCCGGCTTTTAGAGAAAAGTAGATTATTTAAAAGATAATCAACCGGAAGTACCATTTTGTTCGACAGCAGTTAACTGAGGCTCATTTTTAAAAAAAGTGTCATATTTCTGTACCCGCCTGCGATAGTTCTTAAACATGCTCATCCACTTTAATTTCAAAACCCCAAAAATTCCTTCTTTCACTATCCCCTTGTTCATTTTGGAAACCCCATATTGGCGGTCTATAAAAGTGATCGGAACTTCTTTTATTTTAAAGCCAAGTTTCCATGTGGCAAATTTCATTTCTATCTGAAAGGCATAACCTACAAAGCTGATTTTATCGAAATTGATGGCTTCCAACACATAATTTCTGTAGCACACAAAACCTGCAGTAGGATCTTTTATAGGCATAAAAGTTAAGAGCCTTGTATAAATGGATGCACCTTTTGAAATACTCACCCTAAGAGCAGGCCAATTTTCTATCCTACCACCTTTTACATACCGAGAGCCTACTGATACATCGGCACCATCATATTTACAGGCCTTATATAATTTATCCAGATCTCTTGGATTATGAGAAAAATCACAATCCATTTCAAAAATATATTGATAACCCCTATCAAGGGCCCATTTAAATCCATGAATATAGGCTGTGCCGAGGCCCAGTTTTCCACGGCGCTCCTCCAAAAATAATTTTCCGGGATAGGTGACAAAGAGATTTTTTACTATATCAGCAGTACCATCTGGCGAACCGTCATCAATAATCAATACATGAAACCCTTGTTGTAAGTTAAACACAGTCCTAAGTAAGAGAGTTACATTTTCCCTTTCATTATAAGTGGGTATAATTAAAAGTTTTTCCAACGTGACTGAATTTGAAATGAAATTACACTTTTATTTGTTATAGTTTTTCAAAAGGAGGTTCAATGGTTCATTTCTTAAGCAGCGTCCGGTTAAAAATTTCCATTAATTTTTGTTTCGTATGTAACGGAAAATCTCCTTTCATCATCCAATCATAATATTGAGGTTCAGCTTTTAAAACCTGTGCAACGCTACGACCTTTGTGTTTGCCAAAATTAAAAACTTCCACGTCATTATCCATTACAAAACGACGTGCAAAATCCACATATTTTTCTTCCCCTGTAAATTGAAGTACTGTATCCAGAGTTTCTCCCAAATGCTGATATCTTTCCAACTGGGCTTCTAAAATTTCCCACGTTGCTGTAGCGTCAGCTTCAGCCGAGTGCGCATCAATCAATTCCTTCTCACAATAGAATTTATAAGCTGCCCCCAAAGTTCTTTTCTCCATCATGTGAAAAATTGTCTGCACATCTAACATCCTTCTGTCCGCCATATCCAGGGAAATACCAGCCCTTAAAAATTCTTCCATTAATAGAGGAATATCAAACCGGTTAGAATTATAACCTGAGAGATCTGCATTATCAATAAACTGTTTCAGCTCGTTTGCTACTTCTTTAAATGAGGGTGCATCTTTTACTTTGTCATCAGTAATACCATGAATGTCCATACTCACTTTAGGAATTGGCATTTGTGGATTTATTAATTTATGCTTTACGACCCTGGTTTTATCAGGTAATATTTTAATAATTGCAATCTCAATGATCCGGTCAATTGCAATGTTCATTCCGGTGGTTTCAAGGTCAATAAATACGATTGGTCGCGATAATTGTAATGCCATATTGGATTAAAATTTTAAAATTATATATGTAAAGTGGTCAAAATATCCATTCCATCATAGTTGCCACTACTCATAAAAAGATAATTGATATTATTAAAACTATAACTTTTTAATTTTTCTTCTAAATTTTTTCTATCTGTTATTACTTCCAGGCTGTCTTTTTGAAAACCATTCTTCACCACTTGTGGTTCTAAAAAATTCATCCTTTTTAATTCAAGCGCATGTTTACTGTAAAAAACAATTGCTTCATCCGCCTTATCCATAGCCCCTTTATACTCTGCCATAAAACTTTTATCGAGGCTGCTAAATGTATGCAATTCTAACACGGCGATTAATTTCTTATCAGGAAACTGCTCTTTTACCGCATTAATACTCGCTTTCACTTTACTTGGCGCATGAGCAAAATCTCTGTAAATATTAGAACCTTTTTTTTCTGCAATCAATTCAAGTCTTTTTGCTGCTCCTTCAAAAGTTGCAATTGCCTTTGCAAACTTTTCGTCTTCCATCCCAAGTTCTTTACATACTAAATAGGCAGCCTGCAAATTTAAAAGATTATGATCACCGAAAACTTTTAAATCTGTTTTGGTATTTCCTATCGTCACCTTTGTAACTCCATCAACAATCCTGTGTTCAGGAAGTGAATAAGTGATATAATTTATATCTTTTCTATTGTTTTTCTCAATAAGATCTTTTAGCACTTTATCAGTTTCATTATAAATTAAAAAACCATTTTTTTCAATTTTATTAATAAAAATAACAAACTGTTCAAGGTAAAAATCAAAGGTAGGAAACACATTGATATGATCCCAGGCTATACCAGTTAATACAGCTATGTGAGGAAAAAGAAAGTGAAATTTTGGTCGTTTCTCTATCGTGCTGGCAGGATATTCATCCGCCTCACACACAATCACTGGCGCATCAGTTATTTTTACACTTTGTTCAAAACCCTGCAATGACGCTCCCACCAGGTAATCAAAATCAATATTCCAATTTTTCATTGCATGCATGATCATCGCTGTGGTAGTAGTTTTTCCATGGCTCCCTCCCACTGCTACTCTCTTTTTATGCAGGCTTTCATGAAAAACATATTCAGGAAAAGAATAAATTTTCAAACCCAGCTCTTTTGCTTTTTCCAGTTCAGGATTATCCTGTTTTGCATGCATGCCTAATATAACAGCATCAATATCTTTTGTAATTGATTCGGGAAACCAGCCGGTGTTTGCAGGCAACAGCCCTTCATTTTTTAGATTGCCGGCTGCCGGCTCAAATATCTCATCATCACTACCCGTTACCCTATAACCTTTTCTTTTTAAAGCAATAGCCAACTGGTGCATTACGCTTCCTCCGATTGAAATAAAATGGACATGCATAATTTTTACATTTATTTTTCGTTAATTAATGCTAAAGTTCGAAATATAAATCGTTTTTACTTATTTACATTAAAATCAGTTGTTTTAACTTTGCAAAATAATATCCAAATAAACCACTATCTATGAAAAAATTGTTTCTCATGCTGCTCGTTGCATCCCTTTTGGTTTTTACCATTTCTTCGTGTAGCAGTTCGCGCAAAACCGGATGTCCGATGACAGAAGGTATTATTCATTAATAATCTTTAAGGTTATTTTATTTATACAAAAGTATGAACTGGATCTCATTACAAGAGGAAAAGCAACTTGACGAAATCATTGCTAACTCAAATACTATTCCACAGGTGATCTTTAAGCACAGCACACGTTGTGCAACAAGTAGCATGGCCAAAAACCGGCTTGATAAAAATGAAGCGCCTGCAGGCATAAATTTCTATTACCTGGACTTAATAAAGCACAGAGGTCTGTCTAATAAGATCGCTTCTGAATTTGGTGTTTCACATGAATCTCCGCAGGTGCTGGTAATTAATAATGGCGAATGTATTTATACTGAAAGCCACAGTGGAATTATGTTTGATGAGATAGAAGCGGCAGCGATGCAAAAATAAAAATCCCGGATTTTTGTTCGTTTACTGTTAATCTCCATTAAAAAACTGCTGCAATTCTGCGTCTGTTTTTACCATTACATCACGCACCTTGCTTCCCTGGTTAGGACCCACAATTCCAGCAGCTTCAAGTTGATCCATTAAACGGCCGGCACGATTGTATCCCAATTTCATCCTTCGTTGCAATAATGAAGTGCTTCCGCTTTGGCTTTGGACAATCAGTTTTGCCGCGTCCTCAAAAAGCGGATCACGATCGGTTGCATCGAAAGATTTATTTTCAAATTCTTTTTCATCCACATATTCTGGCAGCATAAATGCTTCAGTATACCCTTGCTGGTCACCAATAAAATCGGTAATTTTATCCACTTCGGGCGTATCTACAAAGGCACATTGAAGCCTTGTGAGTTCGCCATTATAACTGATCAACATATCACCTTTCCCAATCAATTGTTCAGCGCCACCAATATCCAAAATGGTACGGCTATCAATTTTACTGCTCACTTTAAACGCGATACGAGCAGGGAAATTCGCTTTGATGGTACCGGTAATAATATTCACCGTCGGACGCTGGGTGGCAATGATCAGGTGAATACCTACAGCTCTTGCAAGCTGCGCCAAACGTGCAATTGGCATTTCCACTTCTTTACCAGCAGTCATTATAAGGTCGGCAAATTCATCAATTACCAAAACTATAAAAGGCAAAAACTGGTGTCCTTTTTCAGGATTTAATCTTCTGCTTACAAATTTTTGATTGTATTCTTTTATGTTCCTTGTGCCGGCTTCTTTTAAAAGATCATAACGATTGTCCATCTCGATACAAAGCGCATTCAAAGTATGGATCACTTTTTTTGTATCCGTAATAATCGCATCTTCCTCGCCGGGCAATTTTGCAAGGAAATGTTTTTCGATGCTTTTATAAATGCTCAACTCTACTTTTTTAGGATCAATTAAAACAAGCTTCAATTGAGAAGGATGCTTTTTATATAAAAGCGAAACCAAAATTGCATTTAAGCCAACAGATTTACCCTGGCCTGTAGCGCCTGCCATCAACAAATGCGGCATCGAAGTAAGATCAACTATAAAGTTTTCATTGTCAATCTTTTTACCGATAGCAATCGGCAAAGTGTAATTGCTGTTAAGAAATTTATCAGAATTCAAAAGCGTTTTCATGCTCACCAGCGTCTTCTTCAAATTAGGCACTTCAATACCAATAGTACCTTTTCCGGGAATAGGAGCAATAATACGAATACCAAGCGCAGCAAGGCTTAAGGCAATATCATCTTC
>JBBQWJ010000046.1:0-17193 GCA_038210685.1 Chitinophagales bacterium | reverse complement strand
TCTTCAATAAATTTTACCGAGCACGCGTAAAAATTTAATTCACCTTCTTTAAAAATCAACCTTAACCTCGGCACAGCTTCTTTTCTACCGTTAATTCTATAACTGCCGAATAACATGAAGTGAATACGTACCGTAAAATCCTTGAAACAAATTAAAAAATGCTTCCCCCAGCTTTTAAAATCAATTATTTTTTTGCCGGCCAATCGTTGAATTTCCAACTTGCTGTTTCCTTCTACCTGTATTATTTTCTTTCCTTTAAATGCTTGTACTTCTTCTTTGAGAATTACTATTGACGGGCCTTCTGGCATTCGGTGATTTTTTTAAGTTACTTCAAAAGTCAAACCAATTCCTGTTTAATTAAAAATGGAAACAAGAATTCCCTTTTTTTATTTGTTTACTGTAAAGTGCCTTTAGAAATTTACCTTTATCGTAAAGAAAGCGTATGAACCATTCTCTTAAACCCACTTACTTTAAAACGCCTCAGGATTTCAGAAAATGGCTTTTGCAGCATCATGATAAAGAAACTGAATTGATGGTTGGTTTTTACAAAGTAAGTAGTAACAGGCCAAGTATTACATGGAGTGAATCTGTAGACCAGGCAATTTGCTTTGGGTGGATTGATGGTGTGCGTAAATCGATTGATGATGAAAGATATTGCATCCGTTTTACTCCCAGAAAACCAACAAGTATCTGGAGTGGTGTCAATATCAAAAAAGTTGAAGAACTTACCAGCAAAGGATTAATGCACCCGCCAGGAAGTGAGGCTTTTAAAAAACGAAAAGAAAATAAATCACGCATTTATTCTTATGAAAAGGTGCCTGCTATTTTTTCTAAAGAATTTGAAAAAAAGTTTAAGTCTAATAAAAAAGCATGGCAATATTTTATTGCTCATCCCTCTTCCTATACACGAACTGCAACACATTGGGTCATGTCTGCCAAAAGAGAAGCGACAAGGCTGAAAAGATTGGAAGAACTGATACAAGACAGCCTTGAAGGAAGGAAAATAAAACGGCTTAGTTATTGATTTTAAACCACACGAAAAAAATGGACTAAATTGGAAAAATGATTTACGACACCATTATTATTGGAAGAGGTCTCATTGGCTGCGCTGCAGCAAAATATATCAGCCGTTCACAAAAAAATGTGGCGCTCATCGGGCCTGATGAAGCAACTACCTCTCAACAACAAATTGTATTTGCAAGCCATTATGACCAGGCTCGAATTCAAAGAATTGTAGGTAATGATGCTGTTACTACCATGCTCAACAAACAATCGGCAAATGAATATGCTTCGCTTGAAAAAGAATCGAATACCAGTTTTCATACAAAGGAAGGTTGCTTAATTGTAATACCTAATGATGCTGATAGTTATTTGCGACATTATGAAAAAGAAGCCAAAAAGTTTGATGTTGATTATCGTTTATTTGAAACTGCTGATTCACTAAAAACTTTTTATCCCGACTTTAATTTTCCTTCATCAGCAAAAGCTATTTATGAACCTTCTCCCTGCGGACACATTAATCCACGGCTTTTGATAAAAGCGCAACAGGAAGTATTTACAAAAAACGGTGGCGACATTTTTAATAATACCGTTATTGACGTTAGTTATGAAAATGGTATTGTAAAAATTACTTGTCTTGATGATGAAATTTTTTATACAAAAAAACTTTTGCTTGCCGCGGGCTCTTTCACTAATTTTTTTAACCTGCTTAAAGAAAAATTGGTTTTAAAGTTAAAGGGCGAAACAACGATTTGGGCAAAAGTAAATGCTACAGAAGCTGAGCGGTTACAATCACTTCCATCACTTTTATATAAAATAGATGAACCGGAAATACAGGATATTTATTTGATTCAACCCGTAAAATATCCTGACGGAAATTATTACGTAAAAATTGGCGCAAATATACCATCCGACATTTATTTTAATAATCTTCATGAAATTCAACAATGGTTTAAAAACGGAAACGGTACCGATAATATCCCCGTGCTTCGAAAGGCTTTACAGGCAATAATTCCAGGCCTGTTAATTGAAGATTGTTTTGAAAAAAGATGCATTGTTTGTTACACCAAACACGGTAAGCCATACCTTGGCCCCATCGAAAATAAAGGATTATATATTGCAGCAGGAGGAAATGGATATGCAGCCATGAGTAGTGATGCACTCGGAAAACTTGCGGCAAGCGTTTTATCAGAGGAAAAATTTCCAGCCGGATTTTCCTCTATAGATTTTGAGCCAGTATTTGAATCCTAAAAGCTTAAAGCATTCGGCACGCGTTTTGAAAATAATTCTAAAAATATTACATGCCTCAAGGAATCATGTTACAATATTTCCACTGGTATATGCCCAATGATGGAAATTTATGGAAACAAATAAAATCAGAAGCTCCAAAATTAAGAGAAATGGGATTTACGAGCATTTGGTTTCCCCCGGCTTATAAAGGCTCAAATGGTGGCTATGGTGAAGGATACAATCCCTACGATCTTTATGACTTAGGTGAATTTGATCAGAAGGGATCAGTAAGAACAAAATACGGAACAAGGCAGGAATACCTCGAAGCTGTTGATGCAGTTCATGAAAATGGTATGCGGGTAATTGCTGATATTGTTTTAAATCATAAGGCGGGTGGTGATGAATGCGAAAGAGTTAAAGTAGTAAAGGTAGATCCGGACGACCGAACAAAATCTATATCCGAACCAATGGAAATTGATGCTTACACCAAATTCACGTTTCCCGGCAGGAATAAAAAATACTCAAATTTTGAATGGGATTTCATGTGTTTTACAGGCGTTGATTATGCACATGATCTTGGTGAAAATGCTATTTTTAAAATATTAAATGGTTACGGCGATTCATGGCAGGATTTGATAACGGATGAAAAAGGCAATTACGATTTTCTAATGTACAATGACATTGATTTTAGAAATCCAGCTGTAAAAAATCATCTTATCAATTGGGGCAAATGGTTTTGGTACCAAAGAAATTTTGACGGCGTTCGTTTGGATGCCGTCAAACACATCCCTACTTCTTTTTATGCAGATTGGTTAAAAGAAATACGCGATTATACAGGCAAAGAAATTTTTACAGTAGGTGAATATTGGGCGCCACATTCGCTAGATTTATTGTTAAAATATATTGAAGAAACCAACCACGACCTGAGTCTTTTTGATTGTTGCCTTCAAAATAATTTCCACGACGCTTCTGTCTCAGGTAAGAAGTACGACATGCGAAAAATTTTTGACAATACCTTATTAAAAGTTTATGCTGAAAGAGCTGTAACAATTGTTGATAACCATGATACACAGCCGTTGCAAGCGCTTGAAGCTCCGGTAGAATCCTGGTTTAAAGCCATTGCGTATTCGCTCATTCTTCTTCGTTTTGAGGGTTATCCCTGCATTTTCTATCCTGATATTTATGGCGCGCATTATAGAGATAGGGGCGAAGATGGAAACGAATATGAGATATGGCTGGAAAAAGTAGAAGATTTGGAAAAGTTGATACAAGCGCGTCACAACAATTCTTATGGACCGACACGTGATTATTTTAATCACAAAAACTGCGTCGGCTGGATAAGAGAAGGGGATGAACAACATACAGGTTGTGCTGTATTATTATCCAATGGTGATGACGGTTACAAAAATATGGAAATAGGAAAAAGATATGCAGGTACCATCTTTATAGATTTGTTACAAAAAAGAACGGAAGAGGTAAAGGTTAATAAAGATGGATGGGGAAAATTCTTCTGCCGGGGCGGTTCAGTTTCTGTTTGGGTTCAAAAATAAATAGGCTTAGAGGTATAACCAGTAAACCAAGAAATTCGCATGATTTTTAATTTCCAAAAGAAAGCCTGTTATTTCCTTTTATAAATTGGAACTGTACTGCAAGGTTCTCCGTACATAATACTTTTAACAACAGGCTGAAGGATTTTTGTGATTTCAACAAAAGCGTTTTCCGGAATTTTTTTATCGCCACAACCTTTTACAACGACTCTCTTATTTTCAAATTCTTTCGGATCAATTTGCTGCAGTTTTTTTATAAACAAAATATTCAAAGCTTCATCTGCGGTGCCAAAAACAATATCTTTTGCAAAAGGCTGCATATAAGTAACGGCAAGCATATAAGCCCAAAGAGGAATGATCGCATCTGCAGAACAGGTAATGGCAACATTTTTATTTTTATAAATACTCCAGTCAAAGTTTTTTAAAGTTTCACGATATTCCTTTTCTTTTAAAATTAATTCCATGAATAAATAATCCTTTAGATCAAAAGTTACCACTTCTCCTGTGGGATAAAACTTTTCAAGATCTAAAGTTACCAATGCACTTTGAGCAACTTTATTTATGATTGTGTCTTCCATAATTTCTATTTAGGTAAAGTTACAAAATCCCTTTTGCCCTTTTCATAAGAGTCTTGTAAAAGAAAAAGCCACCTTTCCAGAGGTGGCTTTCGAAAAAACTTAAATTTTATTTAAAAAAATCTACTTCTGTAATCTTTTATTTCAGCAATATTTTTTAACTCCTCAAAAGACGCGCTCAAGGTAGACTGGATATTTTTATTGAGTTCATCATTCATTTGCAACTTTTGCATTGCTTCATTTACCGGCGGTTTTGAATAAACGCCATTTACTTTTATTACAAACACACCTGAATTTCCGGCAAAGGCGGGAGAAACTTTTGATTGAAAGGTTTTATTAAATGCCGCTCCGGCCACATTTGGTTCATGCCCGATTCCATTTATTATCGGCGCATCAAAAGTGAGGGTTGAATCTTCGCCTGTTGATAAAACCTGCAAATGGTAAGGCGCTGCCGCTGCTTCCAACGTTGAAGGATTGTTTAATTTATTTTTAATGATGTCCGCTTTTTTATTGTTGATTATAATTCCTTCAACCTCGGGACGTGCAGTACTTACATCAGGAAGTCCTTCCTTCATTCTTTTGTCAACAATGGCTACGATAAAATCATCCTTTATAGAAAAAGGATCAGACACCTGGCCTTGCTTTGCATCAAAAGCCCATCTTACAATAGCCCTGGCATCCTGAAGCTGACCAACCTGGTAATCGTTTTCTTTTATTTCCGTAGGAACTTGTACTTGTTTCAAGCCGTTTTTAGCCACATAATCATTAAAGGATTTTACATCTTTTGCGTATCCTGATAATTTTATAGCCTCGGTGTTTGCTGTATTTATCGTTTGATCACTTGGTGCTATTTCTTTGGCCATGTAGGCAATCTTATAGCTTGGCTGAAAATCTTTTTTATCAAGAATTTCAATGTAATGCCATCCAAATTGTGTTTTTACTACTTTCTTTGTTTCTCCTTTATCGTTTAATAAAAAATCGGCAAAGGGTTTAGAAAAATTATCACTTTCAATGGTTTGAAGGTCAAAAGTCATTACACCATTTTGTTGTTTGGCCGCCTCATCAGTTGAATATTTTGCACTCAGAGAATCAAAGTTTGCACCATTCTTTATTGCAGTAGCAATACTATCTGCAATCCTGTGAGCCGTAGAGTCATCCATTATAGGTTGTTGGGTTTGCGGATTAACCGTTCCTAATAAAATATGACGACATTTAATAGTATCAGGCATTACTTTGCTGTCAATTTTTTTTGCAAGCACATAATCGCCATTTTCTTCATATGGACCAACAACACTTCCTAAAGGTAAAGAAATAAGAGAATCCTTTTTTGCTGATTGAATCTTTGATTGTGGAACATACGTGTCTGAATAAGGAATAACAGAAGAATTTCTTCCAAGGAAAAATTTAGCATTTGAATCTGCGGCAAATTGGGGTTTCAAATCTTCTAAAGACTGTAAGATCTTTGCGCTATCTCCTGCATTTGCGGCGGCGCTGAATGAAACATAAGAAAGCATAATGCCCGGTTCCTGCTTATATTTTAATTTATTCTTTTCAAGATAAGTTTGAATATCAGCATCGGTAACTTTTACAGCGCTGTCGCTCACCTGGGTATAAGGAACAGCTACATATGATATTTTAGCAAATTGATTTTTTTCCTCGCTTTGTTCTTTCACAAGCCACTTCGGCTGATACATACTTCCCGCAATCATTGAAGTATATTTTCTGTAAAGAGCATTTAAACGCATCGGATCTATTATTTGTGAAATAATAGCGCTCCGTTGTTGTTCATTTTGATTTTTCTTTGTTTGAGCCCACCATTGCTTTGCCTGCTCAATGTCGTATTCGCCTGTGTTTTTATCAGTGAATGCTTGTTTTAACTGCTGAGGAGCCTGGTCGCTAAACATAATTGAACTCATTTCATCAGGAGTAAAGGTTATTCCTAATTTTTGAAACTGCCCTTCTACTATTTTTTCTGCAACCATTTGGTTCCAAACAGATTCCATAATCTGGTTATTTTGAGAAGAACCAGCATTTGGATATTGTTGTTCCGTCTCTTTTACCTGGTCGTTAAAAGTATTGATATTAATTTTTTCACCATTTACAATACCTACAGCAGTAGAGTTATTGTTACCGAACAAAGAGCCTCCGCGCCTGCTGCTCATAGAATCCATTAAAATAAAAGCAACAAGGCTTATACCTATGAGAGCAATTACTACTACAGCCCCTTTTTCACGAATTGTCTGAATGATTGACATATTGTATATTCTCTTAAATTTGAAATAAGGCCGCAAAAATAGTGTAAAATAGAATAGGAACAAACTGTGGATAACCTATCTCGATTAGCGCTGGTAGTGTTTTTGATTTACCACAGTTTTTAAAAAAATGTTTATTCTGAAAAAAGAAAAAAATGTTTTCAACAATCGCCTGTGGGAAAATTTTTTTTCCTGTGGGAAAAGCCATATTTTCCAAAATATTTTGTTGAATAACATCTAATAAATAAGCTGGTTTTAGGAAGTTTTCAATTTTAAGCAGAAGAAGAAACATTTTCTCCCATGTCAATTCACAAAAATTTTTAAAAAAAGTTCAATAATTTTATTAACGTCCAATTTTATCAACATCCTGTTAAAATCATGTTTTAAATAAGATGGGCGATAGATATGGTACTGTTAAAATAATGTGGATAGATGTGGATAACAAGGATAATTTAATTTTGCATCAAAAATAAAAAGCAATCTATCCACAAATTCACATACCTAATAGTAATAGGCTTTTAAATTAATAGAGTATTAATACTAAATACTATGACAGATATTAACATTGAAGAGGCAAAAAAAAATTTAGACAAAAAAGGTTTTCTTGATCTGGAGATTGATGTTACCTTGGACCTCTTCTCAGAAATTGAACGCTTAAAAATTGAAAAAAATGCCATCGTACTTGCTCACTATTACCAGGAACCTGATATCCAGGATGTTGCAGATTTTATTGGAGACAGCCTTGCCCTTGCACAAAAAGCGCAGTCGACCACTGCTGATATAATTGTTTTTGCCGGTGTACATTTTATGGCTGAAACTGCAAAAATTCTTAACCCGGGAAAGAAAGTTTTATTACCGGATTTGAAAGCCGGTTGTTCACTTGCTGATTCTGCGCCGGCAGAAGCTTTTAAAATGTTTAAGGAGAAATATCCAGATCATATTGTGATTACTTACATCAATTGTTCTGCAGAAATAAAAGCTTTGAGCGATATAATTTGTACTTCATCCAACGCAGAAGCAATTATCAAAAGCTTGCCAAAAGGACAAAAAATTATATTCGCTCCTGATAAAAATTTAGGCGCTTATTTAATAAAAAAAACAGGAAGAAATATGATTTTGTGGAATGGGTCGTGTATGGTTCATGAAATATTCAGCCTTGAAAAGATCACGAAACTTAAGATGCGCCATCCCAATGCAAAAGTTATAGCACATCCTGAATGTGAAGAAGCAGTTTTGAAAGAGGCTGATTATATTGGAAGTACAAGCGCATTGTTGAAATATAGTTCTCAAGATCCGGCCACTGAATTTATCGTTGCTACTGAATCGGGCATCATTCACCAAATGCAAATTCAATCACCTTTTAAAACTTTTATTCCGGCACCACCTAATAATTCTTGCGCTTGTAACGATTGTCCGTATATGAAATTAAACACGCTTGAGAAGTTGTATTTGTGCATGAAATATGAAGAGCCTGAAATAATTATGGAGGAAAAACTGATACAAGCTTCTAAAAAACCAATAGAAAGAATGTTGGAGATTAGTAGACAGTTTGGTTTATAAAGTACAGTAAAGCAACAAATGTTCTACTTTTTTATTTTCGATTTATTAAAAAATGTATCCTAATAAAAAAGTTCTCTTTTTTTGATTAAAAAAAACCTGTTCGAAAACAGGTCTTTAAATTTGTATAATAAAATTTAATTCTAAATTACTCCTTCAGCAATTTTAGCTCTTATTTTTGCTTCTATTTCATTTGCCAAATCAGGATTATCAATAAAAAGTTGCTTTACTGCTTCACGGCCCTGGCCAAGTTTTGTAGTATCGTAACTAAACCAGCTTCCACTTTTTTGGACTATTCCCAGTTCCACACCCATATCAATTATTTCCCCAACTTTCGAAATTCCGCTGCCAAAAATAATATCAAATTCCGCGATGCGGAAAGGAGGAGCCATTTTATTCTTAACCACTTTAACTTTTACACGATTTCCAATAGATTGGTCGCCATCTTTTATTTGGGCCATTCTTCGAATATCCAATCTTACAGAAGAATAAAACTTTAAAGCATTACCACCCGTAGTAGTTTCAGGATTGCCGAACATAACGCCTATTTTATCGCGGAGCTGGTTAATAAAAATGCAACAACAATTTGTTTTGCTAATAGTCGCTGTTAGTTTTCTCATCGCCTGGCTCATTAACCGAGCCTGCAATCCCATTTTGCTATCACCCATTTCTCCTTCCAATTCTCCTTTTGGTACAAGTGCGGCAACAGAATCTATTACTACAACATCCAAAGCGCCTGAAAGTATTAACCTGTCTGCAATCTCCAAACCTTGTTCTCCATAATCAGGCTGGCTTATTAAAAGATTGTCCACATTTACACCTATTTTTTTGGCGTAAACATTATCAAATGCATGTTCGGCATCAATAATGGCACACATTCCACCTTTTTTTTGAGCTTCTGCAATTACATGGATCGCTAACGTGGTTTTACCTGAAGATTCCGGTCCATAAATTTCAACTACTCTTCCTTTAGGAAGACCGCCAATGCCCAACGCTACATCTAATCCTATAGATCCGGATGAAATGGTTTCGTGAGGTTCCTGCGAACGCTCATTCATCATCATCACACTTCCCTTTCCGTAATCTTTATCTATTTTATCAATAGTAAGTTTTAAAGCTTTTAGTTTTTCGGATAATTTATCCGGAGTATTTGCTGCCATAATATCTATATTATATGAGAATTATAAATGGTAAAGGTATTTGTTAGGCAAATATAGAAATTAAAATTTATTAACACTAATAAATTTAGTAAATATATAGTAAATATTTTAGTTTCTTAAAATGTAGTTGTGTTTTATTTGCAGAAAGTTATCGTACCTTAATTTGGAAGCTATTTTTAAATAAAAAAAAGGAGTGCAAACATGGCACCCCCTTTTTTATCCCTGGTATTTACATTTTCTTTTTTATCTCTTTAGCCTTATCCAGGTGTTTTTGAAGGGTTGGCAGCGTCTTTACTATAAAGTCTTTTAGATCCTGATCGGTGATGTTTTCTCCTGCTTTTTTGAACTTATCAATGTCATTTTGATGGTCATCAATAGCCATAGAAATAAAGTCTTTATCAAAATCCGAACCGGTTTCCTTACTTAATTTATCTATCTTATCCTGCTGATCACTTGTGACTGTGGTAGGCAGGTTAATATTTTTCTTACTGGCAATATCTTTTAAATCATTGTTGGCGTTTGTATGATCATCTACCAACATTTTACCATATTCCTGGATTGCCTTGTTTTTTGAATCTTTTTGGGCAAGATTGCCTACCTGCACTTCCATCATTCCTCCTGAAGCTGCTTCTTGTGCAAAATCCACCGCATTCTGATCAACCGTTGCTTTGGAAGTATCAGTATTGTTCATTGTATTCATACCAGTATCTGAGGAGCTCATTGTATTGGTACTGTCAGTAGTACTCGTTGAATTTGTATTTCCGTTGCAGGCAGAGAAAATCATTGCGCCTGCAATAATTGTTGCAATACTTAACTTTTTCATAATTATTATTTAAGATTAATGATATAGGCAATGTGAACAAAATATGTTCCATTAAGTCATTTCAGTTGTATTTATCGGAAACAGGTAGAATTGCACGTGCAAATTGTTGATTTTTTTACCTAAAGCCCAATCATTTGCACAATATTGTAATGAGAAGTAGCTTAATAACAGTTATTTATATGTGGTGATTTTGATAATCAAGTAGGCGGTGCACTGCTTCGTCCAATGTTTGTTCTTTTTTTGCAAAACAGAAACGAACCACCTGGTTTTCATTTCCATTTTGATAAAATGCAGAAACCGGAATAGTGGCAACGCCGGCTTTTTCAGTTAGCTTTTTTGCAAATTCAAATTCAGAATCAGTACTTATTTCAGCGTAGCTGTAAAGTTGAAAATAACTGCCAAAAGATGGAAGTGGGACAAATTTTGTTTCTGACATCAGGTTTTTAAAATAATCCCTTTTCTCCTGGAAAAAAGTTCCCAGCAGTAGATATTCATTTTTGTGTCCGATAAAATTTGAGAGTGCATATTGAATTGGTGTATTACAACAAAAACTATTGTATTGATGTACTTTTAAAAATTCTTTCATAAGCCGATCCGGAGCAACACAGTATCCCATTTTCCAACCGGTGCATTGGTATACTTTACCGAAAGAAAATACCACAAAACTTCTTTCTAAAAGATCTGGATATTTTAAAATGCTTTCGTGTTGTTTTTCGTCAAAGATGATATGTTCATAAACTTCGTCGCTAAGAATAAACAGGTCGGTTCCTTTCACGATTTCTCTCAGTTGTTGAATATCGTTTTTATCAAGGATTTTGCCTGTGGGATTATTAGGCGAGTTAAGCATGATCATTTTGGTAGCCGGTGTAATCTTTTCTTTTACAACGTTCCAATCAATTTTGTATTCAGGATATTCTAATTGGATTAAAACCGGAACAGCACCATTAACCTTAATGTTAGGAACATAACTATCATAAGCCGGCTCAAATACAATTACTTCATCACCCGGATTCAATACTGTGGTTAAAGCTGTATAAATGGCATAAGTAGCGCCGGGAGTAATTGTAATTTCAGTAGAAGGATCAACTTGGCTACCATATAAAAAATTGATTTTTTCTGCGATTGCCTCTCTTAATAAAAGTAATCCGTTCCTATGAGTATATTGATTGTGGCCATCTTTCATGGCTTTAGCAACAAGATCGATCAATTCTTGATTTATTTCAAAATCAGGAGTTCCCTGGCCCAGGTTTATAGCCTGGTGTTCAGCCGCCATCACACTCATTACGGTAAAAATGGATACGCCCGTATTGGGCAGTTTACTTGAAACAAAAGGCTGCATACTTTATAATTTTGAGAAATTATAAATATTTATCTCCCTTATTTCTTCTAATTTCTGCAAGATATTCTTTGATACTTTGTTCATTTTCTTTTTTGCAAACTAATAGTGCATCAGGAGTATCAACTACTATAAAATCATCCAGGCCTTGTAATAATATTAATTTATCACCGGTGGTATGAACGATGTTCTTTGTTGATTCAAAAAGAATAATATTATCACCTGCAACCGCATTTTCATAATAATCTTTTTCCAGGTTTTCGTATGCACTTCCCCATGTTCCCAAATCGCTCCAACCGAACGAAGAAGGAATGACATACACATTATCTGCTTTCTCCAAAATTCCATAATCTATAGAAATGCTCACACACAAAGGATAAATTACATCAATTGCTTCTTTTTCCAATTCTGAATTCATTGCCGTTTTTGCGCCGTCAAAAAGCTCATGCATTTCGGGCAGGTATTTTTCAAATGCGGTGATGATATTTTTTGTTTGCCACACAAAAATTCCGGCGTTCCATAAAAAATCGCCACTTGCAATAAATGTTTTTGCTAATTCAAGGTCAGGTTTTTCTGTAAATGTTTTTACCTTATAAATACCATCGCTCACGGACTGCTGTTCGTATTGAATATAACCATATCCTGTGTTAGGTTGAAAAGGTTTTATTCCCAGCGTAAGAAGTGCATTGTTCTTTTCTGTAAACTCCAGCGCTTCGAGACTTGTTTTAATAAACGCCACATCATCGAGTATAAGATGATCTGCAGGAGCACAAATCAAATTAGCATCAGGGTTTAATTGTTGTATTTTATAAGAAATATAGGCAACGCAGGGAGCGGTGTTTTTTCTTGATGGTTCACACACAATATTTTCCTCTGGTAAATCCGGCAATTGTTTGTGTGTAATCTCTTTGTATTGATAAGAAGTTACAATATAAATATTTTCAACTGGGATATATTGTGCAAAGCGTTCGAATGTAGATTGTATAAGAGTCTTACCCGTGTTTAAAATATCTAAAAATTGCTTGGGAAGATCAACCCGGCTCACAGGCCAGAAACGGCTTCCGATTCCCCCGGCCATGATGGCCACATAATTGTTTTTGTTCTTTATCATGGTTATGGTTTAAATAATACCTTCTTTAATCAGGTCATGTAAATGTATAATTCCCAGGTATTTGCTATCCTCAGTTACAATTAACTGCGTTATATTTTTGTTTCTCATAATTTCAAGGGCATTAACCGCAAGCGATTTGCTTTCAATTGTTTTAGGCTTTGAAGTCATTATGTCCTTGGCTTTTGCTCCTGCATGATACAAATCTTTCTCCAACATTCTTCTAAGATCTCCATCTGTTATAATGCCAATAATTTTTTCATCATTATCCAGTACAACAGTGACGCCTAAACGCTTTTTTGTGATTTCAATAATAACATCTTTCAATAAACTTTCTGCGTTTACAGCAGGTTTCTCATTATTTATTGAAAGTTCAGCCACGCGCATGTATAATTTTTTACCCAATGTGCCTCCAGGGTGAAATTTCGCAAAATCTTCTGAACCAAATCCGCGTAATTCCATAAGGCATACACAAATTGCATCACCCATTACCAATTGGGCTGTTGTACTGCTTGTTGGTGCAAGGTTAAAAGGTGAAGCCTCCTCCTCAACTGTAGTATTAAGAACGATATCAGCACATTTGGCCAGATAGCTTTGCATATTTCCACACACGGCAATTAGAGTGTTGTTGAAATTTTTTATGAGAGGAACTAAAACCTTAATCTCAGGGCTGTCTCCACTTTTGCTGATTATCATTACCACATCATCTTGTTGCACCATTCCTATATCGCCATGAATTGCATCAGCTGCATGTAAAAAAAGCGCAGGTGTGCCCGTACTGTTAAGAGAGGCAACAATTTTTTGAGCAATAATGGCACTTTTTCCTATACCACTTATTACCAAGCGCCCTTTTGATTCAAAAATTTTTGAAACGGCCTTTTCAAAATCCTCATTTATGTAATTTACCAGTGCCGCTACAGAATGAGATTCTGCAATAATTGTTTGTTTACCGGTAGTGATAATAGTATTTGCCATTAAGTTAATTCAAAAGGTTCTTTATTTCAGTCTGATTTTCAAATATGAATAATTTCTTTTAAATGAATGCAAACGTACTTGAAATGAATGGTTGAACAAAGCAAAGGATTTTGTTTTATTAAGACGAAAACTTCGTATCTTAACGCAATTAATTCAATAAACCCGAATTTTTGTAGAATAACTTTAACCTAATTTTTCAATTAAAGAATTAACTTTGAATCCTTTTTAGATTGATTAGTAGAAACGAAAAACCATGTCCACAGTAAAATCCAAAAATCCAAAAATCCAAAAGTCAAATAAAAGTAACAACGAGACAGCAGCAAACGACATTATTCTTGCAGAACAGCTCCAAAAACATTTTGGCTTTAATTCTTTTAAAGAACCTCAAAAAGATATTATCAATAGTCTTCTTTCCGGAAAAGACACCTTTGTTATTATGCCTACCGGGGGAGGAAAAAGTTTGTGTTATCAATTACCTGCAATTATTAGTGAAGGTTGCGCTATAGTTGTTTCGCCCTTAATCGCCCTGATGAAAAACCAGGTTGACTTAGTTCGCGGATACAGTAGCACTGACAATATTGCCCACTTCCTAAACAGTTCTTTAAATAAAGGTCAACAGAAAATTGTAAAAGATGATCTTCTGTCCGGGAGTACCAAGCTTTTATATGTGGCTCCGGAGACCTTGACAAAAGAAGAAAACGTTGAATTTTTTAAAGGGTTAAAAATTTCTTTTTTTGCTGTTGACGAAGCGCATTGTATAAGTGAATGGGGACATGATTTTAGGCCGGAATACAGGCGATTGCGTGAAATAATGGATGAGATAGACAAAACAATACCCGTAATTGCTTTGACGGCTACCGCAACACCAAAAGTTCAAAGTGATATTATAAAAAATCTGGGCCTTCGCGATCCTAATATTTTTATCTCATCTTTCAATCGTTCTAATCTTTATTATGAGGTAGTGCCTAAGGTAAAAAAAGAACAGGCGATAAAAAGTATTGTAAAATTTATTTCTCAAAATAAAGGTAAAAGCGGTATTATTTATACCCTTAACCGCAAAACAACGGAGGAGCTGGCTCAGACCTTAATGGCAAATGGAATTCAGGCTGTGGCATACCATGCGGGTCTTGATACCAAATTAAGATCGAAAAGGCAGGATCAGTTTTTGGGCGAAGAAATCCAGGTGATCGTGGCCACCATAGCATTCGGTATGGGCATAGACAAGCCGGATATTCGGTTCGTGATTCATTATAATATTCCTAAATCCATAGAAAATTATTACCAGGAGACTGGCCGTGCCGGCCGCGATGGACTGGAAGGGAAATGCTTGCTTTATTATTCACATAAAGATGTTGCAAAGCTGGAGCATTTAATGCGCGATAAATCTTTAAGCGAAAGGGAAATTGGAGCTCAATTGATCAACGAAACAGTTGCTTACTCTGAAAGCGGTGTGTGCAGGAGAAAAATGCTGATGAACTATTTTGGAGAAAAATATGAACAGGACAATTGTGGAGGCAAGTGTGATAATTGTAAAAATCCTAAAGAGCTTGTTGAGGCAAAAGGTGAAGCTTTGATTGCCTTAAAAGCCATCAAGGCATTGGAAGAAAGATTCCCTATTACTTATATGATACCTGTTATTGTCGGAAAGCTAAATCCACAGATAAAAATGTACCGGCACGAGGAAAAGCCCGTGTTTGGGTCGGGAAAAGGCAAGGATGAGCATTTTTGGAATTCATTAATACGTCAAATGCTTCTTGAAAATCTGATTCAAAAAGATATAGAAGATTATGGAGTTTTGAAAAGCACAAAAAAAGGCGAATCATTCTTAAAAAAGCCAACCTCCTTTAAGATTGCCTTAAATCACATCTATGAAACAGATGGAGATGAAGAAGAAGATAGCCCTGAGACCGGGGAAGCGGTAGCTGCAGATGAAAAGCTTATTGGGTTATTAAAAGATTTGCGCCAGCAGGAAGCCAAAAAACGCAGTTTGCCTCCTTTTGTAATCTTCCTTGAGAACAGCCTGATAGATATGGCTACACTTTATCCTACCACATTAAAGGAATTAGAAAAATGCCAGGGGGTAAGTGTTGGAAAGGCGCTTAAATTTGGTAGACCTTTTATCAATCTTATTGAGAAGTATGTGGAAGAAAATGATATTGAAAAGCCTGATGACTTTGTAATGAAAAGTGTGGTTAACAGGAATAATAATAAAATTTTCATTATCCAGAACGTTGATAAAAAAATGCCACTGGAAACGATAGCCAAAAATCGTACGCTGAAACTTCCTGAACTACTTGAAGAGATGGAAACCATTGTTGCCAGTGGTACAAAACTGAATCTTGACTATGCAATCGAGGACTTTATGGAAGAGTATGAAAGAGAAGAGATCATCGATTATTTTAAAGGCTGCGAAACCTCTAGCCTTGAGATTGCAAAAGAAGAACTCTCTGATGGCAATTATTCATTAGAACAATTGAAAATTGTGAGAATAAAATTCTTATGTGAATACGGAAATTAAAAAAAAAGCAAAAAGGAATTTTTATTTTAATTGAATAATTCTATTTTTGCCGCCCGTTGGTGCGGTAGCTCAGTCGGTAGAGCAAAGGACTGAAAATCCTTGTGTCGGCGGTTCGATCCCGCCCCACACCACAAAGGTTGAAACTCAATAGTAATAGTAGTTTCAACCTTTTTTATTTTTTAGAACTCATAGTCAAATAACCCAAGAGTTAACAAAAAAGTTAACACTTTTAAATTTTGAACTATGATACTATTAAAAAACGGTTGCTCATACTCCGGATTAAATGTAACCCCAAAGAATTGGAACTCTTCCAATGCGCCTTTACACAGGAAATGGTTTATTTACTATAGATACTACTCGCCTGAATTCAAGAAAGGGAAACTGAAAATAATAAAAGGAGGCATTAATAGCTTGAAAACGCTATACGAGCGCAGGGAAACTGTCAAAGAATTGCTAAAAATCGAGAAAGATTTAGTTGAAAGGCAAGGTTATAATCCAAAACTTAACGAAGTAATTACAGAAAATTCAGATTATATTATTGCTCCTGATTGTGGATTTAATAGGGCACTCAAATTAGCTTATGATCGTCTTGAATATGAGGAATCGACCATGAGTGACATTAGAAGTGTAATTAAAGGTGTTTCAGAAGCAGCAACACGGCTTCAGTTGTCTCACAAGCCAATTAATGAAATCAAACGAAGGAATATTTTAAGTATATTAGATAATTGCTCGGAACACATTGCTCATTGGAGTGCTAAGAGGTACAATAAATATAAGGCCTACTTGAGTTTATTGTTTAAAGAGTTGCTCAACGTGGAAACAATTGAAAGTAATCCTGTGAGAGATATTGAAAAGAAGACAACTATAAAAACAATGAGAGAAGTCCTGACCCAGGAGGAAAGAAAAAAAATCAATAAATACCTGATGGAAAATTATTTTAATTTCTGGCGTTTCTTACAAATATTCTTTCATTCCGGCGCAAGAGAAACGGAATTGATGAAGTTAAAAAAAGAGAAGGTTTTCATTAATGATCAGTATTACATTGTTACTGTAATGAAAAGGGGGCAACCCACTGAAGTTAAAAAGCCAATTAAGGATAGTGTAAAAAAATTA
>JBBQWJ010000045.1:0-17371 GCA_038210685.1 Chitinophagales bacterium | reverse complement strand
CATTGAAATAAAGAAGCCATAAATAATGAATGATTTGAAGGACCATCTTTCAGCCATAGATCCTGTTGGGATGGTAGCGGTTGTATCCATAAATACCATTTGGAACAGGAATAAAGTAAATATGCCGACATCATACACTTTACTATTCAGGAAAAAACCAGCATGACCCGCTAAGCCAAAGTCATGTCCAAATAGACTAACAGTATATTCATGTGGAATAACTCCAGGCATTCCGCCTAAGGCGGCAATATTAAGCCCTCCGCCAAACATAATAGCAAAACCACAGATCCAAAATCCGAGGATACCAATACCGTATACCATGAAATTCATTCCCATGGTATGGGCCACATTCTTCTTTTGGGTAAAGCCGGTTTCTACCATTGCAAAGCCAGCTTGCATAAACATAACCAGAAAGCCAGCTACTAAAGTCCATACTATATTGATGGCAATTTGGTTGTGGCCGGCAGCAGCGCCCACTTCTTCAAGGGTTGGTTTACCTGCTGTTGAAGCAGCAATATCATTTATTGTTCCAGTATGTGCTCCAGTTGCATCCTGTGCAAACGAAGGAAGGGCAAGAATGATAAATAATAAAAGCATTAATGGAATTAAAACTTTTATCGTTCCTTTTTTGGGGCTTCTGAAGCTCCTTTTTAAATCAAATAATCTCATAATTTAAGTTTAATAAGTTTACAAAAATTGTTTGGTCCTTTAAAAGTGGTATGTGGCAGCAAGAATGCCGGTAAATGTTGATTTGGTTGGTGAATTATCATTTTTTTCAAAAACAGGATCTTTCGCAGCATCTAGCCTTAATTCAGGAATGATAGTGAGATTTCCAACTTTGAAATTAGGTGATAAGGTGACATCGAAAATGCTGGTTCCAGGGGCAGCAACAACTGCTTTTTTATTGTCAAAATATTCTGTTCTCAACGTGATGCCGAAAGTACTTGTTGGATCAACAGTAAAGTATAAAGCAGATCCCCACCAGCTGTTACTTGAACCACGTTTAGGTTTTACAGATTGCACTGTACCATTATAGCCCAGGCTAAATTTACTGGTTACTGCATCAGTGAGTACTACATCAAACTGGGTAACACCAAATGAGCCTCCGTATGACCCCTGGTAATTTACATAAGCTAAAAACTTACCATCTGCAGTTGCAGTACTATACTGCGCTATGGCATATCTTCTTGAACCGGCTTCAGCCACTACATCTGTAGAATTGGCTACACCAATCATTAAAGCACTTTTTGCTCCAAGACCGATATCAGCCTTTAAACCGGTATGGGAAAATGGCCCATAAGAAAACATGTAGTCCATACTGTAGTTACGATTTAGATAAGCATCTGTTAATTCGTAACCGATATGGGTCATCCATTTTCCCATAGTCAATTTGAACTTATCACTGATGGCATAGCTTAAATAAGCCTGTTTTACAGCAAATAAGGTTGGATGAGTAGGATCTCCATAAGAAAATTCTTCAGCTCGTGGCCCAAAACCTAAATCTACAGTGGCGCTTGCTTTTCCAAAAGTATGATCAGCCCGTACGCTTGCCATGCCAAGTTGAAATGAATTTTGAGAATTGGTAAAACTGGTGAAGTTGTTGGTCGATCCATCCTTTGGATTAGCGAAGTTGTACCTGAAATATGTATCAACTGATCCGGTAATTGTTGGAGCAGGTGACACAGGTGCAACTGAATCAGTTTGTGCACAAGCAGAATTAATTGTGCACAAAATGACACATGATGTCAAAATTTTTCTTAACATTGTTGTAGAATTAAAGGTTAAAAATGGAAAGGGGGTAGCAGTTAACTTTTTACAGAAGTTAACATCAAAGCTGTTCCCTTTCTTGTTTACTATATATTAGAGTCATAAGAGTAGCATGTTTGTATAAAATTTAGCTGTTAGAAAATTTATGATTGTTGTGTACTTCTTTTGCTTTTAATTCATCAGTAAAAGCACCTTTACTTTTTAACAGCACAGAAGCCTGTAGAACTTTTTCACTCTGCGGGGCAGAATCATTTGATACTTCCTGTTCCATCGTGCCTTCTGGATGTCTTACTAATAAAGTTCCCTGTAAGTATTTTTCATCATGTTGCGAAGCATCTAATCCCATTTCTTCATCAGCTTCGCTTACTCTCATTGGCATTATCCAATTGATGAATTTAAAAATCCCATAAGAAACGGAAAAACTATAGGCGATCACAATTCCCAAACCTTTTAATTGCGTAAAAAAGAAAGCAGGATTTCCATAAAATAATCCGTCGTTTCCACCGGCATTAATAGTTTTGGTGGCAAAAACACCTGTAAGGATCATTCCCACAATTCCTCCGATACCATGACATGGAAACACATCTAATGTATCGTCTAAAGGAGATTTTGATTTATAATAAACAGCAAGGTTAGAGATAATTGCAGCAACAAAACCTATAAAAATACTTTGCGGAATAGCTACATAGCCTGAAGCAGGAGTAATGGCAACAAGACCTACAACGGCGCCAATGCAAAAACCTAAAACGGAAGGCTTTTTACCTCTTAAAACATCAAAAAACATCCAGGTCAATCCGGCAGCAGCAGCAGCGGTGTTAGTAGTAGCAAATGCTGAAACAGCCAACGAGTTAGCCGCCAACGCAGAACCTGCATTGAAGCCAAACCATCCAAACCAAAGTAGACCCGTTCCGATAAGAACATATGGAATATTTGCCGGAGGAATTTCTTTGTGTTCTTTATGCACTTTTCTTCTTTTCAAAACAATCGCGCCTGCAAGTGCGGCACAACCTGCAGAAATATGAACAACAGTTCCCCCGGCAAAATCCAGAACGCCCATTTTAAACAAAAATCCTTTTGGATTCCAGGTCCAATGGGCAATTGGTGCGTATACAAATAGGCTAAACATTACAATAAAAAGGATATACGAAGAAAAACGGGTTCTTTCTGCAACTGCGCCTACTACAAGGCTAGGAGTTATAATGGCAAACATTAACTGAAACAAGGCAAATAATAAAAGTGGTATTGAGGGTGCCAAACTCCATGGAGCACCTGAATTGACACCTTTAAAAAAAAGATGAGTAAGAGGGTTTCCAATGAAACCGCCAATAGAATCTCCAAAAGCTAAACTATAACCTACAGTAATCCAGAGTATACTTACTATACCTGCTGCTACAAAACTTTTGATCATGGTAGACAGAACGTTTTTTCTGTGCACCATTCCGCCGTAAAAAAAAGCAAGGCCAGGTGTCATCAGGAAGACCAACGCCGTAGCCACAAGTATCCAGGTAATATCAGCTGAGTTATAAGTCCCGGCATCTTTAAAATTTGAAAATGAAGGAACAAATAAGGCCGCTATCGCAACTACCATCAAAATAATAAAAGGGGCAGACTTGCTTAAATTAACTTTTTTCATATTCGTTTAAAATTAGTCAAATCTATTTATTATTTCAATACATTGCTAAATATTATTTAAATATATTTAATAATAATATGAAAGATTAATTAAAAATTGCTTAAGTAAAGCTTGAATTCAGTGAAAAAAGTTAAACGAAAACGGGTGGAGGTCGAATTATGTAAAAATTAAATGTAATAGTAAACGAAGAAATTTCGCATATTTTTATTTTGGTTAAAGTAAATTTAAAGATTCATATAAGTTTGAAGGGCTTTTACATAATTTTCAAAAGCTTCAATTCCTTTAGGAGTAATTTTACAAATTGTTTGTGGGTAATTATTATTGAATTGTTTGGTAATATCAATATAGCCTGCTTCTTTTAATTTTGTTATCTGTACACTTAGGTTTCCTGAAGTAGCATTGGTTTTTCCTTTTAAAAAAGTAAACTCTGCCTCCTTAACACTTATTAACAGTGACATAACAGCAAGGCGTAACTGTGAGTGTAAAATCGGATCCAGTTCTTTAAACTGCATTATTCTGATTTGCGAGGTTCTTATAAAATCTTTTTCTTGTCATATTTAAAGAGTTAAGTTTATTCTGTTAATAGCTTGGCTTTCAATAATTTTCTTTTTTAGAATTTTGTTTCAAAATATATCCAGGTACAATCCAGGCTGAAATAATCGCTATAGCAATTAATAACAATTGATAGTCAAACGGGATAAAAGTTGACAAAACAGAAAGCGCCCAGCAACAAATTCCTCCAATTATTAAAGGCTTAAATTTTAAAATAATACCAGATAAAAAAGTGGGCATACCATAAAGAACCAATAAAAGAGGGTTAGAAATAGAATATACCTGAAACCGGGATTCAATGAAAAAGATCAATATCATGCATATAAAAAAAACCAACCACACGTAACCGTTTATTTCACGCATGTAGGTTTTTACGGTACTGCTTTTCCTTTTTTTCCTGATATAGAAAACCTGGTATATAGCCAGAATCCATGTTAAAAACCAAATTAAATAGGCATTTGGATAATTTAAAAAATGCAAGCCTACAAATTGTACCAGGCAACAAAATAATATTAACCATCCCCAGATTAAGTACAAGGTACCTGATTCATTAACCTTTTCTTTTGCTCTATTGATCATTGAGGTGATCAATTCGAGACTTTCTTTTTCTGTCATTTTTATTTCATTTGCAGGCATATCATTTATTTATATTGCGAAAGAAAATATTGCAAAGCGGGTTTACCCCAGCTTGGAGACAAATCTGTTTCAGGTTTAAAATTCTGATAAAGCGTGGTTGCTTTGTCAAAATATTCTTTAGCAACATCTTTACCGCCGCCAAATTGCTCAGGCGTATAAAATTTATTTTCAGCATCTAATAAATAAGGACGAGGATTGGTCGGATCCAACGATTCTGCTTTCTTTATATTTTCATTAATGTCAGGCATGTAAGTCATATACCTGCTTTGCGGATCAACAGTCATGTGAGTGGTGGCAATCATACTTTTAATTACGTCGATCTCAGAATTTTCCTTCCCTAAAATGTTTTCTGCTTTTGTCAACAATTCTGTGGCTTTGTCTGCTAATACATCCTTTTTGGGATTGTCTTTTTCAATCATAGCTTGTTCTACAGTGCAATATGCTGCATAATAATAAGGAAGCCATTGTGTTTTTTCTGCGTCGCCAATCCTTATAAAATTGTTAGCCAGATCCTGGGCATTATTATTTACCCGTATAGAATCCAACTGGCTGATATTAGATTTCATGGCAGACTCATATTTGCTACTTTGCGCAAACGTGATGAAAGCGCAACAAATAAACGCGATGATTAAGATTGATTTTTTCATTTTGATGATTTAAATGTGAATGGTTGGTTGAGTGTTAATATTTTTTCTTTTTGCTACTTTTTCTTTTTGGTTTGTATGCAGAATAATAATGAATAATAACCAGGATTCCCCAGCCTGCCATAATCCAAACGGGCCATGGAATTGAATCTATAGTTCCGGAGGGAGAAGGATTATTTTTCAAGGAAATATACCACATTGTCCAAAACAAAATATTCATGATAAAATAAATGAGCACATGATATTTATAGGCAGTTCTTTTTTTTGTAACCTTTGATAGTTCCTGATCTTTAATTTCTTCTTGCATAATGATTGTTTTTTTAGGTTTAAAAATGATAATTACAGATGATTATTAATATCATCCTGCGTTCTGTCTATACCTAAACTTACAAAATATCCGAGGTAAAAAAATCTTTTTGCCGGTGGTGTAACCGCTACTTTATTTTGGCCATTTACAGAATAGTTGTAATTATAAACATTATCAAATCCTAAAACATTAGTAATAGAGAGCACAAATACAGAAAATGCTTTTGCATTTGTTTTGCCGATGCTGGGTAAAAAATTTACACTGAAACTTAAATTGTTATAATCTTTGGTACGTCCGTTATCAATAATTTTATAATTGCTTTGACTGCTGTCGAAAATAATGTCATAATAAGGCCTGCCTGAAGCAAAAGTGTAAGAAATATTGAACTGGGTTTTTAGAGGCATTACAAATTTTTTGACAACAATAGAGGCTGTATGTTTTGATACAAAAGAGGGTTCAATAGCAAAAGGGTAGTTTAAAAAGTCGCGTTTGGTATCAAGGTAAGAATAGGATATCCAGTAATCGAAGTTTTTTATTGTTTTTTTATCCCGCCAGAAAAATTCAATTCCTTTTGCATCGCCAAAACCATTATTGTTGATAGCCGTAAACGTTGAATTATATGAACCTCCTGTTTTTAAAAGGTCATCGTATTTTTTATAAAACAATTCTGTTCGAAATGTTCGGTCCTTTGTAATTTTTTCATATTGTAAAATATAATGAGTGGCTTTTGCAAAATGCAGTGCATTTACAGAAGGCAAATATTTTCTTTCCGGATCCTGGTAAAAAATTCCGTAGGCTAATGATACCTGGCTTTTATCTGGAAATTTATAAGCAAACGACATGCGAGGTGCAATGTTCCAGTCATTTAGCATTTTCGAATGTTCTACACGTACTCCTGCCCTTGCTGCAATATCATTCGTTACATATACATCAGCTTCGCTAAAGCCGGATAAAATATTTTCTTTTATTCTTTGCAAAAAACTGTGACCGGTATATTCATTAAAAATGGATTTCTCATTGCTATAATTATTTTCCATTCCAAACCGGATTGCGCTCAAAGATTCTAATTTTTTTTCAAATACTACTTTTGCATTTGCATAATTGCCTTTATTGGTAAGATCGAAATTTTTATAAGCATATAAAGGTTGATCAATTATTTCCTTCTTTACATAGTTCTCATCCTGTAGTTCCATTTTAATATCATCTTTATTTGTACTGTAAGAGGTACCTATATTTACTTTCCACCCGTTACCAAAATATTCTTTCCAGGACAAGTTGTGATACATATTAATATTTTTCAGCCCAAAGGCATCTTTCATATTTAAGGAATCTACATCCTGGTTTCTAAAACCAACGTTTGTAGAACTGAAAGTTCCATAATACTTTATCATGCTTGTCGAAGAAGTTTTTATTCTGAAATTGGCATCTGCCTGTTGAACAACCGGCACCCGGAAATAATCAAATCTTTGTTTGATCAAATTATAAACAAGTGAAAGATTGGTATAAGAATAAGTAATGCCCCATGAAGATTTTTTATTTTTGGAAAGTTTTTGAATGCCGGCATTCGCTCCAAGATAAGAGATCCCAAAATCAGCCGAAGTTTTTTCGGGAAGATCAATTGATTCCAGAAGTAGCACTGATGAGAGAGCCTGCCCGTATAAAGCAGAATAACCACCAGAACTAAAAATAGTTCCTTTGAAAAGAAAAGGGTTGAATCTTCCACGTGTAGCCTGTCCCGGCTCACTGCTGTAAAAAAAATTATTTACTAACGTTCCATCAATAAAAATTTTAGTTTCATCTGCCGTTCCTCCTCTTACAAATAAACCTTCACTTTCTCCTACTTGTTGAGTGCCGGGCAGAGTTTTAATTGCTGATGTGATATCACCGTTGGCACTTGCTGTGGTAACTATGTCAAGTGGATTTAATGCGGTGGCTCTTTTAGCATCACTTGCTTCAAAAGTGCCGGCGCTAATCACCACGGCTTTCAATTCGGTTATCGATTCGTTAAGTTCTATATTTAAATTAATTGGCGATGCGGTTATTTTTATTTTTTCTTCAAAAGGTTTGTAACCTGAGCCAGTTGCGGTTAATGTTTTTTCATCTTTTTCTGTTGTTACAAAAGAATAATTTCCTGCTGAATCTGTGGTAGCGCCATCATAAGAATCAATAATGCTTACACTGATTCCCAGTAAAGGAATTTTTTTATGGTCAGTAATTTTGCCACTTATTTTTACCTGCCCAATAGCATAAGAAGTTATTATCAAAAAAGGGGAAAATAAGAGCTTATACATTTATAAATTTAGCACAAACATAAAGTAGTTTACTATATAAACAAAATAATTGTAAAAAATAATTTTCTAAAATTCCAGAAGAAGGGATTTTTTATTTATAACTTACTTAATATCAATTTTTTATGAACTGGTAGGTCAGTTTACCTTTATATGTGAAAGTGTAGAAAATTTATTAACATCCCCGAAAATTAATTTGTTTATCTGCGTGCAATTTGTAATTTAGCAATAGAATTTAATGGGTTAGTAAGTACAAAGAGCTGTCAGCAATGTCAGCTCTTTTACTTTTTGGTTCAAATATCTTTATTAACTCGTTTTACTTTTTTATTTCACCATCATTTTTGTTTCTGTTTCAGAAATTTTTTTTCACTTCATTCAAATGATTCTTTAATTTCATTTTTTTCAAAAAAAATTAAATGAGTAAAACCAAGACCGCTTTTTTTTGCAGCAATTGCGGACAGGAAAGTGCCAAGTGGGTAGGCAAGTGTCCATCGTGTAATGAATGGAATACGTTTGTAGAGGAAGTTATAGTAAGAGGCAATGAAAAACAGGAAAGTGAATGGAAAGAATTTTCAGGATTAGGTGGAGGACTAAAAACAATTTCATTACAAGATGTAATGAGTGGCGAAGAAAATAGAATAGTAACAGAAGACGCTGAGCTCAATCGCGTACTCGGTGGAGGAATTGTTCCGGGAAGTATTGTATTGATTGCAGGAGAACCCGGTATTGGTAAATCGACGCTTTTTTTGCAGGCTTCTTTACAACTTAAAAATATTGTTACCTTATATATAAGTGGTGAAGAAAGTGAACAGCAAATTAAAATGCGCGCCGACAGGCTAGGTATCAAAAACGACAAATTTTTTCTGCTGACTGAAACCAACACGCAAACTATTTTTAAAGAGATAAAAAAGTTGCGGCCGCAATTAGTTATTGTGGATTCTGTTCAAACACTGCAATCTCCATATATAGAATCTGCGCCCGGGAGTGTGTCTCAAATAAGAGAAAGTGCTGCAGAACTTCAGCGGTTTGCAAAAGAAAGTAACACGCCCGTTTTTTTGATAGGGCACATTACTAAAGACGGAAGTATCGCAGGTCCAAAAATTTTGGAACACATGGTAGATACGGTTTTGCAATTTGAAGGTGACCGGCATTATGCTTATCGGATTTTACGAACTTTAAAAAACCGTTTTGGTTCTACCTCTGAATTAGGAATTTACGAAATGAGTAGTGAAGGAATGAAAGAAGTTAAAAACCCTTCAGAAATTTTAATCACTCAAAAAGAAGAACAATTAAGCGGCGTGGCTATTGCAGCAACAATGGAAGGAATTCGTCCTCTATTAATAGAAGTCCAAGCGTTGGTAACGCAAAGTGTTTACGGAACACCGCAAAGAACGAATACCGGGTTTGATTTAAGAAGATTGCAATTGTTGCTTGCGGTTTTAGAAAAACGCGGCGGATTTCATTTTGGAGTAAAAGATGTTTTCATCAATATAGCCGGCGGTTTAAAAGTAGAAGATCCGTCAATTGATCTGGCTGTGTTAAGTGCCTTACTTTCTTCTTATGAAGATGTGGCTTTGCCAATGCAGATATGTTTTTCCGGAGAAGTAGGATTAAGTGGAGAAATAAGAGCCGTAAACCGTATTGAACAACGAATAGCAGAAGCTGAAAAATTAGGTTTTGAAAAAATAATTGTAAGTAAATACAATACCAAAGGATTGGGTAAAAATAAATTCAACATTGAAGTAGTTCCTTTGGGAAAAGTGGAAGAACTGTACAGGTATTTATTTTAAATCTATTAAAGAGTAGTACATTGAATATTTCGTCTATCACATCATCGCCCATTTTTCATTTATTTTATCCGCACACTTGTATCGGTTGCGGAAGCGACGTACTCGGGGATGAAAATTTTCTTTGCCTTGAATGCCTCAATGATTTACCGCACACTAATTTTGCAATGCATAAAAACAACCCGGTTGAAAAACTCTTTTGGGGAAGAATTGCTTTAGCCTCTGCAATGAGCGAATTTTATTTTTCCAAAGGTTCAATGATTCAGAATATGATCCATGAATTTAAGTATCGTGGAAATAAAAAGGCAGGAAAATATTTTGGTAATTTAATGGGAAAAAGTTTACTCAATAGTACCCGTTTTAATATTGATATAATTGTACCGCTTCCTTTGTTTGAAAGAAAGGAAAAAGCAAGAGGTTTTAACCAGGCTGAAATTCTTTGCAATGGCATTTCAGAAATTCTCAACAAACCGGTTCTCAGCAAAAATGTTATCAGAAAAATTGCTACCGAAACCCAAACGAAAAAGCACCGGCTTGAGAGATGGAAAAACGTTGAAGGGATTTTTCAGGTAAAAAGTGCCGATCAGCTGGAAGGGAAACAAATTTTATTGGTTGATGATGTAATAACAACAGGCGCTACTATTGATGCCTGCGGAACCGAGATTTTAAAGATCAGGGATGTAACTCTTAGTGTGGCTTCTTTGGCAATTGCAAGAAGTTGAGTTCTCTTTTTGAATCACAGTAAACTAACAAATAAGTATAATTCTTATTTCCTTTTCAAAAGAAAAAAAAAGAGAACTGTTTTCACAATTCTCTCTTTTAATAATTTGAAATTTATTTTACCTGGAAGTTCCCATTTTTGCTTCTATTGAAAGTGTTGCATGAGGAACGGCTCTTAATCTTGCTTTATCTATCAATTTTCCGGTAACACGGCAAATTCCATATGTTTTATTTTCAATTCGCATCATTGCTTTCTCCAAATGATCGATAAAAGTGATCTGGCGGCTAGCCATCTGGCTCAATTGTTCTCTTTCCATACTAAGGCTTCCATCCTCCATAGTCATATAGCGATTATCACTTTCATCACCGCCCATTTGGTCTTTTCGGGTAATAAGTCCTTGTAAATATCCAAGTTCTTTTTTAGCCGTTTCAAGTTTGCGTGTAATCAATTCTCTAAATTCTACCAATTCATTATCACTGTACCTCATAGTAGGTCCGTTGTTTTCAGGTGTCGTTTGATCAAGTACTGATTTAGTGAATTCAGGTTCATATTTTCTTCCTTTTTCTGTATTGGTTTTTGGCATTACAAACGCTTTTTTGGGTTTTTTATCTTCCTTTTTCGCTTTTACTTTCGCTATCGCTTTTTTCAAATCTGCTTTATGGTTGTTATTAGCATCTACTTTTGAAGAAGCTTTTTCAGAAGATTTTTGTTTTACGGGTTTAGCATCCGGGGTTTTCTTGACCGGAGTAGATTTTTTTTCTGAGACCTCTTTAGGTGTATTTTTTTTAGGATTCACAACTGTCTTTTTTATTGCCAATTTTTTAGGTAATGCTTTTTTGGGTGCTATTTTTTTTGCATCTGTCTTAGCAGTTTTCTTGATTGGCGATTTTTTTTGAGGAACGGGTGATTTCTTGTCTTTCTTGAATTTCGATGCCGCATCTTTTACCAGTTCTTTTTTTACTGTCTTTTTTGTTTTAGCTGTAACAATTTGTTTAGAAGGGGCTGCTTTTTTAGCCGCTACTTTTTTTGCGGGAGCTTTTTTTGCTACAGGTTTCTTTACTACAATTTTTTTAACTACGGAATTTTTTTTTGCGGGAGCAGACTTTTTGGCTGCTGTTTTTCCAACTTTAGATTTATTAGATGCAACAGTTGTTGCCTTTTTCTTTGTTGCCATAAGTTTAAAAGCTTTTTTGCGTAATTTTTACTGTAAAATTGTCATTGTTGACATCGATTTCAACACCTTCAGCAACTTTGGTGGAAAATTCAATTTTTTCTGCCAAAATTTCGGCGCGAATATACTCATTAAATTCTATAATTATATCTTTAATGCCCTCTTTTTCTTCTACAATTAGCAGTAATTTATCAGTTAGCTCAAAATCCTTTTCTTTTCTTAAATTCTGAATTCTGTTTATAAATTCTCGGGCAAATCCTTCCTTTTTCAGTTCTTCAGAAATTTCAAGATCAAGGGCCACTGTCAGGTTGCCTTTTACGGCTATTTCAAAACCGGGAATTTCGTTGGTGCTTACTTCAATATCTTCAGCAGTAATAACGATTGGATCTTCTTCCTGATTCGGATTGAGTACGAATTGGCCTTCCTGTATTTGGTTGATGGCAACATCATCCAATTCCTGGATAACCGCTGCAGCCCATTTCATCTTGGAGCCTAGTTTTTTGCCCAGTGTTTTAAAGTTGGCTTTTGCCTTCTTTTTTATAAAATTATTATCGGCGGGCAAAATTTCAACTTCCTTAATATTCGTTTCCGATTTAATAATGCTCTCTACCTGGCGAATTTTTATCTCAAAATGGTTATCTATAGCGGGGATAATCACTTTTTGCAATGGTTGCCTCACTTTGATGTTCACTTTTTTGCGAAGTGATAAAATAAGCGAAGAGATATCCTGTGCCAACTGCATCCTGTTTTCAAGCGCTTTGTTGATCAATGCTTCTTCGTACTTTGGAAAATTTGTTAAATGAACAGATTCAGCATCGATCTTTTTAGTCACACTATTTAGATTTTTGAATAACCAATCTGCAAAAAAAGGAGCAATTGGCGCAATCAAGCCACTGATTACCTGCAAACATTGATACAGCGTTTGGTAAGCTGAAATTTTATCATTTTCTCCCTGGCTGTTGTTCTTATCAATTGGTTTCCAGAACCTTCGACGCGAAAGTCTAACGTACCAATTGCTTAAGTGTTCATCCAAAAAATACTCTATCGCTCTTCCGGCTTGCGTTGGTTCATAATCGTCGAGCGCCTGTGTTACCTCTTTTATTAAAGAATTTAATGAAGATAGTATCCACTGATCCAGTTCAGGCCTTTCATTTACCGGAATTGTTTTTTCATCAAAGGAAAAGCCGTCAACATTGGCATACAGGGCAAAAAACTGGTAGGTGTTGTAAAGAGTACCGAAAAATTTCCGTTGAACTTCTTTGATTCCTTCCGTATCAAATTTTAAATTATCCCACGGGGAAGCATTAGTGATCAGATACCAGCGCGTAGCATCCGGGCCAAAGACTTCCAAAGTCTCAAATGGATCTACCACGTTGCCTACGCGCTTGCTCATTTTGTTACCGTTCTTATCCAGAACGAGTCCGTTGCTAACCACGGTTTTATAGGCTACATTATCGAATAATAAAACTGCGAGGGCGTGCAACGTGTAAAACCAGCCGCGGGTTTGGTCTACGCCTTCGGCAATAAAATCTGCGGGAAAGCTTTTTTCAAACTGCTCTTTATTTTCAAAAGGAAAATGCCATTGGGCATAAGGCATGGCGCCGCTATCGAACCAAACATCAATCAGGTCGGGAACACGCTTCATTGGTTTTCCTTCAGAAGAAGTTAAAACAATATTATCTACAAAAGGTTTGTGTAGATCTGAAACAAGTGTATCAATTTGACTTTCAAGGGTCTTTGTTTCATCTACTTTTAAATTTCCTGTTTCAATTGATTTTTTAATTTCTGATTTTAACTCGTCTATTGAACCAATACATTTTTCTTCTTCTCCATCTTCTGTTCGCCATATTGGCAAAGGTGTTCCCCAAAAACGGCTTCGGCTCAAATTCCAATCTACCATATTTTCCAACCAGTTCCCGAATCTTCCTGTTCCGGTAGAAGCGGGTTTCCAGTTGATGGTATAGTTCAGTTCAATCATCCTGTCTTTTACGGCAGTAGTTTTTATAAACCAGGCATCCAGCGGATAATAGATAATGGGTTTATCTGTGCGCCAGCAATGAGGATAATTATGTTCATACTTTTCAACTTTAAAGGCGCGGTTCTCCTTCTTCAATTTTACCGAGATGTCAATATTTACGTCTACATAATGCGGATCATCTTTATAATTTTTTACAAAGCGGCCGCTAAATTCTCCAACGCCATCAATGAATTTTCCCTCACGATCAACCAGTGTTAATATCCCGAGATTATATTTCTTTCCTACTTTAAAGTCATCTGAACCAAAAGCCGGAGCAGTATGTACAATGCCGGTTCCATCTTCTGTAGTTACAAAATCTCCCAATACCACTTTAAAAGGTTGGGCTCCAGGCGTTACTTCCTGAATTTTTTCTAAAGAATTGGCTTCGAAAGGCATTAATTGCTCATAATGTAAATTCTCCAATTCACTTCCTTTAACAGTTGTTATTTTTTTCCAAGGAATTACTTTATCTCCTTCTTTATAATCATCAAAAGAAATATTTTCTGCTTCTTCTTTAAAGTATTTTGGAATAAGAATACTCGCAAGAATCACGTTTATTGGTAAATGCGTGTAGGGATTAAATGTTTTAACCAATGAATATTCAATATTGGCCCCAACTGTGAGTCCCAGGTTTGAGGGTAAAGTCCATGGAGTTGTTGTCCAGGCAAGAAAGAAGGCCTCCCCTAAATCCCCTCCAAGGGAGGGGACTTGGGCTTCTTTAATTGCGGAAAATATTTTTGAAATGATAGGCTCTTGCTTACCCACTCCCTTGGAAGGGTTGGGGAGGCGGAACATTACGGTTGCGCTTGTATCTTTTACGTCACGATAAGTTCCGGGTTGGTTCAGTTCGTGTGAGCTTAAACCGGTTCCGGCTGCAGGCGAATAAGGCTGGATACTAACACTTTCATACAAGTAACCTTTTTTATATAATTCTTTCAGGCACCACCAAAGCGTTTCTATATAATTATTTTCAAAAGTGATGTATGGATTTTTCAAATCAACCCAGTAACCCATTTTTTGAGTCACTTCATCCCATTTGTCTTTAAATTTTAAAACCTCGCGGCGACAAGTGGCATTATATTCTTCTACAGAAATTGATTTTCCAATATCTTCTTTGGTAATCCCCAATAATTTTTCTACACCAAGTTCTACAGGTAATCCATGTGTATCCCAGCCGCCTTTGCGTTTTACCTGGAAACCTTGCATGGTTTTATAGCGACAAACCAAATCTTTTAACGTCCTTGAAATCACGTGATGAATACCGGGCATTCCATTGGCGCTTGGCGGCCCTTCATAAAATACAAATGGCGTTTTTCCTTCACGATTGGAAATACTTTTTTCAAATGCGTTTTCTTCATGCCACGATTTCTGAATTTCAGCCGCTATTTCAGTAAGATTCAACTGCTTGTATTCACGATATTTCTGCTTCATTACTAATAAACCTTCAGTTAAAATAAAAGGATGCAAAGGTAAAGATTTTTATATGTGGTTTTATCCTTTTATCCGCGCACATGATATTGCTTACTTAAATATTGAATTTGTTAAGAATCAAGAAAAAAGGGTGTTTTTAAGGATTATTTATTCACAATATGCAGTTTTGGCACTGTATTTAATTAACTGATGGGGTTAAGCCGTTGCTAATCATTAAAAACACTGGTTCTATGTATTTAAATTTAAATCTTATACATATTAGCAGTATGCGGTGGAAAATGTGGGAAGGCGAAGGATTCTTCGTCTTCCTTTTTTTTATATAAATAAGCAAAACGTTGCTTTTTATATAGTAAAGCAACAAAAAAGGAAGATTTTTATTCAGGAACACTTTACCGAAAAAAGCAATTCGCAGGGTTTAATGCCGGTGTGTTTTTTAAATGCAGTGGAAAAGTGAGAAATAGATGAATAACCAAGTGAATCAGCAACTTCTGTTACCGTTAGTTCTTTTTCATACAATAAATATTTTGCATGTTCCATGCGCTGGCTTTGAAAAAAATCGAAAATGGTAGTGCCATACATTTCTTTAAATCCTTTCTTTAAATAACATTCATTAATGGCTGCTTTGCGGCTCAGTTCTTTAATAGTAAGCGGTTCACCAATGTGTTCCAGCAAAATACTCCTGGCAAGTGATATTTTCTCCCGGTCCGCTTCATTGGTCAAAAATTTGCATGAAACACTTTCTTCCTCTTCGCCACACATACATTCCATGCTGAATAATAACAACATTTGAGTTTGCGCATTGATAAAAATATTTTCGAGGCTATCAGTGTATTGGTGATTCATTAACTCTTCTAACACAGTTCTTGTTCTGCTGCAAAGCGGAAGCGTTCTGCTAAATGAAGTAGTGTGTTTAAAGTTTAGAACATTTTCAGAAAAACTGGTGGTTTTCAATCCTTTTACAAATTGCGAAAGATGATCTGCATTGAAACGAAAACACGCTACATCAATCGTGTCAACTAATTCTCCGCAGTTATGCGATTGTGAATGTTTGCAAAAATTGCATTCTGCATCTTTTATTTTACAATAACGATTTCCTTCTATGCAAAAAACCAGTTCCAGGTTTCGTGATTGAGTGTCTTCTTTGTTATAATTATAAATCAGCATTCCAGTTTCTTCAATAACCGCATTTGGTAATTTGCGGAAACGATTGATGACATATTGAACCGAACCGGGAATTTTTTGAGAATTGTGTTGCACCAATTCCATCTCCTCCTCCATCAGGGGATGTTTTAAAGAAACGGAAAATAGGTCATGTGCAGATTGCATTCAATCATAATTTGAGAAATGCAAATTTACAACTTTGAATTTTTACAGCGAAAGTGTCTTTTCCATTTGCATGCTTCTTGATCCTTTTATAAGTATCAAAGCATTTTTGGGATCTGTTTTTCGTAGCCAATCTCCAGCTTCTTCAGAATTTTCACAAGAAATATATTTGTTTTTGACCTGGCTGAAATTCTTTCCCACCAAAACAACAGCATCCCATTGGTTCTGATCAATCAATGAAATAATCGCTGCATGTTCTTTTTCACTGTCGGCACCTAATTCCATCATACTCCCCAAAAGCAGGATCTTTTTATTTCCCTGCATATTTGCAAAATTTTCAATTGCTGCTTTCATACTACCGGGATTGGCATTGTAGGTATCAAGAATAATGGTATTGGAATCTTTTTTAATCAGTTGTGAACGGCTGTTGGAAGGACTATAATTTTCAATCGCCTTTTTTATTTTTTCTTCATCTACTTTGAAATATTTTCCAACACAAGCTGCAGCAAGAATATTGGGCAGGTTATAAGTGCCCACTAAATTGGTTTTAATATACAGGTTGGTTGCACCTTCAATTTCTACTTCAATAAAAGGATCATTCTTTACAATTTTGCCTTTTGTATTTTCACTTTTACTCCCATAAAAAATGGTTTTTTTTACTTCTTTGCCCAATTCAAAAACGGCTTTATCATCTGTATTTACAAAGGCAGTTCTATCGTGTGCTTTTAAATATTCAAAAAGTTCTCCCTTTCCCTTTTTTACATTTTCAACACTTCCAAATCCTTCCAAATGAGCTTTGCCGATATTGGTTATTAAGCCATATAGCGGTTGCGCATACACACAATAACCGGCAATTTCATGAAGGTGGTTAGCGCCCATTTCAATTACCGCCATTTCAGCGTCCGGCTTTATTCTTAAAATAGTCAGAGGAATTCCAATGTGATTATTTAAGTTTCCCTTTGTAGTGTAAGTTGTATAAGTGGAAGAAAGTACTTCGTGAATTAATTCTTTGGTTGTTGTTTTTCCGTTGCTTCCTGTTATAGCGATAAAAGGTATGTCAAATTGTTCGCGGTGATGCTTTGCCAGTTGCTGTA
>JBBQWJ010000044.1:0-17651 GCA_038210685.1 Chitinophagales bacterium | reverse complement strand
CGAATTGTAGTTGTTGGTAAAAGAATCTATCGCAAATTTTAAAGTATATCCCAATGCAAAATTGTCAACCACCAAAGGTTCTTTTGCCAAAACTTTTAATGAATTTCTTCTTTTATTAAAATAAAAATGAAGCACTTCAGGGTTTTTGATAAAACATAATTTTGAAAAATTTGTTTGACCTATAAAATTGTCGGTAAAAAAAGTTCCATATTTTTCCCAGCCGTCTTTTACTTCATTACTGATGGAAATAGTAACAGTTTCAAGCGATTTTATTTCAGGGTTTAACTCAAAAAGTAAGCTGTCGTTTTGAGATGAACCGTTTACACGAATCGTTTGTGTTTCGTAGCCGGTATAGGTGGTAACTAAAGAGTAGCCTCCCTGTGGAAGCCATATACTAAAGTTGCCATCAGCATCTGTAGCTTCACCAATGGTGGTATTTTGTGCAAATACAGATGCACCTGCAAGTGGTGCTTCCGTATTTTTATCTACCACTTTTCCCTTTACCAGGAAGTAAGAAGTTTGCGCAAAAAGTTTATTTGGAATGACAAAATAAGAAAGGATAAAAATAAAAACAGCCACAAAAATAATCTGGGAACTGGTATTCATAAGGGTACTTTATTGCTTAAAGGTGATACTTTTCTTTCATTTGCTGGCAGGTAAATTCAATAGTATCGTTGACCGGCGTAAAATGAAAACCCGGTAACGCACCTAAAATCTTATTGTTATCAAAATACACTTTTGCCTGGGCTGTTCTCGCTGTTTCTTTTGTAAGCAAATGTTTTTTGCCGGTAAACCATGTTTTTATCGCTTCCATTCTCCAGATCAATTCCGCTAGAAAAGTAGTAACTTTTTTTGAAGGCGGTTTTTTTCCAAAACATTTTGCTATCAAAGAAAATATTTCTCTGTAAGATAAATTCTCTCCATTTAAAATAAATCGTTCTGAAGTGATTTCGCTATTCATTAAAAGGATCATTGCGCGGGCCACATCCCTCACGTCAACAAATCCCGAAACACCATTTGTGTACCAGGGAAATTCATTGTACACGTTTTTAAAAATAGCTGAAGAACCAGTTTCCCAATTATCCCCACCCAATATTAAACTGGGGTTTACAATCACCGCTTTCAAACCTTCTCCGATTCCACGCCATACTTCTATTTCACCAAAATATTTTGATTTGCCATAAATGCTATTGCTGGTTTCTTCGGTCCAATTCATTTTTTCTGTTACCATTTCTTCATCTCTGATTCTTCCTAAAGCCGCTACAGAACTCACGTGTACTAATTTTTCAACTCCCGCATCAATACAGGCATTTACAACATTCGCTGTTCCTTCAATATTTATTTTTAAAAGTTGCTGTTTATCTTTTGGATCGTAGGAAACCAGGGCTGCAGAGTGATAAACATAAGTAATTCCTTGCATTACTTCTTCAAGCGCTGTTACATCAAGAATGTCGCATTGAACAATTTCAATAGAAGGATGGGAAATGGAAATAGGTGTTGAATGATAGATTGCTTTTACTTTTTCACCCGCATCCAGTAGTTGTTTTATTAATTCATTTCCAACAAGCCCTGCACCGCCTGTAACGAGAATTTTTTTTTCGATCATATTTTTTCCAGAGAAATTTTCTTGAAGCATTTCTAAATTTCCAATAATTATTTCAGCAATGTAAATTATTTATTGTAACCCTTATTGGTAATTGTAAAATCCCTCCCCGGTTTTTTTTCCTAACAAATTCTTTTTTACTTTTTCTTCCTGCAAAGGAGAAGGAGCAAAACGGGAAGCGTTATTAAAAGACTGGTACATGGTTTCGGTTACAGCAAGATTAATATCCATACCTATTAAGTCCATCAATTTGAAAGGACCCATTTTAAAACCGGTTGCTTCTAAAATTTCATCCACTTCTTTAAATGAAGCAATTCCTTCTTCAACTATTTTTAAGGATTCGAGATAATAATGTCGTGCCACCCGGTTAACAATAAAGCCGGGAGAATCTTCACACATCACCGGTTTTTTTCCCATTTGACGGCAAATAGTAAATACAGTTTTCATTACTTCCTCATTTGTATGGCTACCTTTAACTACTTCAACAAGTTTCATAATGTATGCCGGATTAAAAAAATGCATTCCTACCACTCTTTGAGGGAAAGGAATTTTTTCCTGTATGTTGGAAACAGAAAGGGAAGAAGTATTGGTAGCAAAAATCACTTCCTCATTATTGTAATTTGTGAGATCGTTAAACAAAGAAATTTTGGCTTCTTCTTTTTCAACGATGGCTTCAATGATTACAAAAGCAGAACAATCTTTTATATTATTGGTAAACTTTATCCTGCTAAAAATTTCTTCCTTTTCTTTTGTAGAAATTTTATTTTTATCAACTAAATATTGAAGGTTTTTTTGAATTGATATTTTTGCAATTTCAAGAATGCCTTCATTCACATCAAAAAGAATGGTAGAGAAACCACTTTGTGCGGCAACCTGCGTAATCCCGCTTCCCATTGTTCCTGCTCCACAAATGCAAATGGTTATTATCATGGTATTTTGTTGTAAAGATCAATGGATAATTCAGAAACCTTTTTGAATCCTTTGTCAGAAGTAACTAATGGAATTCCAAGGCTGATTGAAGTGGCAGCAATAATCGTATATGGAATTTTTAAAGCGTATTTTTTACGAAGTTGAATTGATAGATCCTTAATTGATTGATCTATTGCAACAATCCGAAATTCATTTAAAAATTTTTTTATTTCTTTTTCCTGGCTAAGGGAAAGGGACTGATAACTAAACAGTTCAATTTCACAAATGATAGAAGTATAAAGAATTTGATTTTGGAGATATTCTGCAATAGTTTTATCGCCGGAAAGAATGTATAAAATGATATTAGTGTCTAATAAGAACCTATTGCCATTCATTCCTTAATTTATTTTGAATATTTAAGGGATCCTCTTTTAGTTTTATTTTTCCGCAATATTTTAAGGTATTTACACCTTTAGGCTTTGAACTTTTTGTACTTTTTATCCTTGTGATATGTTTATTGTTTATTTTGTTTTTAACAGCAGGCATATTTCAATTATTAATTCTAAAGATAATAAATGAAATTTACTTTAGAATAAAATAGATAAAGCTTACAACTACACTGCGCTTTCGAATTGCTTTAAAAATCTCAGATCATTTTCGCTAAAAATTCTTAAATCTTTTATCTGGTATTTGAGCATGGTGATCCTTTCAATTCCCATTCCAAAGGCAAAACCGGAATATTTATTGGGATCAATTCCGCAGTTTTCCAGCACATTGGGATGTACCATTCCGCAACCTAAAATCTCAACCCAGCCGGTGTGTTTACAAACATTACAACCGCTTCCTCCGCAAATGAGGCACGAGATATCCATTTCTGCGCTCGGTTCAGTAAAAGGAAAATAAGAAGGACGAAAACGTACTTTCATTTTTTCGCCAAACATTTCCTGAACAAAGAAATAAAGCGTTTGTTTTAAATCGGCGAAAGAAACGTTTTCTGCAATGTATAGCCCTTCTACCTGGTGAAAAAAACAATGGGCCCTTGCGCTTATGGTTTCATTCCGATAAACTCTTCCCGGGCAAATAATTCTTATCGGTAAAATTCCTTTTTCCATTTCACGCACCTGCACGCTGCTTGTATGTGTACGCAGCATCCAGGCAGGATCTTGTGAAACATAAAAGGTATCCTGCATATCGCGGGCAGGATGGTTTTCGGGTAAATTCAGCGCTGTAAAATTATGCCAGTCATCTTCAATTTCAGGACCTTCAGCCACTGCAAAGCCAAGCCTTTGAAAAATAGAAATAATTTTATTTCTCACAATGCTTATAGGATGGCGGCTTCCCACTTTTAGTGAGTCTCCGGGTAAAGTGAGGTCTATTAATTCTTCAGTAGCCACTGGCCTGTGGCTGGTTGAGGTTTTCAATTCTTCATACTTATTTTCTGCAAATAATTTTAATTCATTGAGTGCCAGACCCATTTCTTTTTTATTTTCAGGCGGCACATTTCTCATTTCACTCATCAGCGACTTTACAGAACCATTCGATCCAATAAATTGTATGCGATATGTTTCTGCAGGATTTTTATCAGAGGATGAAAAATTGTCTATCTCTTCTTTTAAATTATTTATTTGCGTGAGCAGATTTTCCATAAATGCAAAAATAAGTGAAACAGGAGTTAGAAATATTTTTAGTATAGATGGGAAGATAAATATTTGCAAACAATCTTTTCTGCATTTATTGTTAGGTTTGTCAAAAAAAATAAAATTGACATACGATTTAATTGAATATTTAACGCCAGTGGATGTAGTTGATATAAGCGGTGATACTGCTTATAATGATAGCCAGATTGGAAATATTATTAAGACATATAAAGATGAATTTCCCGATTTGGCAAAAATTGATCTTGTTATAGTCGGTATAAATGAATTCAGGGGAAGTGGCATTAATTCAACAGAAAACTCGGCAGACGCGGTGCGCAGGAAGTTTTATGAATTACACTATTGGCATAAAGAAATTTCAATTGCGGATATTGGAAACATTAAAAGAGGGGAAACTTTAAGTGACAGTTATTCAGCAATGACTATTATTTTAAAGGAATTGCTTGAACTCAAGAAAACAGTTGTAATTATTGGCGGTTCGCATGATAATACTTTGGCCCAGTACTTTGCTTATAAAGAATTAAATAAAATTATTGATGCTACTGTTGTAGATGCAACAATCGACCTGAGAAGCGAATCGGTATTGCGGAGTGAGAATTTTTTGATGGAAATGCTTACCAGTGAGCCAAATATGGTTCAGCATTACAATCATATTGCCTTTCAGAGTTACTTCGTTCACCCAAGAATGCTTGAAACGATGGACAAACTTCGATTCGATTGTTTCAGAGTAGGAAATGTAAAAGAAGATTTATCTGAAATGGAGCCGGTGATCCGAAACTCTGACATGGTCAGTTTTGATATTGCTGCTATTAAAAATAGTGATGCCCCGGCAAGCAGCTGTAGTCCGAATGGTTTGACTGGCGAAGAAGCATGTATGCTTATACGTTATGCAGGAATGAGTACTTCTGTTTCTTCAATGGGAATTTATGGATTTGATGCATCGAAGGATTCACGCAGTCTCACTGCTTTGCAGATTGCCCAAATGGTTTGGTACTTTATTGACGGTAAAAACAGGAGCCGAAAGGAATCAAAAATAAATGACCGGAAAAATTTTAATGAGTATCACACTGCATTTGCAGAAGTTGATACGGTTTTTATCCAAAGTAAAAAAACAGGCAGATGGTGGATGCAAATGCCTGATAAAAAAATGATTGCCTGCAGTTATAAGGATTATTTATTTGCCAGCAGCAACCAAATCCCTGAAAGATGGTTAAGGGCACAGGAAAGAGATGTTTAACTTCACTTTTTGACGAGAGTTCACAGTAAACAAATAAATTCCGGTAATTTTTATTTTCTTATTTTTTTTCAAAACATTTTATCGCCTGCTTGCGATCAATAAATTTAGGTCAGTAAATTTTAGATCGAATCTTTGGCTAAGATGAAAATTAGTAAGAGAACCTTTGAATAAATAAATACCGCTACGGATATTTATTTTATACCAAACCAGGCTCTCAAAGCCGCCCTCATCAGCCATTTCAAGCATTAAAGGCATTAATACATTACTTATAGCCTGCGATGCTGTTCTTGCAAACCCACTGGGAATATTGGGTACACAATAATGGATAACATCATATTTTTTAAAAACGGGAGAAGTATGTGAAGTGATTTTTGATGTTTCAAAACATCCTCCGTGATCAATGCTTACATCTACTATCACACTTCCCGGGCGCATTTTACTTACCATTTCTTCCGTTACTACAAGAGGGGTTCTTCCGCCGGAAGCAGCTAAAGCGCCTACTGCCACATCACACGTTTTTAATTGTTTTGAAAGAATTCCGGGCTCTATAACGGAGGTGAACAAACGCATTCCAATATTATTTTGAAGACGTTTTAACCGGTAAATACTGTTATCAAAAATTTTGATACTGGCCCCCATTGCCAACGCCGTTCTTGCAGCTTGTTCACCAACAATACCGGCACCTATAATAATTACTTTTGTAGGAGGGATTCCTGAAATGCCACCGACCAATACACCTTTCCCGTGATTGGCATTGCTTAAATATTGCCCTGCTATGAGCATCACTGCACTTCCAGCAATTTCACTCATGCTTCTTACTATCGGATTATGCCCACTATCATCTTTAAGATTTTCAAAACTTAAGGCTGTTATTTTTTTTTCCATCATTTTTTCCAAAATCTCACGTTTCATAGCGGTAACATGGATGGGAGAAATGATGAACTGATTGGGTTTTAAAAAATCAATCTCAGCTTCGCAAACAGGTGCACTTTTTACCAGGATATCACATTCAAAAACTTCTTTTTTGCCTGCTGCAATTTTAGCACCTGCATCACTGTAATCTTTATCAGAATAACTTGCACCTTCTCCTGCTTTACTTTCCATAATTACCCGGTGCCCATTTGCTACCAGCACTGCTACCGCTTCAGGAGTGAGAGCAATTCTGTTTTCCTGGAAAGAAGTTTCTTTTGGGATTCCAATAAATAAGTCTGCACCTTTAGGTTTAACATCCAGTGTTTCTTCCAGCGTTTCATAAGTAAAGGAAGAGGAGACAAATGGTTTTGAAGTTGCCATGTAAAATGTTTACAATTAATAGAAATATAAATATAAATTTTTATACTGGAAATTTGATAATCAATTTCCTTTTAGTATCTGAAAGGATTTCAAGGGCAGAGTAAATCGTATTGTCAGGAAAAATATCAGGCGCTTTTTCGGGCCATTCTACCATACAAACTTCATTGCTCAGCAAGCAATCTTCGACCCCTGCATCCATAGCTTCTTCTTTACTTTTAATGCGGTAAAGATCGATGTGGAAAATAGTTTTATTATCACATGTTTTGTATTCCTGTATGATTGAAAAAGTTGGGCTGGTAACAGTTTCAGAAACATTGAGCACTTTGCAAAGTGCAGTGATAAAAGAAGTTTTTCCTGCGCCGAGGTCTCCACAAAATGCAAATATCCTATAGCCCGATGTAGCATTTAAAAAATCTTTCGCTGTTTTTTCTATTTCATTAAAATCGAAGTATATCTCTATGTCAATCATTTTGTAAAATTAATACATAAGAATAGTTGAAAACAACTTTGGTAATCATATTGCTGAAATGAAACAGGATTTAAAATTTAATTTATCAATTGGGCAACTTTTCTTCTTCTTGCTTCGAATTACTTAATTTCAATTTTGTACAACTTACTTTCAAATTTGATGCTAGAACCGCTTGACATTTTAAAAAAATATTGGGGATTTGATTCTTTCAGGCCACTTCAGAGCGAAATCATTGATTCTGTTTTAGAAGGAAATGACACGCTTGCTTTATTGCCGACTGGTGGTGGAAAATCAATGTGTTTCCAGGTTCCGTCGTTGTTAAATGAAGGGCTCTGCCTTGTGATAAGCCCGCTGATCGCATTGATGAAAGACCAGGTTTCTAATCTTAAAAAAAAGGGGATTCCGGCTCTTTCTGTTTATTCGGGAATGAGTTTTATCGAAGTGAAAAAGACGTTGCAAAATGCAGCCTATGGTAATTTTAAATTTTTGTATGTATCTCCGGAAAGGCTGGAAACAGATTTGTTTCTAGAATATTTGCCTTTGATAAAAGTAAACCTGCTTGCTGTAGATGAAGCACATTGCATTTCACAATGGGGTTATGATTTTAGGCCGTCTTACCTGAGAATTGCGGCTTTACGTGAATATTTCCCCAAGGTTCCTGTTCTTGCACTCACGGCTTCAGCTACTTTAGAAGTTCAAAAAGACATTCGCGAAAAGCTACTTTTCGGTAAATCCCAAAAAACTTTTCAGCAATCATTTGAACGCGCTAATCTTTCCTACAGCGCTTTTCAGCTTTTTTCAAAAGAAAATAAATTATTAACGATTTTGAAAAAAGTTGCAGGCAGTGGAATTGTCTACTGTAAAACAAGGCGACGTACTAAAGAAGTGTCTGAATTTTTGAACCTGAATGGAATCGTTGCCGATTATTACCATGCCGGGCTTAGCAGTGAGGAGCGCAATAAGAAGCAGGAAGATTGGGTAAATAATAAAACGCGGATCATTGCCTGTACCAACGCTTTTGGAATGGGAATTGACAAACCGGATGTAAGAACTGTAGTGCATTATGATGTGCCGGATGCTTTGGAAAATTATTACCAGGAAGCAGGCCGGGCAGGACGCGACGGACAAAAAGCGTATGCGGTTTTACTTTACAGCGAAGCTGAGCTGGAATCATTGAAAAGACAAATTGAAATCCGGTTCCCGGCCAATGAAGTAATCAAGAAGGTATACGGAGATTTATGTAGCTTTTTGCAACTGCCTGCCAACAGTGGAGAAGGTTTTTCTTATGATTTTGATTTAAACACCTTTGCGAAAAATTTCAAATTGGATGCCTATACAGTTAACAGTGTTTTAAAAATATTGGAACAGGAAGAATTAATAACTTACAGTGAACAGTTTTTTATGCCGTCAACGGTTGAATTTTCTGTAGATAAAGAACACCTGAATGATTTTGAAAAAAGCCACCCACAATTCGCCAATATTGTAAAGGGACTTTTACGTTCCTATGATGGAATATTTGATTTTCCTTCTTTCATAAACGAAAATGATCTTGCCAAATTTGTTGGAATAAAAAAAGATAAGTTATTGAAAATATTGCTTGAACTAAAGGGTTTGGGAATTATTAATTATTTGCCTCAAAAAGAAAATCCGCAAATCTATTTTTTAAAGAATAGGGTTAAAACGGATGAACTTTTTATTAACCAAAAAAGTATTTTGAAACGCAAAGAGGCGTATGAAAAAAGGTTGAGTGCGATGATCCGGTTTGGTACAAGCGAAAACGAATGCCGAAGCACAATGATTGGTTTTTATTTTAATGGCCGTTATTTGCCGCCATGTGGGATTTGCGACAATTGCCTTCGAAATAAAAATCTTTTTATTTCTACAGAGGAATTCAATTCTATTTCTTCGGAAATTAAAAAAATCACTCAAAATAAAGCGGTTACTTCAAAAATAATCATTGAACATTTGTCCATGGTTAAAGAAAATAAGATCTGGAAAGTTTTGAAATTTTTGCAGGAAGAAAACCTGGTAACGGTAAATAAAGAAGGGCTGATAAAAGCAATATGATTTTTTGGATAAAAAGAGTTTTAAAAAAAAGGGGACCCAGATAGAAATCTAGTCCCGCTTTAAAATCCAATATCCTATGAAAAACCGAGACAAATATAGGGTTAAAAATGCTATTTGACAATATTTTCGAAGCTATATTTAATAAAACAGTATGTTTATACTACTAAAAAACAACTCTATTTATTAATTGGTGGTTTTCATGAAGTGAGCGGTAAAGAAACAGATAATCAAAGGAGTAAATATTTTATAAGATAGGTTAGAACCATCCGGTAGTGGATTTCCGGCTGCGGCCGCCCAGTCCTAAAGAACCTAAAATGCTTCTTACAATAGTTGTGCCTGCTGTGCGCATCATACTTTTTACAATCGTATTATTTACTACTTTTTCCAAAGTACTTTCTTCAGGTTTTGCAGCTTTCCCAGGCGCTGTAACAGGGTTTGCAGCTGCTTCCTGTAGTTTGGCAGTAAGCATTTCATAAGCGCTGTCAGCATCGGTAACCTGGTTATATTTTGCAGCTAATTTAGAATGATCAACTATAGAATCAATTTCACTTTGGGTCAATACATCCATCCGGCTTCTTGGTGTGCACATCATCGTATGTACCAAAGGAGTTGGAATTCCTTTTTCATTCAGCAATGTAACAAGCGCTTCTCCGATTCCTAATTGAGTGATAAGATCGTCGGTTTTATAAAAAGTTGTTTCAGGATAATTCTGTGCAGTTTGTTTTATTACTTGTCTGTCCACAGCGGTAAAGGCTCTAAGTGAGTGTTGTATTTTTAATCCTAATTGGCCTAAAACACTTGCCGGCACGTCCATCGGATTTTGAGTGCAGAAATAAATGCCAATACCTTTTGAGCGTATTAATTTTATGACAGTATTTATTTGATCAAGCAATGCTTTGGTGGCTTCTTCAAAAATAAGATGTGCTTCATCAATAAAAATAATCAGTTTAGGTTTATCAAGGTCCCCTTCTTCAGGGCAGACGGAATATAATTCTGCAAGCATCTGCAACATAAAAGTTGAAAATAGTTTCGGCTTATCCTGGATGTCCGTAACCCGCAATACACTTATCATTCCACGCCCCTCATCATTTATCCTCATCAAATCTTCTACTTCAAAACTTTTTTCTCCAAAAAATAAATCTGCGCCCTGCTGTTGTAATTCTATCACTTTTCTTAAAATAGTACCGGTAGAAGTCGTTGAGATATTTCCATACGATGCCTGCAATTCAGCTTTGCCTTCATTGCCTACATATTGCAATACTTTAATGAAATCTTTGAGATCTAAAAGGGGAAGTTTTTTATCATCGCAATATTTAAAGATCATGGCCACTACGCCGCCCTGTGTATCATTTAAGCCCAAAATCTTACTCATTAAAATAGGACCGAATTCAGAAACTGTTGCACGCAATCTTACTCCTTTCTGGTTGCTTAACGTGAGAAGATCGACAGGAAAAGCAGAAGGCTTGTACTCCATTTTTAATTTTTGATAGCGTGAAGCGATTTTATCATTCATCGTTCCGGCTGTTGCTATTCCACTTAAATCTCCTTTTATATCCATCAACAAACAAGGAACACTCGCATCACTTAATCCTTCGGCAATCATTTGAAAAGATTTTGTTTTGCCACCGCCTGTCGCTCCGGCAATTAGCCCATGGCGGTTCATTGTGGCAAGCGGAATGAATACTTCTGTCTCAGCAATCACTTCTCCATTAAGCATACCTGCTCCTATTTTAATACTTTCACCTTTAAAAGTGTAACCGTTTTTTATCGTTTCAATAAATCCCTCTTTATTATCCATTTGTTCAATTTTTTTTGAAAGTTACAAAGTGAATTTGAAAAAGTAAGATTGTTTTAACTTTTAAGTGAATACATTTAGCGTTCTTTTATTTATGGCATTAAATATGTAAAAGATATTTCATAAAAACTAAATACCTTTATTCAGAATTAAACACAAAAAAGTTATGGAAAATAGTAAACCTAAAATTCTTATCTGTGAAGATGATCCAAACCTGGGGATGGTGCTCAAAAATTTTCTTGAGCTTAATGATTATGACGTTGTTCTTGAAAGAGATGGAAGGCTTGGCCTTGCTGCATTTCAGCGCGAAAAATTTGATTTATGCCTGCTTGATGTTATGATGCCCAATATGGATGGATTTACCGTGGCAGAAGAAATAAGAAACGTGGATCCGGATATGCCTTTATTCTTTCTTTCGGCAAAAACAATGAAAGATGATATTATTAAAGGTTACAAGCTTGGCGCAGATGATTATATCACAAAACCTTTTGATAGCGACGTTTTACTCCATAAAATAAAAGCGATTTTAAAACGAAATGAGGAATTGCATCGTGAAGAAGCAAATGCAGAATATGATCTTGGCAAATATCATTTTAATCCAAGACTTCGTCAACTCGGTGTTGGGAAAGATATACAGACATTATCTCCCAAAGAAAATGAATTGTTAAAAATGCTCGCTGAATATAAAAATGATTTGTTGCCAAGAGAAACAGCATTGAAAAAGATATGGGGTAGTGATACTTATTTCAATGGCCGTAGCATGGATGTTTATATTGCAAAACTTAGAAAATATTTAAAAGGGGATTCTAATATCGAAATTGTAAATATTCATGGAAATGGCTTCAGGCTTGTTGTTGAGGAGTAATTCTTTTCTCTTAGAATAAAATAGGTAGTAAACCAATAAATAACAAGGATTTTTATTTTAAAAGTACGGCAGCTACTATTCCGGCAGTTTCGGTCCTTAATCTGGTTTCGCCTAAGCTTACAGGAATATAATTTTGTTCAAGGGCAGTTTGGATTTCTTCTTCAGTAAAATCTCCTTCAGGCCCGATTAAAATTATTTTGGAAGCCGTATCCCGAACGAGATCTTTCAATTCTTTTTTTTCATCGTCTACACAATGGGCAATAAATTTCTGATCATATTTTTCATTTTTTATAATTTCAGAAATTTTAACCGGCTCGCTTAATTCGGGTAACCATGACTGTTGGCTTTGAAGCATGGCGCTTATTAAAATAGATCTTGTCCTTTCCATTTTAAAATGTGTTTTTTCAGAACGACGACATATTAACGGGATAATTGTTGAAATTCCTATTTCAGCCGCTTTTTCTATAAACCCTTCAAAACGGTTATTATTCTTTATAAGGGAAATGGCAATAGTTTTTTTAGGAATTGGGCGGTCTGAAAATTGTTTTCCCGTTATTTTTACTTTTGTTTTTTTCTTATCGGCAGAAACAATAGTTGCATTTAACGTATATCCTTTGCCGTTAGTTATAATAATTTGTTCACCTTCTTTCATTCTTAAAACCTGGATAATATGCCTGGAGGTTTCTTCACTTAGAATAAATTCATTAGAATCTGGAAGATTTTCTTCAAAAAAATAGGGAGAAGACATTAGATTTTTTCTTTACCAAATAACGTGCAATTTTTGAATTTAAAAAGGGGCGTTTTCATCAAACTCTTCGTCATTCATTTTACTTCCAGCCTGGAAATAGAGTTTTGCACCACCGCCTTCATCAATGTCTTTTACAGGTTTAAAGTTTCCGGGAGGAAGCCTGTTTCCAAAATCTTCTTCATCATTATCTACAAATTTTTGAATGTGTAATAACGCTTTTAGCGTGATGGTTTCCAGTTGTCCGTTTCTATGCTTTGCAATGCGAATCTGTGTTTCTCCTTTGGTTGATTCTCCCATTTCATTGGCATGTATATCATGGTACTCAGGACGATAGAGAAATATAACCATATCCGCATCCTGCTCAATTGCGCCGGATTCTCTCAAATCACTTAATTGCGGGATTTTACTTCCTTCTTTTCTTTTTTCTACTTCACGGCTTAACTGACTAAGTGCGATAATGGGAACTTGTAATTCCTTGGCGAGTCCTTTTAAATCTCTTGAAATGCGGCTAATTTCCTGCTCTCTGTTGCTGTTCCTGTTTTCGCCGGTTCCGCTCATCAACTGCAGATAGTCAATAATAATCAAACCTACATTGTGTTTGTTTTTTAGCCTTCTGCATTTTGCACGCAATTCAAAAATATTTAAAGCCGCTGTATCGTCAATATGAATAGGAGCCGAAGAAAGGCGGTTAATCCCTTTTTTATAAAGCTCTTCCATCTCATGCTGTTCCAATCTTCCACGGGCTATTTTTTCTAAAAGAATACCGCTTTCAGCACTTAAAATTCTTTGTACCAATTGGCTGGCACTCATTTCTAATGAGAAGAAACCCACTGCGGTTGGCTTGGTTGGATGAAGAGCGGCATTACGGGCAAGGTTAAGCGCAAAAGCGGTTTTACCTACCGATGGGCGTGCTGCAAGAACTATTAAATCACTTTGCTGCCATCCATAAGTTACCCTGTCAATAGCCTCAAATCCTGTAGGCACACCGGTAATTTCATCCTGGCGTGTCCTCAGGTCTTCAATTCTTTGTATTGTTTTTACCAATACTGTTTCAATACTTGCATAATCTCTTTTTAAATGCTTGTTGGTGATATCAAAAAGTTTTGATTCCGCCATATCAAGCAATTCAAAAACATCTGTGCTGTCTTCATAGGCATCGCCAATAATCTCGCTGCTTATCTTAATGAGTTCTCTTTGAATAAATTTCTGCAGAATGATCCTCGCATGGATCTCAATATTTGCGGAAGAAAATACTGCATTTGTAAGTTTGGTGATATAAAAAGGGCCGCCGACCAGGTCGAGTTCTTCCCTGAATTTTAATTCTTCTACAACTGTTAAAAGATCGATTGGTGAGTTTTTTTGTTGCAAGCCTTGCATCGTACGGAAAATCCGTTGATGCGATTCTATATAGAAACATTCAGGTGTCAAAATTTCAACAATAACATCAAATGCATTTTTTTCAAGCATGATCGCTCCAAGAACAGCTTCTTCCAATTCTTTTGCTTGTGGGGGCACTTTGCCGAAAGCCATTGTTCCCAATTCCAAAGAGCTTGTCTTCCTCCTTTTCCTGTCTTTATTGATATTAGTTAAATCCATTTTTTATTTCCTCAGCAAGTGCAATTTTTTTAATTTTTAGTAAATGTTTTGTTTGGCAATTTCATAAGCGGGGAGCTAAGGTAAAGTATCAAAAGCTATTTTAAGAAATTGTTAAGGGCTTATATTTATGCATAGGTTATAAACATTTAAACCAACAGATATTATACCCTTACCAACACTTTTTCTGGCATTTTCCACAATCTAAAAAATTTTTGCCATTTTTTTCATAACTAATTCACAATTGCATGTGTAGAAAAAAAATAAGGTTTTTTAATGATAATCCATTTAAAAACAGTAATCACTTTTTGAACTTTTCCCCTTTTTTTATAAGAATAAAAATGTCAATTTTTAGTGAAAATCACGCCTATCAATTCTTTCAGAAAAAGAGAAACCGGATTCCTATCTACTTCTTTCTTATTTTTGGGACTCTTAAAAATTAATAGAAGACTTTAGAATAAAAACATGAAGATTAGTTATAATTGGTTGGTGGAATATTTGCCGATAGATGAGGCTACATTGAAAATAACTGGCAACCCTCAAAAGATAGCAGAAATATTGACTTCAGTGGGTCTGGAGGTAGAAAGCCTGGAAAAATATGAGCAGGTTAAAAACGGATTGGACGGGTTGATTATAGGTGAGGTAATTACCTGCGAAAAACATTTGGATGCTGATAAATTGAAAGTTACGTCTGTTGATAACGGAAATGGTGAAACGCTGCAAATAGTTTGTGGAGCTCCAAATGTTGCAGCCGGGCAAAAGGTGATTTTAGCTCCTGTAGGCTGCAAACTTTTTCCAATTAAAGGAGATCCTTTTATTATCAAAAAGGCAAAGATCCGGGGTGTGGAAAGTAACGGAATGTTATGTGCTGAAGATGAAATTGGATTGGGGTACAGCCATGACGGGATTACGGTTTTGCCGGATGATGCCATTGCTGGCACAGCTTTAAAAAATTATTATAACTTATATTCTGATTGGATTTTTGAAATTGGGTTGACGCCTAACCGTATGGACGCTATGAGTCATCTGGGGGTTGCAAAAGACATATGTGCCTACATATCTCATCACCTTAAAAAACCTACCAAAGTAATTTCGCCTTTCAAAAATAAATTTAAAGCAGATAATCATTCAACGCCGGTTGAAGTGCAAATAAAAAATCCTCAGGATTGTGAACGTTATTCAGGAGTAAGCATTTCAGGAATTGAAGTGGCTGAGTCGCCTGAATGGCTGCAAAATAAACTTAAAAGTATCGGCCTTCGGCCATTGAATAATATTGTAGACATTACCAATTTCATTTTGCACGAAACCGGTCAGCCTCTGCATGCATTTGATCTTGATAAAATAAAAGGGAAAAAAGTTATTGTTGAGACGCTTCCGGGCGGAACTTCTTTTACCACGCTGGATGAAAAGGAAAGGAAATTGAGTACTGAAGATATCATGATTTGCAATGGAGAAAATGAGCCGATGTGTTTTGCTGGCGTATTTGGGGGCCTGGATTCAGGCGTTTCCACTCAAACAACGAACCTTTTTCTCGAAAGTGCTGTTTTTAATCCTGCTTCTATCAGGAGAACAATGCTATCGCATAACCTGCGAACTGAAGCTGCGGTACGTTTTGAGAAAGGAATAAATATCGGGAATGCCGTAGAAGTACTGAAGCATGCTGCAATGTTGATTAAAGAAATTGCAGGAGGAAAAATTTCTTCTGATGTTATCGATGTTTATCCTGTTCCAAGGGAGAAGAAGGAAATAACTGTATCCAATTTTTATCTCAAAAAAATAAGTGGGAAAAATTATCATCCGGATACTATAAAAGACATTTTAACATCTTTAAATTTTACCATTTTAAGAGAAGGTATTGACAATATAAAAGTAGAAGTACCTTACAGCAATCCTGATATTACAATTCCTGCCGATATTATTGAAGAGATCATGCGAATTGATGGGCTTGATAATATAGAAATTCCCTCATCTATTACTATAACTCCGTCAATTGATACTGGCTTAATTCCAGCTGCGCAAAAGGAAAAGATAACAGGCTGGCTTATAGGGAATGGATTTCATGAAATTTTTACCAATTCAATTACCAACAGCAAATATTTTAGTGAAGAAACACTTGCTACCACTGTTTCAATTATCAATAGTTTGAGCGAAGGGTTGAATGTAATGCGGCCATCAATGTTGCCAACCGGGTTAGAAAGTGTTTCTTATAACCTTAACAGGAAAAATAACGATCTGCTATTTTTTGAATTTGGCAAGACATATTCAATTGTAGAAGGCATTTACGAAGAAAAGCAAAACCTGGCAATTTATATTTCAGGTGATCAAAATGAAACAAACTGGAATAGTCCTTCAAAAAAAACTGATATTTATTTTGCAAAAGGAATATGTGAAGCTATTTTTTCTTTAACAGGAATTCACAATTATCAATTTGAAGTTTCTAATAATGATGAGTTGGATGATTGTTTAACCGCTTCTGTAAAAGGGAACAGCATCGCGGTTGCTGGTTCTGTTAGCAAACCGCAGCTTGGAAAATTTTCAATAAAGCAACCTGTTTATTTTATTTCTTTTGATTGGGAAACCATAATGTCTTTCAATAAAAAAACAGAAATTAAATTTGAGCCGGTTTCAAAATTTCCGCAGGTTCAACGTGATCTTTCAATCCTTATTGACAAAAAAGTGCCTTACAGGGAAATTGAAGAATTGGTCAAATCTTTGCATATAAAAAGATTACAAAATATCCAGTTGTTTGATGTATTTGAAAATGAAAAATTAGGAGAAAGTAAAAAATCCTTCGCTATTAATTTTACTTTTCTTGATAAAGAAAAGACGATGACAGATGAGGAAATTGAAGCTGTGATGAATAAAATTATTTATAGTATTGAAAATAAACTTAATGCAGTAATAAGGAGTAATGGTTGAAAACATTGAAACTCATATAAAATACATTGAATCTAAACTGCAATTGCTTTTAAAAAAGCATGCCTTATTGCAAAAGGAGAATGATCAACTTCAAAAAGAAAACGTAGACTTTAATTTAAAGGTAAAAGTGTTATATGAAAAAAGTGCCCAACTTGAAATGCAGGTGAATATATTAAAGACATCAGCAGGACAACTGGAAGGGAAAGACAAATCTGATTTTGAAAAAGGCATTAACAGTTACATCCGCACACTTGATAAATGTATATCCATTTTAAATAAATAATGATGGCAAATGAAGTGCTTATTCCCCTTAATATTGTAATAGGTGACAGGAGTTATCGTATCAAGATTTTACCCTCTGATGAAGAAACAATAAGAAAAGTGTTGAAAACGATTAATGAAAAAATTGTTGAATTCAGAACACAGTTTGCCGGAAAGGATATGCAGGATTACATTTCGATGGTTTTGATTTGGTATGCAACCCAGGCTAAAGAAAAT
>JBBQWJ010000043.1:0-17653 GCA_038210685.1 Chitinophagales bacterium | reverse complement strand
CACAAAAGATCGAAGACTCTTTCCACAAGGATAGTTCCTATTAATTTAGTTGCTGGTATTTTTTCATATTTGCCCAAAAGAGTACATCTTAATATTTCCCCGGCACGTGGTAAAAAAATATTGGCGAAATATCCGCACATGGTGGCGTAAAAAGTATTTGAAGTTTTTGGTTGATACCCCATTGGTTCTATCAAAATTTTCCATCTTATGGCACGGCTTAGGTGACCTAAAAAAGTGATGATAAAAACTGGTATAAGGTAAATGTAATGCGCATGCAGTAATGATTCCTTAAATTGAATCTTTTGCAAAGGTGTCATTTTAGATATTTGCCACCAGGTGAGAAAGATGCCGATCCCGAGGAAAACAATATATTTTATAAGTGAAAATAATTTTTTCTTCATAAAGAGTTACAAGGTAATAAACCAATCCTAATTTAAGGATTAATTAAAACATTATCAATCAGGCGAACGCCCTCTAAAAATGCAGCTATCAGAACAATTAGTTCTTCTCCAGGTTTAAAATGGGAAACAATTTCAAGATCATTTTTCTTTGCAAGCTCAAGATATTCTACTTTAAAGCCCTTGTTTTCCAGATCTTTTATAGCCTTGTCTTTTAGAGTTAAAAAATTCTCAGTGTCCAATTTGTTCTTTATCGAAATCAAAGAGTGAAATAATTCTGAAGCAATTTTTCTATCTGAAGGATTCAGTCTTACATTCCTGCTGCTCATGGCAAGTCCGCTATGTTCGCGAAGGATAGGACAAATGACCAGTGTGATATTTTTGTTCATTAAACCTACCAGCCTTTCGATCACCAAACATTGTTGAAAATCTTTTTGTCCTAAAAAAAGAAAATCAGGGTTTACAATCCTTAATAATTTTTCAACGACAAGGCTTACCCCCTGGAAGTGGCCGGGCCTGAATTTTCCTTCCAATATGCTTTCAAGATATCCAAGTTCGAAATGTTTTTGTTTCGATTCCTCATCCGGATAAATTTCCTTTTCATCGGGGAGAAATAAAACATCGCATCCATTTTCTTGTAAAAGTAAAATATCCTTTGAAACAGGTTTTGGATATTTTTCCAAATCTTCGATATTATTAAATTGGGTTGGATTTACAAAAATGCTACAGACTGTAACTTTCGACTTTTTATTGCACTCTTTTAAAAGTGATAAATGCCCCTCATGTAAAGCGCCCATTGTTGGCACAAATCCAATGGAATTATTTGCAGCCGCCTGTCTTTGCAGGTATTTTGTAAGGTTTTTTATATGTTTAAAAATTATCATATACTCATTATGGTTGTAGCTGGCAGCGAGTTTAGCATTGTGTAAACGAAAAAAAATGGTAACTTCGCCGCCTGTAAAAAATACGATAAAGCCAATTAATTACTTGTAAATGTCGACAAAGAAAAGAATTTTATTCATAGCTAGCGAAATGTCTCCATATCTTGAAATGACGGAATTTGCCGAAATTGTTAACAGGCTAGCTGTAAAATCAAATGAATCAGGCATGGAAGTTCGTTGTATTATGCCTCGTTTTGGAATGATTAATGAACGCAGGCACCGTCTTCATGAAGTGGTTCGTCTTTCCGGCATTAATGTTTCTGTTGATGGAGATGATTATCCGCTGGTGATCAAAGTGGCTTCACTTCCTAATGCCAGGTTACAAATTTATTTCCTGGATAATGAAGATCTTTTTAAAAGGAAGTCCTTATTTCATGATGAAAATGAGAAATGGTTTGCTGATAATGCTTTGAGGACCGTGTTGTTTTGTAAAGGCGCTCTTGAAACAGTTAAAAAATTTGGATGGCCTCCCGATATTATTCATTGCAGTGGCTGGATGACAGGTCTTATTCCCCTCTATATAAAAACGGCTTATAAAAAAGAACCCGTGTTCAGTAATTGTAAGGTCATTTATACTATCGGTCAAAATACTTACAAAGAAAAGATGGGAGCAAATTTTTCAAATATTGCTTCAATCAATTCCAATATTAAAGAAAAGGATATTGAGATCTACAATGATGGAAGCAACACAGCCATGTTCAGGGGCGGTGCTCACTTCGCAGACTCTATCACTTTTGGAGCAGATAAAGTTGATAAAAAACTGGTTGAGGAATTTAGTAAGGTTCGCGGTAAGAAGGTTATCAAATATGACGCTGAGTCAGATTTAACAGACTATTTACAATTGTATACCGACCTTGCCGCCAAATAATTTCGTTCCTTATTTATCCACACAAATCTTATTTTAAGTGTCTAAAAACCAATACAAATCTGCGGTTACAGGAATATTGATGTTGTTAGCTTTTACTATTGGCTGTACTAAAATTGATACTACTTCAGTGGGTGAAAACCTGATTCCTGCGGTAGATAATATTCACACTTTCGATACATCTTATTCTATTATTGCAGTGAATTATGACAGTACTGCGTGTGATACGAACCATCGTGCAGGTTTGCAGCCTTTAGGATTAATTTCGAACGATCCTTTATTTGGGTCCACTCATGCCAATATTTATTTTGAATTCAAACCTCAGTATTTCCCATATAATTTTCCGGCAGCTGATGCAAATAGTATTGATATTGATTCGGCTGTAATGGTACTTCAATATTCGCATTCCTTTGGCGATACCAACATGTTGCAAAAGGTAAACGTTTACCAGCTTTCCGACACTTTTAACCTGGCAACAAGTTATACAACCTGCCGGGTCTTAGATTATAACAATTCTGATTTATTAGGACAAAAAGCTTTTTACCCTTCAGTTTTAAAGGATTCTGTTCATGCTTACAACGAGGAAGCTGCCAACCAGTTAAGGATCCCGATTTCTCAATCTTTCATTCAAAAATTTATAGACGATTCGGCACAGATCTTCAGAAGTGATAATGATTTTATAAATTATTTTAAAGGTTTTGCCGTAGTGCCTGATGAAGCAACCGGTGGCAACGCATTGAACTATTTTGATTTTACCACATCGCGGTTGGCCATTTATATGCGCTATAAAAATGGCGGAACTGCAGATACAAGTGTTGTTACCTTCGCCCTTTCCGGATACTCCGGATTGTCCAATTCGGTAGTTCGAAACTATGGGTCTTCGGCAATAGCCAATCATCTTTCACAACCAGCTTCCGGCGATAGTCTTGTTTTTATTCAAACCTCTCCAGGAACTTATGCACTACTTACTGTTCCGGCGCTTACAAGTTTATCAAACAGGGTGATCAATAGTGCAGAAATAATTGTTGACCAGGCTTATTCTCCTAATTCATTAAACGATATTTTTTCTCCTCCGGCAAATCTTTATGTTGAAATAAAAGATCCTTCCATTAATAACGGAAACTACATTCCTATTCCATGTGATTTTAGTGCCGGCGAACTCCAATCCGGTTTTCAATATTTAGGCGGACAAATGAAAACCACTACCAATTCATCCGGACAATCCATTGCAGAATATCATTTGAATATTACGAGGTTTGTCCAGTCAATTGTTACCAAAGGAAAACAGAACTTTACACTAAAATTGAGTGCTCCTCAATATATTACTAATACCAGTACTTATGTGGATTGGTGTGGACAGGGAATTGGCCCATTTTCTGTTGCAAGAAATACCGAGGCCCAGGGTCGTGTGGTATTAAACGGCACAAATGATACGCCCACTCATATCAGGCTGCACGTAATATATTCTACTTTATAATTCATTTCTGTATTTAGTATCAACCCAAATTGCGTTTAGTTGTAACTGTTATGTGCCAAAACAGAAATCTTAATTATTTGTTTCTTTACTGCTATTACAATAATTTCTTTGTTTAGCTAATAAGCAAAAAAAAAGCCCTTTAAAGGCTTTGTGACGTGTTTAATCTTTATATTTTATGCTGGAACAGCTATGATTGGAATACGGCTGTGGTAGGCAAGTCTTTTTGTGTGGCTTGTTTTAAAAAGGTGGCTTAAAAAACTATGTTTACGCGGAACAGTTATGATTGCATTCATTTCTTTTGTATCAACAAAACTGCTAATGCCTTCTAAAAAATCATAAGATCTTAAAAATGAAAACTGCGGATTGTAACTACCGAGTTTTTCTTCCATTGCATCTCTTTCAATTTTATATTCAGGAGTAAGCTCTACATAATGCTCGCTGTCAACATTTAAGATATCAAGTTCCGGATGGAAGGTATCCAATATCTTTTTTAAAGAAATAAAAGGTGTAGTGCGCGCAACATCTTTAAAATCTGAAGTAAAAACTACTTTTTTCAAGCCCGTATATTTGGCCTCTGACGGAACAATCATAACCGGGCAATCAATATGCCTGATGACATTCAATGTATTGGTTCCCATAAAAACCTGTGAAATTCTGGAACTTCCTGTTATACCCATCACTATCATATCTATTGAATTGCCCATTGCGTAATCATAGATGCTTTCTATAAAGGAACCTTCTTCGGCTACAATTGAAATATTACTATTTTCTTCACTGATTTTTGATTTTAAATCGTACAGTTCTGCTTCAGTAACCTTTTGGCGAGAGCCTTCCTCTTTAGAAGTTAAGGTGGCAAAACTGATACGGCTGTAAACATGGTATAGAATTACCTCAGCGTCAGAAATATCATTTGTCAACGCTATTGCATACTTTGCGGCATTAATTGAAGTATCGGAAAAATCAACTGGTACTAAAAATTTTTTCATTAATGGTCTTTTTGAGTTTATAATATATTGCTGAAAGTAAGTAAAAAGCTGCAAATTTAATTAATCATATTTGTAAAAAAACAAAGTCAACCCGGCAAAAAGTCTTTAGCAATTAAAATCTGTGAAAAATCTGTGTATAACTAAAAAAGACATTCAAGGTCTATCAAATTTTCTTTCTAACATAACCAATATATTTGCTTCAAGTGATGTATCCCGTTTCGGGCGCCCTATAAAAAATCCAAATAGTGAGATTAAAGAATTTAGAGATAAAAGGTTTTAAAAGTTTTGCGGATAAAACCGTTATAAATTTCGACCATGGAATTACAGGAGTGATTGGCCCAAATGGTTGCGGTAAAAGTAATATTGTTGATAGTATCCGTTGGGTGATCGGGGAACAAAAGATAAGCCAGTTAAGAAGTGAAAACCTGGAAAGCCTCGTTTTCAACGGGTCTAAAAACCGGAGCGCAAGTGGTCTTGCAGAAGTAAGCCTCACTTTTGAAAACACAAGAAACTTACTGCCAACAGAGTTTCAAACGGTTACCGTTACACGCAAATATTACAAAAATGGTGAAAGCGAATACAGGCTAAACGATGTGAGTTGCCGCTTAAAAGATATCCATAATCTTTTTATGGATACCGGTGTAAGTACCGATAGCTATGCTATCATTGAATTGGCAATGGTAGATGATATCATCAAAGACAAAGATTATAGTAGAAGAAGAATGCTGGAGCAGGCGGCAGGTATTTCAATCTACAAAACAAGAAAGCGTGAAGCAAAACTGAAACTCGATGCTACTGAGCAGGATCTTGCGCGTATTGAAGATTTGCTTTTTGAAATTAATAATCAGCTAAAAACCCTTGAAAGCCAGGCAAAAAAAGCTGAAAAATATTTTGAGATAAAAAAAGATTACCGCGAACTAAGTATTGAGCTTGCCAAAGCTGCTCTTGAAGGTTTCAATGTTACTTATAAAGAATTAAACGATCAGCAAAAATCAGAGACTGATAATCGAATCCAACTGGAAACCAGGATCGCTACAAATGAAGCCGAATTAGAAAAAGAAAAAGCAGGGTTTATCGAAAAAGAAAGAATGCTTCAACAGCAGCAGCATACTTTTAATGAAATCAATAATACGGTAAGGGAAAAAGAAAACCTGAAAAATTTAAGTGCCCAACGTTTGCAATATCTCCGGGAAAGGGAAACAAATCTGAAAGATTTTTTATTAAAAGCTGAAGGGCAATTGAAAGGAATTGAAGAAAGCATTAGTTTTTCCAAACTTCAAATAGCCGATGAAGAAGCGAAGCTGGCAGAACAGAAAGAAAATCTAGGTACTTTAAAAAATGATGCGGAAGAAAAAAGAGGTATTTATGATGCTAAAAGAACGGCTGTAGATAGCCTAAGGCAAACGCAAATGCAATTGCAAAGAAATCATTTTGAAGCAGAAAAAAAGGTAGCAGTTGCTGACACTTCTATTTTTAATTTGCAAAGATCCATTGTGCAAATAGAAGAAGAACAAAAAATACGCACTGATAGTTTTGCCAATCTGGAGAAGGATAAAAAAGAAAAGGAAGACGAACTGAACGAAAAGAAAAATATACTTGAAGAATTAAAAAAGCATAACCAATTTACCAAAGAGCAAATTCTTGAAACACAATCGGAACTTGAGAAATTGAGAAGTGAATTGGCTGAAGAAAATCGTAAGCTTGATGCGAGACAAAATGAACACGATCTTCTGAAAAGCCTTATTGACAATATGGAAGGTTATCCTGAAAGTGTGAAATTTCTTCATAATAATAAATCATGGAATTACACAGCGCCTGTTCTTACAGACCTTATTTATGTGCAGGAAGAATACCGTGCTGCTGTTGAAAATGTACTGGAACCTTATCTTAATTATTATGTGGTAGATAACCTGGAGGAAGGATTAACAGCCGTGCATTTATTGGACAAAAATAAAAAAGGCAAAGCAAATTTCTTTTTATTGGATCAGTTAAATTCAACAGAAAATAAAAGAAATGTGGATGCGCTGCCCAACACTATTCCTGCTTTAAAAGTGATTGAGATTGATGAAAAATATGAGCACCTGGCAAATTATCTTTTAAGCAATGTATTTATTGCAGAAAATGACGAAGCTCTTGAAAACAGCAATGGACATGTAATTCTTGAGAAAAGCGGAAAATTTGTAAAAGGAAAATTTGTATTAACCGGGGGAAGCGTAGGATTATTTGAAGGAAAGAAAATAGGGCGGGCAAAAAACCTGGAAAAATTAGCAGAAAAAATTGCGCTTCAAAAAGAAAAAGTGATTGCGTTGAAATCGGTTATCAGCCATAAATCAAATGAAGTTATCGCCTTCAATCAACAATTGAAGGAAAATGCTATCCAGGAAACCCAACAATCTATTAATGAACTTATCAACACCACGTATTCTATTCAAAATAAAATAGAAAACATTATTCATCAAAAGACGGTTGCAGAAAGCAGAATAGCTGAGATGAAGGATCAACTGGAACAATACCAGGAGGATATTGAAGAAACACGATCTATATTAGTTGGGCTCACAGAGGATGTTGGCCTGCATGATGAAAAGATGAAGTTTGTTGGCGATGAATTTTTAAATGCTGAGCAGCAATTTAATGAAGCCAATTCTTTATTTAACGATCATAATTTGCAGTTAACCCGTCAGCAAAGCAAAGTAAATTCCATCAACCAGGAACTTGAATTTAAAAACCGCCAACTTACAGATTTAAATGCTCAAACTACCAACAGCAAACAACAATTAAAAGAGGCTGCTGAAAATATTGCCGTCACATCAGAAGAATTAAAACACCTCGAACAGGAAGTGATTTCAATGTTGAAAAATAAGGAGGTTGAGGAAAGAAAATTAAATGAAGCGGACCAGGCATATTATAATCTGAGAAATGAATTAAGTGAAAAGGAAAGTGAATTACGCCAGAAGCAAAAAGCAAAAGAACAAACCGATCATATTTTAAATGAGATAAAGGACAAACTGAATGAATTGAAACTTCATCTGGCGGGAATGAAAGAAAGGTTGAGTGTTGAATTTAAAGTTGACCTGGACGCTATTCTGGATGAAGAAAGAAACACCAATATTCCTTTGGAAGATCTGCAGGAAAAATGCGATCGGATGAAAAAAAGGTTGGAAAATATGGGTGAAATAAATCCGACAGCGATCGAAGCATTTTCTGAAATGAAGAAACGGTTTGATTTTATTGGTGAACAAAAAAATGACCTGGTAAATGCAAAGGAATCATTAATGCAAACGATCCAGGAAGTTGAAACTACCGCCAATCAAAAATTTTTAGAAACGTTTAATAAGGTAAGAGAGAATTTCCAAAATGTATTTAAAGCTTTGTTTACTGATGACGATACCGCCGATATGATTCTTGAAAACCCTGAAAACCTTGCTGATACAGGGATTGATATTATCGCAAAGCCTAAAGGAAAAAGGCCTACAAGTATTACACAATTAAGTGGTGGTGAAAAAACACTTACAGCAACTGCCTTGTTATTTGCAATTTATCTTATAAAGCCTGCCCCATTCTGTATACTTGACGAAGTAGATGCTCCACTGGATGATGCGAATGTTGGAAAATTTACCCAGATGATTCGTAAGTTTAGTAAAGAATCTCAGTTCATTATTGTTACTCACAACAAAATGACTATGGCTTCTGTAGATGTGATCTATGGAGTAACGATGCAGGAGCCTGGAGTAAGTAAAATAGTCCCCGTTGATTTTAGAGGATTGGATCACCAGTTTGTGAACTAATCAATTTGATAAAAAAAGAAAGAACATGCCCCTTTTTTAATAACAGGGGCATTGTTGTTAATACAAAAAACTAAAACTAAAAATTATAAATTTTGCGTAGTTGAAGTAGCTGAAACCGGTGTTGGTGTTACTTCAGAAGCAGGTGTAGTAATAGTGCTATTTGTGTTAGTTACCGCATCTTTATCTTTCATTCCAGCTTCTATTTCACTTTTTACATGTTCTTTAGCGTCGTTAAATTCTCTTACGCCTTTGCCAATGCCACGCATAAGATCAGGAATTTTTTTGCCTCCGAAAAATAATAAGATAACCAATAGAATTAATAGCCATTCAGATTCTCCGGGCATTGAAAGGAGTAAGACTGGCTTTAGAATAATGCTTAACATGAGTTAAAAAGTTTGGATTTTGATAAATAATTATTCAAAGGTAGTAGAATCCATGTTAGAGTAATGTAAATTTTCTTTGATAATTCTCTTACAAATAAAGATAAATATTTGTAATTTAAAAAGTGTTGAAAATAAAAATTCCTGGTAAATTTTACCAGGAACATGATATTTTCCAGAGTGTCTAACAGATTGTAAAAAGAATTATCTTATCTAATATCTAATCAACTTTTTTATCTTTCATTCCTGATTCCAGTTCACTTTTCATGTGATCTTTCGCATCATTAAATTCTCTTACACCTTTTCCTATGCCGCGCATAAGGTCAGGAATTTTTTTACCTCCAAAGAACAGTAAAACAACTAAAAGAATTAATATCCATTCAGAGCCCCCCGGCATAGAAAGTAATAAAACTGGTTTTAGAAAAATGCTTAGCATGATTTTATTTTTTTGGTTGAATAAATTTATTTTTTGATCTGATAGTCAAAGTTAACCGTAATACTTAACAATTGGAGAATTAAATTATACAGGCAGATAAGAGAAAATAGGTAGGTTGGCTTTTAAATTCTTATTTTTATTTTTTTAATAAAAATAGTTTATGAATTATTGGCTTGTAAAATCAGAACCCTTTAAATACAGTTGGGATCAATTGGTAAAGGATAAGAAAACATTTTGGGATGGGGTAAGAAATTATGGGGCGAGAAATAATCTTAGAGATATGAAAAAGGGAGATGAGGTGTTTTATTATCACAGCAATGAAGGAATGGAAGTTGTAGGAATAGCAATGGTGGTAAAAGAATCTTACCAGGACCCTACAACCGAAGATAAAAATTGGGTAGTAGTTGACCTGAAACCTGTAAAAAAATTAAAAAAGCCGGTTACACTTGCTGAGGTCAAAGCCACCCCGAAACTGGAAAATATGGAGCTGGTAAAAAATTCAAGATTATCCGTTCAAAAGGTTACTCCGGATGAATGGAAAGAAGTTTTGAAAATGAGCGGAGAAAAGTGAAATGGTTTATTGGTTAATTAGTTAATATGTATCACTAAACTGTAATCAATAGTCAATATTGAATAATCAATAATTTAAGTTTTGAAAAAAAATCTCATAGTACTTACCGGTGCAGGAATTAGTGCGGAAAGTGGATTAAAAACTTTTCGAGACGGCGATGGTTTGTGGATGGGATATGATGTATATGAAGTGGCTTCGCCGCAAGGATGGGCAAAAGATCCGGAATTGGTATTGGATTTTTATAACCAACGGAGAAAGGAAGTTGCCGAAGCCTTGCCGAATGATGCACACAAAGGAATCGCGGAACTGGAAAGTGAATTTAATGTTACGGTAATAACACAAAATATTGATGATTTGCATGAAAGAGCGGGCTCAAAAAATGTAATTCATTTGCATGGTGAAATATTTAAAATGCGAAGTGAAATTGATGAAAATACTTTTTACGATATAAGAGGTGATATTCAATTCGGACAAAAAGCTGCTGATGGATTTCAACTACGACCGCACGTTGTATGGTTTGGCGAGCCCGTTCCGATGATTGAAGAAGCAGTGAAAGTGATGACAACCGCTGATATTTTTATTTTAGCCGGAACTTCTTTACAAGTCTATCCTGCAGCCGGTTTGATTGATCTATTGCCTGCAGGAATTCCTAAGTACATTATTGATAAAAATCCTCCTTATGTACCTCCGCATCACAATTTTAAAGTAATAAAAAAGCCGGCGACAGAAGGAGTGGAGGAAGCTAAAAAACTTTTGATTGTACAAAGAAATATTTAATTTCGAAAAAAACTAACTCATGTACAATTATTCTGACCTAAGCATTGGGCTTTCCTTTTTCTTCCTTGCGTTGTTCCTGATTCCGGCGATATTTTTTCTTCTTACTTTACAAAATACATTAAAAGCCATTTCGCAGGAAAACAGGAGAATGTCTCCAGGCAATGTTTGGCTAATGTTTATTCCTCTTTTCAATATCGTTTGGCAATTTATAGTCGTTGATAAAATCGCTCAGTCTATTGGTGCTGAATGTACGAGATTGAACATTCCTGTAAAAGAAAACAAGCCGACTTATAATATTGGCCTTGCCTGGAACATCTGTAATTGCTTAACCATTATTCCTGTAATTGGTGGTTTAGCATCCCTTATAACTTTTATTTTATATTGGGTAAAAATTTCAGAATATAAAAACCTGATCAATGCGAATCAAAATAACTTTATGCTTGATGCTGAAAGAAATATTTTTCATGGTGACAAGGATGTATAAAATAACATAAATAAAAAACCAAGAATTAATTTAGAATAGAAATCTTAATTAATTGTTGGTTTACTACAAACTTATCATTGGCTATCTCTGCACGCGCCCTGAAGCATCCCCCTTCATTAAAGTTTTTACATCACTCAAAGTTGCATGGTTCAAATCGCCTGGAATCGTGTGTTTGAGGGCAGAAGCGGCAACGCCAAACTCAGCAGCATCTTTCAAATTCATTTCAGTTACTAACCCATAAATAAATCCGCTTGCAAAAGAATCCCCACTTCCAACACGATCAATTATTCTTACTTCGTATTGCTTGGTGTGGTAAAATTCTTTGCCATCATAAACTAATGCGCTCCATCCGTTATCAGAAGCGCTGTGGCTTTCACGCAAGGTTGAAGCGATATATTTAAATCCGAATTTTTCTTTCATCTGCTGAAACACATCTTTGTATCCTTCAAGGTTTAATTCTCCTTTGGTTACATCGGTTCCTTTGCTTTTAAATCCTAAAGTAGTTTCCGCGTCTTCTTCATTACCGATGCACACATCCACATATTGGCAAAGTCTTGTCATCACTTCTTTTGCTTTTTCTTTGCTCCATAATTTTTTTCTGTAATTCAGATCAATACTTGTGGTAATCCCTTTTGCCTTCGCGGCTTTCAATGCTGCTTCTGTAAGTGCCGCAGCTTTGTCACTCAAAGCAGGCGTAATACCTGTTGTGTGGAACCATGAAGCGCCTTCAAATATTTTATCAAAATCAAAATCAGTAATTTCAGCTTCAGAAATTGCTGCATCTGCACGGTCGTAAATAACCTGTGAAGCGCGCATAGAAGCGCCTGTTTCTAAAAAGTAAATACCTAGCCTATCTCCACCTTTGGCTACATATTGCGTATCTACACCATAACGGCGCAGGTGATTGATCGCTGACTGGCCGATGGCATTGTCAGGAACTTTGGAAACGAAAACGCCTTGTAAACCATAATTGCAAAGAGCGGCTGAAACGTTCGCTTCTCCACCACCATAAGTAACATCAAAACTATCAGCCTGAACAAATCTTTTATAATCAGGAGTAGATAAACGAAGCATTATTTCTCCAAGTGTAACAACTTTTTTTGCCATGATCTTTGAATAATTTAATTTGAAATGAATTTTTAATACGATAAAGTGTGTCAAATTTCTTTCTTATTTATTTAAACAACAAGAAATGAAGGCAATAATTCGTAAAAAATCAACGCCAACGATTGCGTAATACATGCGTCAACGTTTTTGTAAGTTATTAGATTGAAATTTTATAAAAAAGAAAACTGCTTTTTTGGAATTAAATTAATGACAGTAACTAACTGTGATGGGTAAACGCTTTTATTCGATATAGAAAATGTTGCACTATTAAATTTTTGAACTTAATTTTATTTCGAATATTCGGTAACGTTTGCATAAAAAAATATGGATTACTAAAAGAATTCCAATAACATTGTTGAATTATAAAAATTCATTGATGAATAAGAAAGACGTTTTATTGCAATTGATCCCTGAGCAAGGAATCCTGCCACTCTATTTTTACAAGGACACCGAAGTTAGTTTACAGGTGCTGAAAGCATTGTACAATGCCGGAATCCGTACTGTAGAATACACCAACCGCGGAGAAGGCGCCCTGCAAAATTTTAAAAAAATGCGCGAATTGTGCGATTCAGAATTAAAAGATATGTATCTCGGAATAGGCACGATCAAAAACGGCGAAATGGCTCAAACCTTTATTGACGCCGGCGCTGATTTTATTATTTGCCCAGGCCTTGTTGAAGAGGTAGCAACCGTTTGCGATCAAAATAATATGCTTTGGGTGCCTGGTTGTATGACGCCTACAGAAATTATTCGTGCAGAAACTTTGGGAGCAAAAATGATCAAACTTTTTCCCGGAAATATTTTGGGCCCCGAATTTATGAGCGCCATTAAAGCCTTATTCCCTGATCTTTTATTTATGCCAACAGGCGGCGTAGATCTCGATAAAGATAATATTGCCAAATGGCTGAAAGCCGGTGTTTGCGCGGTTGGTATGGGAAGCAAGCTGGTGAGCAAACAATTGCTTGAAGAAAAAAATTACGCCAAAATTGAAGAGCTCGCAAAGCAGGCACTGGAAATATTGAAATCTCTTAAATAAAAAGTTCCAAATAATAACGTTATGCAGAATCCTATTGATATTGAGAAAGGTGTTAGTCAAATGGACAGTGGCGGAGCCAGGACAAAGATGGGCAGATACCGCTGGACCATTTGTGGCCTTATCTTTTTTGCCACAACAATTAATTACCTCGACAGGCAGGTGATCAGTTTATTGAAATCAGTTTTATCTGCTGACATGCACTGGAACGATGGAGATTATGCTGACATTGAAATCGCATTCCAATTTTTTTATGCCTTTGGAATGGTAGGTGCAGGACGCGTTATTGATAAACTGGGAACGAAGAAGGGTTATGCACTTACGACTGGCTTATGGAGTGTTGCAGCCGTTTGCCATGCATTTGCCTCAAGTGTTTTAGGTTTTGCTGTCGTTCGTTCTTTTCTCGGACTTACTGAATCCGGGAATTTTCCTTCAGCAATCAAAACAACCGCTGAATGGTTTCCTAAAAAAGAGCGTGCACTGGCCACAGGGATTTTTAATTCAGGATCGAATGTGGGTGCTATTATAGCGCCGTTAACAGTTCCCTTTATTGCCGTTGCCTGGGGCTGGCGATGGGCTTTTATCATTACGGGTTTAATAGGTTTTATCTGGCTGGTTTTATGGTTGGTTTTATATCAAATTCCTTCCAAAGAAAAAAGACTTTCCAAAGAAGAATTTGAATACATCAATAGCGATAAAGAAGAAACAGCCGAAAAAGAAGAAGCGGGCAAGAAAATTTCATGGGCCAAATTATTGACTTTTCGTCAAACATGGGCGTTTGCAATCGGGAAGTTTTTAACTGATCCTGTTTGGTGGTTTTATTTATTCTGGCTGCCTGATTTTTTAGAAAGCCAATACCATCTTTCATTAACACAAATCGCGGTTCCTGTTGCGCTAGTGTATATGCTTTCAACTATCGGAAGTGTAGGAGGGGGCTGGCTTCCATTGGTGATGATCAAAAATGGTTCACCAGTTTTCAGGGCGCGTAAATTGTCGATGTTGGTATTTGCGGTTCTTGTGGTGCCTATTTTATTTGCACAGGTAGCCGGAAGTTACAATATGTGGTTCGCCGTTTTAATTATCGGGTTGGCCGCTGCGGCACACCAGGCGTGGAGTGCCAATATTTTCACAACAGTAAGTGATATGTTTCCCAAATCGGCTACAGCTTCTGTAACTGGCATTGGTGGAATGTTTGGCGGCCTTGGAGGGCTTCTACTCGTATTGCTGATACAAAAAAATATGTTCGTTTATTATCGTTCCATTGGCAAAATAGAGGTGGCGTATTATATCATGTTTGGTATTTGCGCCAGCGCTTATCTTCTTGCATGGGTTATTATGCAAGTGTTGGTTCCAAAAATGAAACCACTGGATCTTTAATTTATAGTAAACAAATAAAAAAACCGAATTCTTATTTAGCAGTTTTAAAATATACCTTTCTCAAGCGTGCTGTTTATTTCGCCGAATAAATTTTCAGATTGAGAAGACACAGTAGCATTTATTTTTAATAATTGGGCTAATTCAGCGGGATTAATTTCAGCTTTTAAAACTGATGTTCCTATTTGGTTATTCAGCACCACACAATCATGCCAGCGGCCCAAAAGCTCAAGCAAATCGTCCTCTGCTTTAATTTTTTGGGATGGTAAATCAATTCTTTTCCTGTTGTAAAAATCTTTTTTTAAAATTTTGCGGAGTTTATGAGCATTCGCTGGATTTATAGGGAACTCCCGGGTAATTGTGGCAATTTCATCTCTCTGCTTATTGATGAATTGAATACTATCTTCTTCGTTTGTTTTTAGCAAAAAAAGTTCAATTTTTCTGATGGCTTTTCTTGTTTTTTTCCTTGTCTTTTTAAGCGGAATTGAAGCGAATTTTTTCTTTTCTTTTTCGATTCTCTTTGCCATGCCGGCAAGATATTGTTCGATGAACTGAGGATTATTTGTTTTTAGAAATGCTTCTTCCAACTGAAACTCACGAATTTTTCCAGCCCGCTTATAAATTTTCGTAAAAGGCTTGAGGTATTTCTTTTTTGAAAACTTTTTATTGGAAAATTCAATAAAGCCTGCAACCGCTTTTAGTTTTTTTATTTCTACTCGAAGTTGGTGATAGTCTTCATCTTCAAACTTGCCGGGACGTATTTTTAAAAGTTCTTTTATTTTTCCCCTGATCTTTTTTAAGTAGGCTAAATCAGATTTTGAAGTGTTCATTGTGCTAACAATGTGGTTGGAAATTCAAGTTACAATAAACCAACAAATAAACGAGGTTTGTGTTTTTTTGTTTGATGAAAGATACAATCTGTTGCAGCACAGGCCTGCAATAAAATAAGAATAACCAATAAATGTTCCTCTCCGAATTGGCCTGGCCAGGCAGGCATTTGCCCGATCTTTTTCTTAGGAACTTCCCACACCAGAAAAATTTCTAAAAAAAAGAATTTATTCATTTTTGCCTGGAGTATGATTATTCAAGACCTCTACTTTTACCCTTGTTAATCCGCTTGAAAGGTAACCAAGTTTTTTTGCTGCAGAATAGGAGAGGTCAACCAATCTTTTATTTTTGCTGTTCATGCGGTCACTGATTTTTACAATAACTGATTTATTATTTTTAAGGTTGGTCACTTTTATCCAGGTATTTAGCGGTAAAACATTACATGCCGCGGTATATTTTTCCGGCCGGTAAATTTCTCCATTGGTCATTTTTCTTCCTGTAAATTTTTTAGCGTAATAACTGGCAACTCCATACCGGGGATGTATTTTCTTATCTGGCTTTCTATGTATAGCTGTTTTACCGGGATGATTTTTTTGAGTTTGAGCACTTATTCGATTAAGTGAAAAGCTAAATATCACCAGCAACAAAACAAGGGAAAATGTTTTCATTTTATTGAATTAATGGAACCAAACAGTTTTGAAAGTGTGTGTTTTTTTTATATCAACCGCCTTTCAAATAATTTCTCGTAACTGATAAGCACTCCTTAAGTCCTTTCCGTTCCTCACCTGCGGGGTCTCTATTCCTCGATAAGCACTATTAATTTTGAAATCAGATTGGGGAGGAATGAGTTTTTGATTTCCCAAACAATTGCATAATCAATTCCAAAATAGTCATGGACAATCCGATTGCGAAAACCTCTGATTCTGTGCCAATCAATTTCAGAATGCTCTTCTTTAAAATTTTCTGGCAACCGATTTGCTGCTTCGCCAATTATTTCAAAATTTCTAATAACAGCGTCAATAGTTTTACTGTCGTTAGTAAAATCGTTGAATGAAAGATTATTTGTATACTCAATAATTTTGTTACCGCTATCAATTATATCTTCAATTAGAAGAAGTGGGGCTCTTCTAGACATAAATAATTTCAGATTCTATTGTGCGATAATATTTCTGTTTCACTCCATTTTTGGAAACCAAATCGACAGTTTTATTGAGCTTTTTTTCAATGAGGTCAGCAAGATCAATAAATTCAATACCAATGGGCTGACTAAAATCTACAATTATATCAATGTCACTTGAAGGGCTGAAATCATCACGTACAACAGACCCAAATAAACCAATTGAACTAACATGGTATTTGTCAGTCAACTCTGGTTTTAACTGAGTAAGAATTTGCTTTATCGTATCCAGGTCTGTCATAATACAAATATAATAAAAGTTTCAGCTTGCTATTGCTACCAACAGTAGTGATTGCTGGCATGCTGGAAATCTCTATTCTTCTGCTCATATTCCTTTAGATTGATCGGTCGTGTCCTGCTTTGCTGCAAGGCTTTGAGGAGAGACACGACCTGGGAAAAGTATGGTTGTTTTATCCTGATGACTTTTGTGGGTTTGAGCAATTGCCTTATTAAGGGAAAAGCTAAATACCCCTAGCAACAAAACAAGGAAATGTGTCTTCATTTTATTGAATTTATCCATCGGAGTTTTTACAGCCATACACTAAGATAATCATTATAATTACTTCTTTAAATTGATTGGCCATATTCTTCCTGGCATCATGTTCCTAGAAGATAGATAAGGTTTAAGAATATAACCTTTTAATAAGCTGTAGTAGTATTACCAATAATTCTTGTCCATCGAAACCGGGTCAAAGCCGTCGTCCATTAAAAAAAAATCTGCAGATGCCGTATTATCTGTTCCATAATCACAGTCAATTCTAAAACTATTTCCGGTTTGAGTTTTATCTAATTTATCGGCAATGATCTTTCTTAAATTCTTTAAGTTTTCGATGGTGCCAGAAATGTAGTTTTCTGTTATAACCGCTTTGTTCCAGGTCATAACTTTCAAATAACTGTATGGACCATAATGTTCGTGCTGTGAAATAAAATGGTTACTTGGATTGTTCGTATAATCGTCAAGAAGTTTAATGAATTTGCACAACCCTTGTTTACTTCCATAAAACATCCACTCGTTTTTATGATTAATCTTTTCA
>JBBQWJ010000042.1:0-17730 GCA_038210685.1 Chitinophagales bacterium | reverse complement strand
ACCAGTATCAAGCCTGAAATTTTGTTGATCAGCCGAATGTTTTTAACTGTTAATTTTTTACGCAATTTGCCTGCCAGAGTCACTTTTGCAACATCAGCAGACATATTTAAAATAAGAGCAGTAGCAAAAATAATGATACGATCCCGAATACTATGGGATACGGCAATAGCAGTTGCCGCTGTGAGCCAAAAGGCAATTACGGCAGGATTGAGGGTATTTAATAAAAAACCCTGCAACACAATTTTTGCGTGGTCACTGGTTTTTAAAGGCATGGAAACATCTTCCGGGTGAATATGAACTTTTTTAAAGAAAATATAAAAGATTCCCATTGCCATCAAAAAAATGCTTCCAGCAATTCCTATCTGCATTTTGAAATCCATTACTGTAGTTACCAGTTCTGAAAAAAGATTGCTTAACACTACCAATAAAAAATCGCTTATCCAAACGCCGATAACAAAACTAAATCCACCGCCTCTTCCATTATTGATGCTTTGTTTGATTATAGTGAATATTACCGGGCCTACAGATATTACAAGCAGTAATCCCATTGCTATTCCTTTGAGTATTGCTTCAATAATATCAACCATTTATAAAAGTGGAATTTTTATTTTTAATTAAGAAAAGACAGAAAACGGTAAAAATAGTAACAGAAAATTGATTTGCTGAATATTATGCTCTCACTTCTTTCAGGAATTTTTGCCATTCATCAAGCATTTTACCTTTCAAAACACGGGGAAATTTATGTTGGCCACCTACTTTGCCTTTTGATTTCATAAAACTCATAAAGGTTTCCTCGCTTAAAACATCTACAAAAATTTCTTTTAAGGCATGATTTCTTTCTACCTCATAATCATCGTTCAATTCTTTTAATTTTTTATCAAGTAGAAACTTCAGGGTTTCCGAATTAACTGTATCATTGGTAGCTATAAACCAATGGTGTGCAAAAAAATCTCCGTAGGGAACTCCTGCAACTGTAAATTCCCCAATAGAAATATTTAATTCCTCACTCACAAGGTTTATCGCCTTATTCATATTGTCTACACTTAAATGCTCCCCCACAAGGCTTAAAAAATGCTTGGTACGGCCTGTAATCACAATTTCCGATTTCTCCACATCTACAAATTGAACCGTATCGCCTATCAGGTAACGCCAGGTTCCGGCATTGGTGCTGATCAGGATCGCGTAATTCTTGCATTTCTCTACTTCATGAACCATAAGGGTTTGTGGATTTTCAACCATATTACCATCTATGTCAAAATTATTTTGATCAAACGGGACAAATTCAAAAAAAATATTATTGTTGGTAGCCAACTTCATACCTTTTGCATTTTGACGATTTTGATAACCAAGAAAACCTTCACTGGCAAGATAAGTTTCAATATAAGTGATGGGTTTACCCAAAAGTTTATTAAAGCCTTTTTTGTAAGGTTCCAACGCTACACCGCCATGAACATAAAAAGCAAGATTAGGCCATATTTCATGAATATTATTGAGTTGATATCTTTCAATCACTTTTTCCATACATAATTGAACCCAGGCAGGAACACCCACTAAAAAAGCAATATCCCACTCTGGTGCTTTTTCTACAATTTCATCCAATTTTTTTGACCAATCGATTACCCTGGCAATTTTTTTTCCTGGTTTATACATTCCCTGGAACCAAAATGGAATATTTTTGGCCTGTATGCCACTTAAGTCGCCGGCATAATAAGTAGCGGTTTTTTGTAAATGCGTGCTGCCACCAAGCATTAGCCAACCTTTTCCGACATATTTTTTAGGAACATTATTATAAGAAGCAAGGCTCATCAGTTGCCTGAAACTTGTAAGTGTATTGGCCCTGATCAACTCTTTTGTAATGGGGATGTATTTACTGGAAGATTCACTGGTGCCGCTACTGAGTGCAAAAAATTTAATCGTTCCTGGCCAGCACACATCCGGTTTGCCTTCAAGCGCTTTAAACCACCATTCATTGAATATCTGTTCATAAGTAAAAGCAGGAACAACACGTTGGAAACTTTTGGCGGGATGCTTGCTTAACAGGATTTGATCGAAGAGAAATTTTTGCCCAAACTCACTGAAACGGGCTCTCTTTAATAGCTTTTGTAAAACTTTTAACTGTTGTCTTTTGGTAGAACTTACAGGAATACGCAAAGCCCGGTAAAATGATTTTGGAAATTTAATATCGATAAATGCCATTCCTTAGTAAGTTGTTGACAATAACAAATTTAATGAATAGTTAATCTACACCCGTCATAAATTTACGAATGGCTGTTATGCTGCGCTACTTTCCTGAATTGAGAACACACTTATCGCAAATAGTTTACACCGGTTATACGCCTGCCGGTTGCATTTTGCCATTTAATAACTATTATATACCACCTGCTAAATAACGAAAAATATAAACAAAAAAAGAATGAAATTTATTATCGCTTCTTTTTCTTTTAAGAACTTTTTTAATAATTCTCTGATAATTCTTCAATAAATAATAGTGTGTGTAGTTTTTAATCAGGACGTCCCTCGCATTTGTGAGGGATTTTTTATATGCTTTTTGTTGATTAAAAGCCATAAAAATTTAAAAGTTTTTCATGATAAAAAATTTCCGTTAATTTTATACGCTTAATAGTAAAATTTTATTTTATATTTACAGCGTCTGATCTCCGGATGTTGCTATCACTTCTTAATTAAAAACTCTTTATCTAAATGTATAATCACATCTGGAAAAAATATTTGCCTATCATCAGGATATTAATGAAAAAATCTGTTTCTGAAGAACAGGTATTGGACCTGAACCGTATTGATTTTGAAAGAGCCGGCACTGGAAGAAAAGCCGGTTATAAATTTAAAATAGAATTTACAGCTGGAAAGGTTGGCAATGTGATAAGCGGCTCCCCACTGGCCATGCATCTTGGTCAGGTTATGCTTGAGGATGAAGCAGCTCAGGAAATTCTTAATGAGTATAATTTTGAAGTTAGCCTCAATACCAAATTCCAGTTGACTATAAAAAACGTTGAATAAAAAATTTGAATCCCTGTTGTAAACAAACTTAATTTATCTATTTTTTGTTTGTTTACTACAGGGATGTAATTCTCAATTTCCAACCAATTTTATTATTTCTGAACCTAAACCTGGTGCAGGATATTCTGATCTTTCGATGGCAACAATGAATGGCCCATTAGGTATTCGTCTACTTTTCTTGCACATTCCCTTCCTTCAGAAATAGCCCAAACTACCAGGGATTGACCCCGGCGCATATCGCCTGCAGTAAATATTTTTGAAATATTAGTATGAAACTCCTTATCGGAGGCTTTAATATTACCTCTTTCATCCAATTCCACATCTAGCTGGCTCAACAAACCCTCATGTTGGGGATGCAAAAATCCCATTGCCAATAAAGCCAGTTCACATGGAATTTCAGTTTCGGAGCCTGCAATTTCAACAAATTGTGCGGGTTTATTTTCTTCTGAAAATTTCCATTCAAGATCTATAATTTTTAAGGCTTTCAGGTGTCCTTTTTCATCCCCAATAAACTCTTTTGTGGCCACTGCCCAGTGCCTTTTAGCACCTTCTTCGTGCGAGCTGGTCGTTTTTAAAATCATTGGGTAAGAAGGCCATGGCATAAAAGGAGTTCGGCTTCCCGGAGGTTTCGGCATCAATTCAAATTGGGTAACGGAAGTGGCTTTTTGCCGGTTTGAAGTGCCTACGCAATCACTTCCGGTATCTCCACCACCAATTACAATTACATTTTTATCAGATGCAAAAATGTTTTCTTCTTTTACATCCTTGAGCGAAACTCTTTTATTTTGTTGCTTTAAAAAATCCATGGCAAAATGAATTCCCTTTAAATCTCTGCCCGGTATATTAAGATCTCTGGGGATAGTTGAACCTCCTGCTAAAATAATTGCCTGGTATTCTCTTAAAAGGTCATTAATGCTTATATTAACTCCAACATTAGCATTGCATTTAATTTCTACGCCTTCCTCTTTCATTAACTTGATCCGGCGTTCAATTACCCATTTTTCAAGTTTGAAATCGGGAATACCATAGCGTAACAAACCACCGGGTTCATCATCCCTTTCAAAAACCGTTACAGTATGGCCGGCTGAATTTAACTGAACGGCAGCAGCCAATCCTGCAGGTCCTGAACCAATTACTGCAATTTTTTTACCTGTTCTTATTGCCGGAACTGTGGGTTTCACCAGCCCTTTTTCAAAAGCAATTTCTATAATGTGCTTTTCGATCTCTTCAATAGTGATGGCCGGCTGGTTAATTCCCAGAACACATGAGGATTCACATGGTGCCGGACAAATTCTACCTGTAAACTCAGGAAAATTATTGGTAGAAGAGAGTATTTCATACGCTTCATCCCAGCTTTTACGGTACACGGCATCATTAAATTCAGGTATCAGGTTTCCCAGAGGGCAACCATCATGGCAAAAGGGAGTTCCGCAATCCATGCATCTTGCAGATTGTTGATTCAGCTTTTCGTCTGAATACATTTCTTCAAATTCCTTATAATCTTTTACCCTTTCCTGGGGTGGCCTTTTTTTAGGAAGTTCTCTCGTAAATTCTAAAAACCCGGTTACTTTACCCATTCAAATTATTATTATTTCTTTATAATTTATTAATATTCACTTCTTTTCCTGCAATTTTTTCCTGCAACACTTTTTTATAATCCTTAGGAAATATTTTCACAAAGGATTTTAATTGATTTTCAAAATCATTCAAAATAAATTTTGCTACTGAACTTCCCGTAAGCTTAAATTGTTTGGTTACCATTTCATGCAAAAACTTTTCATCGTTTTCGTCAAGTTCATCCAGGTCTACCATTTCTTTATTGCACAACGCGTCAAAATTATGTTGTACATCATAGACGTAAGCAATTCCTCCGCTCATGCCTGCCGCAAAATTCCTTCCTGTTTGTCCAAGAATTACTGCATTTCCACCGGTCATGTATTCGCAGCCATGATCTCCCACACCTTCAACTACTACATTGGCGCCTGAGTTACGAACGCAAAACCGTTCACCGGCTTTTCCACGAATAAATGCTTCTCCCGAAGTGGCTCCGTAAAAAGCAACATTTCCTATTATTATATTTTCTTCAGGAATAAAGGCTGCTTCTTTTGAAGGATAGATAATGATTTTTGCACCACTTAACCCCTTTCCAAAATAATCATTGGCATCACCTTCCAGTTCCATTGTTAACCCTTTGGTGTTGAATGCAGCAAAACTCTGACCTGCAGTACCGGTAAATTTAAAATGAATGGTTTCATCGGGCAGTCCCTCTCCTTTATACTTTTTAGAGATTTCATTTGATAAAAGGGTTCCGGTAGTCCTGTCGGTATTGATGATATCAAATGAAGCCTTTACTTTTTTCCTGGTTTCCAAAGCCGGTTGTGCGATCTTCAATAATTCCCAATCCAATATTCCGTTCAAACCGTGATCCTGTTCTTCTGATTTGTAAAGACCGATATATTTGGTAGCAGGTTCTTTATATAATATAGGTGAAAGATCCAGTTTATTTAATTTCCAATGATTAATGTTTTCTCTTTTTTCGAGGTAGTCTGCCTGGCCCACCATTTCATTAATGGTTCTGAAACCCAGTTCAGCCATAATTTCTCTTAATTCCTGGGTTAAGAATTTAAAGAGATTTACCACATGATCAGCCTCACCGGTAAAGCGTTTGCGCAATTCAGGATCCTGAGTAGCAACACCAACCGGGCATGTATTCAAATGGCATTTACGCATCATGATGCAACCTTCTACAATTAATGCTGCAGTGGCAACACCCCATTCTTCAGCGCCTAGTAAAGTTGCAATGGCAATATCACGGCCTGTTTTTAACTGTCCATCAGCCTGAACTACTACGCGACTGCGCAGTTTATTTTTTACTAAAGTTTGATGGGTTTCGGCCAGTCCGAGTTCCCAGGGTAACCCCGCATGTTTTATTGAACTCATTGGCGATGCACCGGTTCCTCCATCATGACCGGAAATTAATATCACATCTGCTTTTGCTTTTGCCACACCTGCGGCGATAGTACCCACACCAGCTTTTGAAACCAGCTTTACATTGATACGGGCACTTCTGTTCGCATTCTTTAAGTCAAATATTAACTGGGCAAGATCTTCAATAGAATAAATATCATGGTGTGGCGGTGGCGAAATCAATCCAACACCCGGAGTTGCATGCCTTACTCTTCCGATCCATTCATCCACTTTAAAACCTGGCAATTGTCCACCTTCACCTGGTTTAGCACCTTGCGCCATTTTTATCTGTAGTTCATCTGCTTCACTCAGGTACCAGCTTGTAACACCAAACCTTGCTGAAGCCACCTGTTTAATGGCGCTTCGCATAGAATCTCCATTAGCAAGTTTTTCGTAGCGGATTTCATCTTCTCCTCCTTCGCCGGTATTGCTTTTACCACCAAGCCGGTTCATAGCAATTGCCAATAAAGTGTGCGCTTCCCATGAAATAGAACCGAATGACATAGCACCGGTAGCAAATCTTTTATAAATATTTTCTGCCGGTTCTACTTCATCAATTGAAATAGAAGGCTGGTTATTTTTAAATTGGAACAAACTTCTTAAAGTAACTGCTTTTTCACTTTGGTCATTCACTGCTTTCGAATACTTTTTGAAAACTTTGTAATCATTCATTCGTGTGGAATGCTGCAATAAATGAATGGTTACCGGGTTAAACAAATGAAATTCGCCTTTTCTTCTCCATTTGTAGATACCGCCAACTGTAAGTCGATCGAAAGGAATATCTTTTTTACTGAAAGAAAAGGAATGTTTTACCAAAGTTTCCTTTGCGATTTCATCAAGCCCCATGCCTTGTATCCTGGAGGTAGCACCGATAAAATATTTATCGATTACTGATTTATTGATCCCCAGGATTTCAAATATCTGAGCTCCCTGGTAAGATTGGAAAGTTGAAATTCCCATTTTTGAAAATACTTTCAACAATCCGTCATTCACTGCTTTTTTATAATTCTTTTTGAGATGATTGGAATCCAGCTCATTTCCTAATTTTCCCTGTATCCTCATATCCCGGATCGTTGAAAGTGCCAGGTAAGGATTAATTGCAGTGGCGCCAAAAGCGATAAGGCATGCAAAATGATGAACTTCCCACACGTCTCCTGCTTCAATGATCAACCCTACCTGCCCACGCAATCCTTTTTTGATAAGGTGATGGTGAACAGCCGAAGTGGCCAATAAAGAAGGAATAGCCGCGTGTTCTGAGTCGATCGCCCTGTCTGACAAGATCAAAACTTCAAAACCATCTTCCACGGCTTCAGCAGCATAGCGGCATAAGCGCTCAATTCCCTTTTGCAGAGAACCAGGCTTGCCATCAGCCATAAAATAAGTTTGTAACGTATGTGCCTGGAAAATCCCGGTATCGATACTCCTGATTTTTTCCAGTTCAGTATTGGAAAGTACAGGATGTTTCAGAGCTAGGGTGTGGCAAGACAAAGGATCGTCTTCCAATAGATTGCCGTTATTTCCGACGAAAGTAGCCAACGACATTACCAACCTTTCCCTGATAGGATCTATGGGGGGATTGGTAACCTGTGCAAAAAGTTGTTTAAAATAACTACTTAAATGTTGCGGTTCATCGCTTAAAAACGCCAATGGAACATCGTTTCCCATTGAACCAATTGGTTCTTTACCGGTAAGCGCCATTGGTGAAATGATAAGTTCAAGATCCTCAGTTGTATAGCCAAAAGCTTTTTGATATTTAAATATCTGGTCGTGTTCAAGATGAGTAAACATTACGCGCGGCACAGGCAATTCCTCAAGGCGTATTTTATATTTATTTAACCATTCAGCATAAGGTTTCTGTGAACAGATTTTTTGTTTTATTTCTTCATCACTGATGATTCTTCCTTCTTCCAGGTCCACTACAAACATTCTTCCCGGCTGTAGTCTTCCTTTTTCTTTGATTAATTTCGGATCCACAGGAAGAACGCCTGTTTCTGAAGCCATAATTACCCTGTCATCAGTGGTAATACAATATCTTGATGGGCGGAGACCATTTCTATCCAAAGTGGCGCCAATCAGCTTGCCATCAGTAAAAGAAATAGAAGCCGGTCCATCCCAGGGCTCCATAAAAGAAGCATGGAATTCATAAAATGCTTTTTTAACCGGGTCCATTTGCTCATTTCCATCCCATGCTTCCGGAATCAGCATCATCATTACATGAGGTAAAGAACGTCCACATAAATGCAATAATTCGATCATGTTATCCAAACACGCAGAATCAGATTGTCCCTGGTCCACCACTGGTAAAAGCATTTCCATCTCTTCTTTGGTAAAGAATTCGGAAATAAAATCTTTTTCACTGGTGCGTAGCCAATTTAAGTTTCCCTGCAAAGTATTTATTTCTCCGTTATGTGCTATGTATCTGAAAGGTTGTGCCAGCCTCCAGGAAGGGAAAGTGTTTGTTGCAAAACGTGAATGGATCAAACCAAAGGCAGAAACAATTTTCTTGTTGCTTAGGTCAGGAAAATAACCGCGCAGCTGAAGGCTTGTTAGCTGGCCTTTATAAATAATTGTTTTATAAGAAAGGGAAGCTACGTAAAATCCAATTGCATCTTTTCTTACTGTATTATTAATTGTTTTTGAAGCGTAGTTTCTTAAAACAAATAATTTTCTTTCAAACTCATCCGGGTTATTTATATGATCAGGACAGGCAATAAAAACCTGCTCAATTTCAGGCTCAACTGATAATGCGGAAAATCCGATGTCTTCAGGATTTACGGGCACGCGGCGATATCCCATTACTTCCAGCCCGAGAGTTTCGGCACAGCGATTAAAAATATCCCTGCATTCTTCACGAAGCCTGATGTCTTTAGGAAAAAAAAGAACGCCTACTCCGTATTTACTATACGAAGGCAGATGAATTCCTAATTTCAAACATTCATCAAAGAAAAATTCATGAGGAGTTTGAATTAAAATGCCCGCACCATCGCCGGTATTCATTTCACAACCACATGCACCACGATGCTCCATATTTTCGAGAATAGTAAGTGCATCAGAAACAATGCGGTGGCTTTTATTGCTTTTTATGTTGGCAACAAATCCTATCCCGCATGAATCATGTTCAAATTCCGAAGAGTATAAACCTTTATTTTCCATAATCTATTAGCTCGTTTGTTCAATACTTAATTTCCGCGTTATTACAGTTGCCTGAAAACCATCAAATTTTTGTTTGTTTTATTGAAAAAAGGTTCCAAGGCAAATGCTGCTGAAATTATCCTTAAAAACTTTGTAAATAAAATAAAATATATGCTGCTTCTACAATTGGCAACTTCTTTTATTTATTTTGAAATGCTTGCCAGCAAAGCATTTGGTATAGGAAGAACTACAGTTTCCAAATGAAGGCAGAAGCTTTAAAATCACAGGTTGTTAACAGAAAAATAAGAAATCGCCATATTTGTTTGTTTACTATTCAAATCTCTCTTTTTCAGTCTTCCATAAACCCCACTTTCTATTACCTTTTGGATCATTACTTTTACAAGGATTACGGTCTCTTATAAAAAAATACGGATTCATTGAAGCCGGATTTTACTAGTTTTTGTCAAAATTCTTTATCGCTGTTTCCTGGCTTCTAAGCTTCTACTTTCTGCGTCTTTTGAGATTTTTTTCTATCATCTTCATTCAAAATCACCTTCCGCATGCGAATTGATTTAGGTGTTATTTCTATGCATTCGTCCTGTTGAACATATTCCATGCATTCTTCCAGCGTCATCAGTGTTTTTGGGGCAATGCGTGATGCATCATCAGCGCCACTTGCACGATGATTAGTTAATTTTTTAGGTTCAGTTGCGTTCACTACCAAGTCTCCTGGTTTAATATGTTCCCCAATAATCTGGCCTATGTACACCTCTTCTCCCGGATCTACAAAAAACCTTCCCCTGTCCTGTAATTTATCGATTGAATATCCTGTTGTTTTATCCTGGTTTTTAGAAATAAGAACACCATTGTTGCGGCCGGGAATAAATCCTTTCCATGGTTTGTACTCAAGGAAACGATGCGCCATTACGGCTTCTCCTGCTGTATTTGTCAGCATGTTGGAGCGCAATCCTATCAAGCCTCTCGAAGGAATTTCAAATTCAAGATGTTGCATTTCGCCTTTACTTTCCATGATGGTCATTTCACCTTTCCTTTGTGTAACCAGGTCAATCACTCTTCCGCTGTAGTCAGCAGGCACATCAACTACCAGGTTTTCAAATGGCTCACATTTTTGGCCGTTTATTTCTTTTGTAATTACCTGCGGCTGGCCTACCGTAATTTCATATCCTTCGCGCCTCATCGTTTCTACCAAAATACTTAAATGCAAAATCCCACGACCATAAACCATAAAGCTATCAGCACTGTCAGTTTCAGACACACGAAGCGCCAGGTTTTTTTCCAGTTCTTTTTCCAGCCTGTCTTTTAAATGGCGTGAGGTTACGAACTTTCCGTCTTTACCAAAGAAAGGAGAATTATTAATGCTGAATTGCATGTTCATAGTTGGTTCGTCCACACTAATGACAGGCAATGCTTCCGGATTTTCAAAATCTGCCAGCGTTTCGCCTATATTAAAACCATCAATACCAACAACTGCACAAATATCTCCTGCTTTTACTTCGCTTACTTTCTTTTTGCCAAGGCCTTCAAAAACATACAATTCTTTTACGCGGCTTTTTTGAACACTTCCATCCAATTTCATCAGGGATAAAGGCTGGTTTTCCTTTATCATACCTCTTGCCACTTTTCCTACAGCAATTCTTCCTAAAAATGAAGAATAATCAAGTGAAGTGATTTGCATTTGTAAAGTACCTTCTGCTGCAGATGGTGGTGGAACTTTTTCAAGAATGGTGTCTAATAAAGGAAAAATATTATCTGTTTGTTCAAGTGTAGTGTTCATCCAACCCACCTTGCTGGAGCCATAAATGGTAGAAAAATCAAGCTGTTCTTCTGTTGCATCCAGGTTGAAAAATAATTCAAAAACTGCGTCATGAACTTCATCAGGGCGACAGTTGGGTTTGTCAACTTTGTTAATAACCACAATCGGGCGAAGCCCTAATTGCAATGCTTTTTGCAAAACAAAACGGGTTTGAGGCATTGGTCCTTCAAAAGCGTCAACCAATAAAAGTACGCCGTCAGCCATTTTTAATACACGTTCAACCTCACCGCCAAAGTCACTATGGCCGGGAGTATCAATTACGTTTATTTTTACTCCCTTATAAGTAACGGAAATATTTTTACTAAAAATGGTGATACCGCGCTCTCTTTCAAGATCGTTGCTGTCCATTATCAATTCACCTGATTCCTGGTTTTCACGAAAAATATTTGTGCTGTGTAAAATCTTATCAACCAAGGTAGTTTTTCCGTGGTCAACGTGGGCAATTATTGCGATGTTTCTAATGTCCATAATGTATTTTAAATCCCTAAATTTTTTAAGGCTGCAAAGGTACGTTAATTAAGGTTCTCAGCAAGTAAAAAACAGAAACTTAACACTTGAACTAAACCAACAAAAACAAAGGGTTTTCCTTTGCCGGCTTTACATGATTTTGATAGCGTTTATCTGGTTTTTTCATCTTCTGAAATCAGGTCTATCTTTAAAATAAAAAATAAGTAGTTTTAGAAAATCTAAAAACATTTTTAATATGACCAAACTAAGCCTCACTTTTTTATCGTTGTTTATTTTACAATCAACTTTTGCCCAGGCGCAAAAAATTACCGGTTTTTTTGAAAAAAATGTCGCTGATCAATTGAATGTTGAATCTTCTTTTGATAAAAATTTAAGTGCCGAAAATGTGGGAGAAATGATCCAAAAGCTTTCGGCTCAGCCGCATCATCTAGGCTCACCCGGCAGCAAGGCCAATGCAGAATACATTCTTAGCCAATTTAAAAACTGGGGATGGGATGCACACATCGAAACGTTTCATGTTTTATTTCCTACTCCCAAAACAAGATTGTTGGAAATGACTTCACCTACAACTTATAAAGCGATATTAAAAGAACCGGCTTTAAAAGAAGACCCGACCAGTGGCCAATCCGGACAATTGCCTACATACAATGCTTACAGTGCAGATGGTGACGTAACCGGCGAGTTGGTATTTGTAAATTATGGATTACCTGATGATTACAAAGTGCTTGATCAAATGGGAATTTCTGTAAAAGGAAAAATAGTGATAGCCAAATATGGCCGAAGCTGGCGTGGTACCAAGCCCAAAGTGGCACAGGAACATGGCGCTATCGGCTGTATTATTTACAGTGATCCGATAGACGACGGATATTTCGCAGGTGATGTGTATCCCAAAGGTCCTTTTAAAAATGAATATGGCGTACAAAGAGGATCGGTAATGGATATGGTTATTTATCCTGGCGATCCGCTGACTCCGGGAGTTGGTGCTACAGAAGATGCAAAAAGATTAGACAGATTAAAGGCTCCAAATCTTTTAAAAATCCCGGTTCTGCCGATTAGTTATCATGATGCAACACCCTTGCTTGAAGCGCTTGATGGACCTTTGGCTCCACGGAGTTGGCACGGCGGTTTGCCTTTTGCTTATCATATCGGTCCCGGAAAAACTACTGTTCATTTAAAAGTTGCGTTTAATTGGAATATTGTTCCGTGCTATGATGTGATTGCTAAAATTCCAGGTGCAAAATATCCTGATGAATGGGTAATAAGAGGCAATCACCAGGATGCATGGGTTAATGGTGCCGATGACCCGATCAGCGGATTATCTTCTTTATTGGAAGAAGCGAAATCCATTGGAGAGATGAAAAAGAATGGCTGGCAGCCAGCCCGCACTTTAGTTTATTGTGCGTGGGATGGCGAAGAGCCTGCCTTGCTTGGTTCTACAGAATGGGTGGAAGAACATGAGAAAGAATTGCAGCAAAAAGCGGTGGTGTACATTAACTCTGACAATAACGAGCGTGGCTTTTTGTATGCTGAAGGTTCACATGCTTTAGAACCTTTAACGGATGAAATTGCAAAATCTGTTATGGATCCGCAAACAGGAGTAAGTGTGTTTGATCGTGCGAAAGCAAATGAAGCGATTTCTACAACTAATACAGATGCGCGTGAAAAAATATTGGCACAAAATAATCTGAAATTGTATGCCATGGGCTCCGGGTCTGATTATTCAGCTTTTATTCAACATGCCGGCATTCCTGCATTAAATCTTGGTTTTGGCGGCGAAGGCAGCGGCGGAGAATACCATTCCATTTATGATTCATACTATGATTTTTCAACCTTTAAAGACCCGGGTTTTCATTATGAAGTGGCGTTGGCAAAAACGGCCGGGCATGCGGTGTTGCGAATGGCGGATGCAGATGTTTTGCCTTTCGATTTTACTCATTTGTACAAAACAATAAATGGTTATGCAGATGAACTGTCAGCGCTTTTGACAAATGAAAGAAAATCTACGGAAATGCAAAATCAACTGATTCGCTCCGGTGATTATAAAGTAGGAGAAGATCCGAAAAAACATTTACTGGAACCGGAAGTGAAAGCAGATGTTCCATATCTTGATTTTTCTCCGCTCGAAAATGCTTTATCCAATCTGAAAAAAAGCGCCGATACGTTGAAAACGGTGTTTGAAAACAAAATAAAAACCAATTCTGTAACTGCTGATTTCAATAAATCACTTTACCAGGCAGAGCAGCAATTGCTTAGTGAAAACGGTTTGCCGCGCAGGCCGTGGTACAGACACACGATTTATGCTCCCGGATTTTATACAGGTTACGGCGTAAAAACAATGCCGGGGATTCGCGAAGCTATTGAACAAAGAAACTGGAAAGAAGCACAGGATCAGATTGAAATTGATGCAAAGAGAATCAATGATCTTGCGGAATATTTGCAAAATACAGAATCAAAATAAATTGAGGTTATATAGTAAACCAACAAAAAAACTGAATTTTTATTTTGATCAAAACCGGAAAATTATTCGGGTTATTTGACAAGGAAATTGATTGAGTAATTAAACAAAAAAATTATTGTCTGAATTTCTTTTGGGGATTTCTTTTATGATGAAATAATGTTGTAATAACTACAGAGTCTTCTTCTCATCAATAAAATAGACAATATTAAAAGGATAATTTTTAATTTTTTACCTCGTGATAATTTTTATACGTTTTCCGAAAATTATGCGGTTGGTTTTTAATTTTTTGAATGGTTTGTTCAACCATTAACACAAAGTTTTCTGCTGAAAGTAAGCTTCTTTCCTGATACCAGTTTATAGCCTCTAAATATTCTTTTATAGCCCTTTTACGAAAGTCTGTTTTGTAGGGCATCTTTTATTTTTTCGAATGCAGTAGATCTTCTATCAACTTGTTTACATCTTCATGAGAAATAACTTCACGGTCTTTTTGATATTGTTCATATTCCTTATCCAATATCATTTTAAAGTCATCTGAATATTTGTCTTCCCTGAAATAATCATATATTTCTTCAAGTTTGTCACTTGATGAAGTGTCAATTAAAGAATGTAATTTTTCACGAAGTTTTGTAGATTCCATAAAAATGTTTTCACGAATTTAATAAATATTATAGTGAAAAACTATCAAAGGCTGTATCGTTTTTTTGCTATGATGAAATTTCTATTCTTTTATTAAAATGAACTTAAAGACAGACCTGCGAAATCTTAGACATTCCCTTATCATAACTTTTCTTTTACTCATTCGGTTGTAAATTGCATATCCCTTATGCCTTTTCAACTTAATTCAAATTATAAACCCGCAGGAGATCAGCCACAAGCGATTGAACAACTTACTCGTGGAATTCTTGAAGGTGAAAAATACCAGACTTTGCTGGGCGTTACGGGAAGCGGGAAAACGTTTACCATGGCCAATGTGATTCAAAATGTGCAAAGGCCCACGCTGGTACTTACGCATAATAAAACACTGGTAGCGCAGTTATACGGCGAGTTCCGCCAATTTTTTCCTGATAATTCTGTGGGTTATTTCGTTTCTTATTACGACTATTACCAGCCGGAAGCGTATATGCCTGTCAGTGATACGTACATCGAAAAAGATTTAAGTATTAATGAAGAACTGGATAAATTAAGATTGGCTGCAACTTCACAATTGCTGACAGGAAGAAGAGATATCATTGTAGTAGCAAGCGTGAGTTGCATTTATGGAATCGGTAATCCGAAAGATTTTGCCGAAGGCGTTGTTCGCATTGAAGAAGGGCAGGTTATAAGTCGCCAGGGATTTCTACATTCGCTGGTCAATGGCTTGTATTCGAGAACGCAGGGAGATTTTGCACGAGGCACTTTTCGTGTGAAAGGGGATACAGTGGATATCAATCTTCCTTACATGGACAATGGTTATCGCATTACTTTTTTTGGTGACGAAATTGAAAGCATTGAAACGCTTGAATTAAGTTCTGGTAAAAGAATTGCGAGTGTGAGCAACGCGGCTATTTTTCCAGCAAATTTATACATTGCGCCAAAAGATAAACTGCAACAAATTTTGTATGAAATACAGGATGAAGCGGCGAAGCAAACCGAATATTTTAAGGAGACCGGAAAATATATTGAGGCACAAAGAATTTCTGAAAGAGTAAATTATGATGTTGAAATGATCCGTGAACTGGGTTATTGCAACGGTGTCGAAAATTATTCCAGGTTTTTTGACAGAAGACAACCCGGAACTCGACCGTTTTGTTTGCTCGATTATTTTCCTAATGATTTTTTATGCATCATTGATGAAAGTCATCAAACCATTCCGCAGGTAAGCGGGATGTATGGCGGCGACCGTTCGCGAAAATTGATTTTGGTGGATTATGGGTTTCGTTTGCCTTCGGCTTTGGATAATCGTCCTTTGAATTTTAATGAATTTGAAAGTATGCTCAACCAAACCGTTTATGTAAGCGCCACGCCCGGCGATTATGAATTAGACAAAACCGGCGGAATAGTGGTGGAGCAGGTGGTAAGGCCCACAGGTTTGTTAGATCCGCCAATAGAAATTCGTCCTTCAGTTAACCAAATTGATGATTTGTTGGATGAGATAGATAAAAGAGTAACCAAAGGAGACCGCGTTTTGGTGACCACTTTGACGAAAAGAATGGCAGAGGAAATGGATAAATATTTACACCGCATCAACATCAAATCAAAATACATCCACAGCGAAGTTCATACGTTGGACAGGATAGAAATCCTGCGCGAATTGCGTTTGGGAGAAATTGATGTGCTCGTTGGCGTAAACCTTTTGCGCGAAGGTTTGGATCTGCCGGAAGTGTCACTGGTAGCGATTTTGGACGCAGACAAAGAAGGTTTTTTGCGCAATGAAAGATCACTCACACAAACTGCGGGTAGGGCTGCCCGTAATGTGGAAGGACTGGTAATTTTTTATGCGGATAAAATTACAGAAAGTATGCAAAAAACAATTGACGAAACCGATCGTCGCCGTGAAAAGCAAATTCAGTATAACATTGAACACAACATCACACCAAAGACAATTAAGAAATCTATTGAACAAATAATGGGACAAACTTCTGTGCTGGATATAAAAGGAACTACAGAATCGCCTTATACAATTGATGATAATTTAAATACTATTGCTGCAGAAGAACAGGTAGAATATAAAACCATTCCGCAAATTGAAAAAGCCATTTCACAAATAAAACGCATGATGGAAAAAGCCGCGAAGGACATGGACTTTATGGAAGCTGCACGCTTGCGTGATGAAATGTTCAGGATGCAGGGAGATTTGAAAGAGATGAAAAGATAAAAATCTGCAATAAAAGCCTGCCTGGCCGGTAGGCAGGTCCGTTTACTGCAAAATATTTTTTTTAACAGATTCTCACTTTACTTATTTAATGGAAACCAAGCTTTGTACAGAGAATTTATCCTTAATTTTATTAAATGCCAGAAGATAAAATCATATCAAAAGAAGATAAATCACGGCACTTTGCGGATGTGGAAATGAAAAGGCTAAGAGCAGCAATTGATCGTACAGATACAGAAAAATTTTTCCTTTTTACAAGGTTGATGAAAATTCATTTTATGCTCAAGAATGCGAGAATCGTAAAAAAATAGATTTTTATTTATGGATAATTTGGATAATGAATTGATAGATTTTTGGAAATCATTGAATAAATGGAATGTGGCGTACATTATAATAGGCGGGTTTGCGGTAAACCTTCATGGCTTTGCCAGAACTACAGGCGACATTGATATTTGGTTAAAAGACGAAGTTACCAACAGGAGAAACCTTGGCAAAGCGCTTAGTCAATTCGGATATAATGAACATACTTTTGAGGAAATAGATTTCGTACCAGGGTGGACAGATTTTTATATTGGAAGTGGTCTCCGGTTAGACATAATCACTAAAATGGTTGGATTGGAAGACGTTTCATTTGATGAAGCGCAGGCGCAGGCTACGGTTGCCGAAATAATCGATGTGAGAGTTCCTTTTTTAAGAATAAATCAACTTATAAAAAACAAAAAAGCCACCAATCGCCCAAAGGATATTATAGACGTGATTGAACTGGAAAAAATCAGGAAACTCAATGAAGAGTAAAAAATCATTTGTGTGTGTGCTGACGCAAAATAAAGATCTTCAATAAAAGTTCGTTTACTGTACGAAGTTTTATTTCATAAACGCTGGCTTCACCTTCAAGACTTTTTTATAAACCGGGCAGCTTTCAATATGCGCACCTGCTAAATATCCTGTACTCATTAAAAATTCATTTACAATTTCTCCGCCGGTAAATTTGAATTGCGTTTTAAA
>JBBQWJ010000041.1:0-17912 GCA_038210685.1 Chitinophagales bacterium | reverse complement strand
TTATTGGGCGAATTTTGTTGCAACCGGAAATCCAAACGGAAAAGGGCTACCTAAATGGCCGGCTTACAATTCCTCTATCAACATGACAATGATACTCGGTGAAAAATCAGAAGCAAAACCTCTGCCTGATAAAGCAAGCCTTGATTTTTTGGTGGATGTAATTGCTAAATGATTAAAGTTTTCATGTGGGAAAGCACTTTCATTATCATAGCCATTTTCAAAAGCATTATATTTATTGAAACTGGAATATGGAAAAAAAGATCATTGGCATTTGTGAAGGTTCTAAATATTCAAATTATGAGAATTGGTTGCGAGACCCTGAGATTTGTATAATCAAACTTGGTTATAAATATAATAACCTGGATGAAGCTGAAAAATGTGATGGAATATTACTTACCGGTGGCGATGATGTTAGCCCGGAATTATACACTGGTTTTGCCGATTTAAAATACGAAAATCAGGAACCCGGCGATAAGCAAAGAGATGAATTTGAATGGAGCATAATGGAACTTGTTGAGAAGAAACAGAAACCCTTACTGGCAATTTGCCGTGGCCTCCAATTTGTAAATGTATTTTTCGGGGGCAAATTACTTCCTGACCTTCCGGCTTCCCGGAAACAGATCCATGCAAAATTTAGGAATGGCAGAGACCGTTTGCATCCAATCACTTTAGATACTCATTCTGCGGTATACAAAATTGTGGGAGAAAAAAAGGGTGTTATCAGTAGTGGACATCATCAGTGTGTTTCAGATATTGGTGCTGGCCTTAAAGTAACGGCGATGTCTCCGGATGGGGTTATCGAGGCGCTCGAGAAAAAAGATAATGAAGGCAACCCTTTTTTTCTAACGATACAATGGCACCCTGAAAGAACAATGGATAAAATGAGTTTTTTTTCTGAAAGAATAAAAAAACATTTTGTTGCTTCTCTTGGTGCCGGAAAATGAATTACTTCTTTACGCCTTACAGTGAACCAACAAAAAAGCGGGATTTTTATTTTATAATTCCAATCTGGTTATTACTCGACGGTGTATACATTTAATATTTGATTGCATGCGTTATGAAAAGCAGCGCAATCCTTAGAATAAAACCTGCTGTTTGAGGATTTTGACAGGTGGAAAAAGTTAACGATGTTGTTCTTTATTGAACTATTAACTGTTGCAAAATTACCCGACTTCAATTGAAGTAACCAGTCTACATAAGTTTGATCTGCCAGGCTATATTCACAATCAGTTGACGGTTTGCCTGTATCAAAATCGAGATCCTTTGGATGAACACTTCTCTTTAAGAGCAACTTTAAATTCGAAGTATAATGAATTAAAACGGTATCGAAGGCTTCTACAAAAAAAGTTTCTGCTTTAGGCGTTGGCGCTTTAAATTTTAGCGGCTTCAATGGACCAATCTTGGGTAAAACGCGGATCAAAAAAGATAACAGCTTGGCAGAAAATCCGGGCCGTTCGTAACCTTTGCCATATTGCTTCTGGCGCATTTTGTAGTAAAAATGTTTACTGGGGCGTCATTGTTTTTCTTTTTAATGGATCTCTTTTTTTGCGACCATGCCGCTTTGGTAATGGTCGGAAAGATATTTGCTACTATCCAGCGAAATGTTTCTACACCTCTTGCCAGGTGATTATTAAATACGGTGTTAAGGCTTGGTCCGTAAGTTTCAAAGAAAGCTTTGGATAAAACTGCAGTATCTACTTTAAATCCAATGAAATTTCGGTATGCCTGTGATGCATAATTGCCTTTGGCAACTTCGAGAACATCAAACCCAAATTCCATCCTCATATGTGCAATTTCATCCTCAGCATAGGTCATGGTGCTTCCATATTTCTTTCCAAGTTTTGGGTATACAATAGGAACGCTTTTGTTGGTTGCAAGTGGATGGCCGTAATTGTCAGCTTCATAATGCGATAAAAATCCTAAAGCAAATGCATATTCATTTATGTTGGTAGCATCCCTTAATAATGCATTTATAAAATCACCACTTCTAACATAATGCACAAGATTGGTAAATAATTTACTTCCAAAAGGATAATAGCCCATATCCGGTGCTACCGCTCCACCATAAGCATAGGCATGCGCTTCATTTTGTTCTTCTTCAGTTGCCAAAGGAAATTTTTCTTTTAATAAAGACAAAATTGAATTGTTCCATGAAGCATCGACAATAGCTTCATGGGTAAGCACACCGAATGCCGATCCCCTGAATGGAATTAAAAAAACGACAAGAGCTAATATGATTTTTATGATAAAAAGAGGTTTCATATTTTATAATGACAATACAACTTACTTACTTTTCAATTGATATGCCAAAAGGAAGCCTTTTAATAATCTAACCTTCTTTATTTTTTTTAGAAGGTTTTTCAATTACCACTGCTAATTCAGCTATACTAACTGTGATGGGGACGGCTCCCACCTGGATTATAGCTTTCTTGCCGCGGATATCTGTCACTGTTCCTACCTGCCTGTTGGCTTTCATAATCACTTTATCACCAGGTTTAATGGGCTCGTTGGTTTCAATATATTTATTATCAATTTTTAGTTGCTTCCTTTTCAGGATTTGTTTTTCGGGCTGCTTAAAGAGAACCGCCTGCATCATTTTTACCACTTTGTTTTTATCCTCGGTTTTTTTCCATTCGGCAATAAGCGATTTTAATTTGCGGTCTGTTTCTTTGAGATAAGTGAGTTTCTCTTCACTAATTTTGTTTTGTTCTTTTAATAATTCCACCTGTTGCCTGTGTTTTTCTTTATCTAAAACCTGCTGCATTTCTTCTTGCAACTTTTCATTTTCTTTAAGCAGTTTTTCAAGATCCTTTTTTTCTGCCTGAATTACCTGCTGGTCCTGTTCAGTACGATTCAACAATTTATCAAGCGAGAAGTGAGATTCATCCACTAATTTTCTTGCCTTTTCAATTAAATGTTTTGGCATCCCAATTCTCTCTGCGATCGAAAAAGTGTAGGAACTGCCTGGCTTTCCAATGAGCAGCCTGTACATCGGCTTTAAATTTTTTTCATCAAAAGACATGGCGCCATTAATTATGCCTGGTACTTTATTGGCCATTACCTTAAGGTTAAGATAATGGGTAGTCACCAATCCTAACGAATGTTTTTTTGCCAGTTCTTCCATGATAACTTCGGCAAAAGCGCCTCCAAGGTTTGGATCACTTCCGCTGCCCAGTTCGTCTATAAAGAATAACGTTTTGCCATTCGCATTTTCCATAAAATATTTCATATTCATGAGGTGCGACGAATAAGTACTTAACTCAAACTCCAGGCTTTGTGTATCGCCAATATGTATCATCAATTGTTTAAAAATGCCAAACTCACTGTCATGGCTACACGAAACCAGCAAGCCGCTTTGAATCATCATTTGTAACAAGCCTGCAGTTTTTAAAGTGACAGTTTTTCCGCCGGCATTTGGCCCGCTTATTACGAGTATTCGATTCTTATCATCCAAAGAAAGATTAACGGGAATAGTTGGTTTTTCTAATTTCTCATTATAAATAAACAGGAGTGGATGAACTGCGTTTACAAGTTTCAGCATTGATTTATCATGCAGTGCCGGAAGATTGCCGTTGTAATCGATTGCCAATTTTGCCTTAGCTCTTATAAAATCATATTCGCCAATTACCTGGTGATATATGCTGAGTAAAGAATGGTAAGCACGCATTTTGGTCGTTAACTTTTGAAGTATTACATATACTTCTTTTCTTTCTTCATTTTCCAGCGAAAAAATATCATTATTTAAATGAGTTGTTTCCTCCGGTTCAATAAATGAAGTGCGGCGACTGTCACTTTCACCATGCAAAATCCCTTTTATCATTCTCTTTTGTTCGGCAAAAACAGCAAGTACTTTCCTCCCGTTCATAAAACTTTCTTCGATGTCAGTTAGATATCCTAGCTTGTTCAACTTACCTACGATACGTGCAAAAACTCTTTTCAGTTCTGCTCTTTTTTTATATAAAGCCATCCGTATATCAGCCAGTTTTTCTGAAGCGCTGTCTTTTACGATTCCATATTCATCAAGGACCTCATCAATTAATATAGAAATTGTTTTTTCAAAATAAGTTTCCTGTATTACAAGATTTAAAGAAGGATAGGCAAGTTTTCTATCAGGTGTGAACCATCGAAATATTTGCTGAATAGCTTGTGCCAGTTTTTTTATCTGCAAAAATTGTTCGCCTGAAAGAACGGATGATTCAATAGAAAGCAATTTTAATTCCCTGGAAAGATTCAATACTGCGTCATCCGGAAAATACAAATGATTTTGAAAAAGAAGTTTGTATTCATGAGTTTGTAAAAGTGCTGGTTCGATAAATCTTTTATGAGTATGAATACGTAATTCCTCTGCTTTTTTTCGGGCAAATTCAGAGCGGCAATGATCTTTCAACAGATCTTTTATTTTATCAAATTCTAATTGTTGAGAGGCAGATTCAGGAAAAAGTTTCATGTAGTAAGGCAAATTTTTTTGGTTAAAAGTAAAAGTAAGATAAGTTTATGGCGAAGTATTATAAAAAATAAGCATACTGTAAATGAATTAGTTACATAAAAATCTTAATTATTTATTTGTTTACTGATAAAAATATTTTGGAAAATGCTTTTACTTTTAAATATTGTTTTCTATGTTTGTCCCTCATACCCCAATTATCTATCGAATTTCTATTGTATTACGCTGTTTTAAATTTTGCTTACAGTTGTAATCTCCCCAATTATCTTTTTTGATTACCTAACTGTCTTCCAAAATATCTTTAGAATTTCTTAAAGCTTACGTACATAGATTTCTGAAACCCTAACTTCTGCACTTCTTTGTATTAGACCCAAATCCTCACGGAATTTTATTTCTGTAGTTACCAATATATTGTTTCAACATCCTTCGCAAGCGCCCTTGTAATCACTACCTATAAATTCTAATACAATTTATTAACGGTAAGAAATTACCAACCTCAAATTGACAACAATGAAAAAGAAATTTACAATTAGCGCAGCTTTAATACTGATAACAGTGATAAGCTTTGGGCAACAGTGTCCTGATTATTTTAAAAGAAACAACGGTAATGGAACCTGTGGTTCCCAGGCAGAAATAAGGATGTACTTTTCTACCTGTCCTGGAACTGCTCCTTTTATCGATTCTATTCATGCTAGCGGAGTAAAAGCAAATGTTTCTGTTGGTGCTCCTGATAATTCCAAATGTGCCAGTAAAGGTTATATCAGTTATTGCGTGAGTGGGGATTTGCCTCCTGCAGGATCTTTGATAGTGTTTTTCAATTTTGGAGAATTTACTGGAGGGGACTCATGTATTGTTCCTGAAGGTGGACCATCCGCCGGGCCGACACCAGTGGTGTTACGTAGCTTTAATGCCGAACGTGGAGGAAAAAATGCAGTAAATGTAAACTGGAAAACAGAACAGGAATTAAACTCAAGCAGGTATGAAATTCAAAGGTCATTCAACAATATTGATTTTGAAACCGTAGGTGTAGTAGCAACTAAAAATTCTAACAGCAGCATTGCACAGTATTATACTTTTACTGACAACTCCAACAATCAGAATCAATCAAGTTTTTACAGGCTTAAAATGATCGATTTGGATAATTCATTTGATTATTCTGCTGTTAAAGCAGTAAAGGGAAGTGGCTTCCAGGCTGAAATCTCTGTTTTCCCTAATCCGGCATACGGTAATCAAACGATCACTATCAATAATATAAGTGAGCCTTCTGACATCAGAATTTTTGATTATGCAGGAAGACTAATTCAGCAAACGTTTTCAACTGGTAATTCAGCTCAAATAAACAATCTGCAAAAAGGTAACTATTTTATAAATGTTACCGGCAAGGAAACAGGAGCTTCTTCTGTAAAAAAACTTTCTGTGATGTATTAATATTTTTAGTTCTTTTTTAATAAAAATGTTGCTGAAAACGGGCAACATTTTTTGTTTAGAAGATTGTTGCAGAATAAAAAAACTGTTTTTTTGTTTGTTTACTGGAATGTCAAATTATTCTGTTCCCGGGTTATCACTGTTCAAGACAAATTTCCATTGCCCGTCGTTTTCTTTTTTCCAGATGTTTACATAAGTGCCGGTTAATGTGGTATCAGGCAATTGCAATTCGAAAGTTCCATAAGTATATCCAAGATCTCCTGAGGAAGCAATTTCTGCATGGGTAGGTTTCCATGAAAGAGTGTAAGAGGTATCGCTTAAAAAACTAATGTAATTAATTGCTTCCGCGCCCACTATCGGTAAATGATCAGGCCTCAAAAGTGTTCCTTCATCATCAATGTATTGGAGGAAGGCTTTTTTCATTCCAATCTGGCGGCACATATCTGAAAATGCAAGATCAGCATTGAGCATTTCATGAGTCGAAGGTGGTTCGTTTATTTCTTTTTTTTCATTACACGAAAACATCATTATCATGCTGAAAAAAAACAAACCGGCTAAACTGGAAGAAAGTTTTTTAAGCATAAATTATTAGTTTATGAAAAAGGCGAAAGCATTTTTCAATACTCTCGCCCCAGAGCAGGAAATATCACCTGCATGTAAAAGGTTTTTACACCCTTAAAAATTATATATGCAATTTATCCTTTTTTGCCAACAATTCGTCAACTGTTTCCTGGTACATTTCATCAGGAATACAACAATCAACGGGGCAAACAGCTGCACATTGAGGCTCTTCGTGAAATCCCTGGCACTCGGTACATTTGTCAGGAACAATGTAGTAGATGTCGTTTGAAACGGGCGCATTACGTTGTCCGGCGTCCATCACGCTTCCGTCGAGTAAGGTAACATCTCCTTTTACAGTTGTTCCATCTGAAAGTGACCATTCTACGCCACCTTCATAAATTGCATTGTTGGGGCATTCTGGTTCGCAGGCCCCACAATTAATACATTCATCGGTTATTTTAATTGCCATTTTTGTGTATGTTTTAAGCAGTACTGCAAGGTCAAAATTATTTACGAATTTTGCCCTGCTTTTAATTAGTACAAATATAAACAGATAATTTATTCAACACATGGATTTAGCGGAAAGAATTACAATAATGGTTAAATTAGGAAAGTATCTAATGGAAGATACTGAACAACTCAAAGCTGTAAAACAGAAAGCCTATGAAAAAAACAAATGGTTTTCTGAAGAATATATCAGCTATTCTTTCAAAAGTATTGCTGAAAATTATCTTGAGGAAGGCAAATTAAAAAACTGGGTAAATCATTACCATATTGATGATAATATACAAGCACAGAAGATCGGGGTAGTAATGGCAGGAAATATTCCATTGGTAGGATTTCACGATTTTTTATCGGTTTTTATTACCGGCCATCACCAGGTTATTAAGTTATCTGATAAAGACAATGTATTACTCGTGCATATTATTGATAAATTGAAAGAATGGAATCCCAACGTTTCTTTATTAATAAAGACAAGTGAATTACTAAAAGATTGCGATGCATTCATCGCCACAGGCAGTAATAACTCTGCAAGATATTTTCATCATTATTTTGGAAAATATCCTTCTGTTATCAGAAATAATAAAACTTCTGTTGCTGTTTTATCCGGAGATGAAAGTGAGGAACAGCTTAGCAGCCTGGCAGATGATGTGTACATTTATTTTGGATTAGGGTGCAGAAACGTGACCAAACTATTTGTACCAGAAAACTATAATTTTGAGATGCTTTTAAAGGCTTTTAAAAAATATAATTACTTTTCTGATCTTACTAAATACCGAAATAATTACGACTATAATCTTGCGCTTCTTATAATGAATAATAAATTTTACATGACCAATGAAAGTATTATTCTTTCAGAGAATGAAAATATTTTTTCACCGGTAAGTGTACTTAATTATTCATTTTATCAGGATGTAAATAATGTTTTTAAGCAAGTAAAAAATAACGAAAACGTTCAATGCATAGTAGGCGAGAATCATATTCCCTTTGGTAAGGCGCAAGAGCCGGGGCTTTTTGATTATGCAGATGGAATAGATGCCATGGAATTTTTATTGAGTTTATAATTTTTAAAAAGGTGAATTAAAAACTTCACATTTCTTTTATATAATTTGCCTTTTGTGACTTTCATGTTGTGAAAACTTTTACTTTTTATGAATTAATTTTACCTGCCTCGCCGGTGAAGTTCCTGATAACAAGAATTTTTAATTTATTGTTAAAGGTAAATGGGCGGTAAAATTTTTGTACATCCTTACTTTACTTTTATTCGCGGGCATATATTTTGTGGGAAAGTAAACCGGCTAATGTTACTTCATAAATTTTGATCCAAAATGAAACAATTATATTATATAAATAAAATTTCCTTACATGAAAACAAGAAATATTCTTTTTACCGTACTAATTAGTGCGGTTACTACACTTGGGGTTCTGTTTGCTTACGACAATTACAACCATAACAGTAATAACCCTAATTTTCAAACAACTGTTCCGGCAAATTATAAATATGCAGGTTTTTTAGATAGCGGAAATACACCTTCCGGAGGGCCGGTTGATTTTACACAAGCCGCTTCAGCAGCTATTCCTGCGGTAGTTCACATCAAAACTACTACTGATGCTAAAATGGTAAATAATAATTTACCTCAGCAGCAAAACCCGTTTTCAGATCTGTTTGGCAATGATCTTTTCAACCAGTTATTTGGACAGGGGGGAAGGCAGAGAATGCTCCCTGAAAAGGCATCTGGCTCGGGAGTTATCATTAGCGATGATGGTTATATCGTAACCAATAACCACGTGGTGGCAGGAGCTGATAAAGTAACTGTGACCATGGCCAACAATAAACAATATATTGCAAAAGTAATTGCAGCAGATCCGAGTTATGATTTGGCAGTTGTAAAGATTGACGCGAAAAATTTGCCGTTTATGCTTTATGGAAACTCCAACGACACCAGGATCGGTCAGTGGGTTTTAGCAATTGGTTATCCGCTTACTCTTGAGGCGACGGTTACTGCAGGTATCATCAGCGCAAAAGCTCAATACCTTGGCTTAAATCCCAAGAAGACTGGCGTGGAATCTTTCTTACAAACTGATGCCGCTGTTAACCCGGGAAATAGTGGAGGCGCATTGATAAATACAAGTGGTCAATTGATCGGTATCAATTCAGCTATTGCATCCCCAACTGGATATTATAGTGGATATTCTTACGCAATTCCTGTGGATATTGTGAAAAAAGTGGTGAATGATCTTATCAAATATGGCAGTGTTCAAAGAGGATTTTTAGGCGCTGCATTTATTGATGCGGGAAGATTAACGGATGAACAAAAACAACAAGCGAAAATTCCTGTAAATGTTGATGGTGTTTATATTACGGATCTTGTAAAGGATGGTGCCGCCAGGGAAGCAGGAATTCAGGTTGGTGATGTGATAAAAAAAGTTAATGGGATAACTATTCATTCTGGTCCGGAATTGCAGGAAGAATTGAGCAACTTCAGGCCGGGAAATAAAGTGGATGTTACTGTTAACCGCGATGGAAATGAAAAAACAATGTCGGTAACGCTGAAAAATAATGCGGGTAATTACGATATTGTTAAGCCAGCTGCGATGGTAGATAAACTGGGTGCTGAACTGGAATCCCTTGATCCACAAAAAGCAAAGCAATTAGGTTTGCCTGGGGGAGTGGTAGTGAAGAAAATAAATGAAGGTGCATTGAATGACCAGACAAGAATGAGGGACGGATTTATCATTACAAAAGTGAATGGTAAAACAATAAAAACACTGGATGATTTGAAGAATGAAATTGGTAGTAATACCGATATAACCATCACTGGTGTTTACCCCGGTTATAATGAGCCTTTTGAATACCCGTTGACTTTAGATAATTCGCCTGAATAAACCCGGGAATATTTTTTTGAAAGAGAGCCGCATTCATTGCGGCTTTTTTTGTTGCATTATCGCTTACACCTTTTTTATGATGCTAGTAAAGCAATAAAAAATGCAAATTTTTAATTACGAATACGGTTCCGCATCAGTAGCGTTTAGTTAAAATTTTCTAAAATCATTTTTTCTTTTTTGTGAATACGAAACTATTCGTACATTCGTAGTACGAATGATTTCGTAGTAAAGCAACAAATAATGAGTAATTCAAAACAAAACAAACCAACAGAAAGTGAAATGGGGATTTTACAGGTGTTGTGGGAACGAGGCCCTTCAACAGTTCGTGAAGTACATGAGATACTTTCAGTGACAAAAGATTCCGGTTATACAACCTCCTTAAAACTGATGCAGATCATGAATGAAAAAGGGTTGCTTAACAGAAATGATGAATCTAAAACTCATATTTATACTGCCGCTGTTAAAAAAGAATCGATTCAAAAGCAGGTAGTGAGTAAAATGATCAACGGGTTGTTTAAGGGCTCATCAGCCAAACTGGTAATGCATGCCTTAGGAAATCACCGCGCGTCTAAAGAAGAAATTTTAGAAATAAAAAAGTACCTCGATGAAATCGAAAGTAAAGAAACCGTGAAAAAGAAAAACAACGAATAAGTCTGGATTTTTTGAAAGATCCTTAATTAATTTAAGATTAAAAATTGTAAACAATGGAACAGTTCAATTTTCTCTTTTCTCCTGCTGCTTCTGCTCTTGGCTACACCCTGTTATATAGCCTTGGTCAGGCATTCGTTATTTTTAGTTGCCTGCGAATTGTATTAAAGTTTATCCCAAATGCATCATCGAATATAAAATATTCTCTTTCTTATGCCAGTTATTTTAGTATAGCCGTATGGTTTGTCATTACATTTATTCGCCAATTTCAAATGGCTCAAAGTGAAGCTTTATATCAAACGATAACCGGAAATAGTAATTTAAGCTTGATCGCTTTTGATCAGTCGTCTTCCTCAGCTTCTTCGATTTTCTCTTTGTCCTTTTTAAATCAGTATTTGCCATTGATCGTTGCTTTTTACTTAGTTGGTATTTTCTGGTATTCTATTCGTTTATCAGTTAATTTTTTCCAAACAAATGGACTTAAAACCAGAGGGGTTTTTGAACTGGACACAGAGAGGCAGGAACATATTTCCAGACTTGCCGACAAGATGAAAATCAGCCGTTCGTTGCAAACTTTTTTTTCGAAGTATGTAAATACACCAATGATGATTGGGTTTTTTAAACCGGTTATCCTGCTGCCATTTGCTACAATAAATCAATTATCACCGCAACAATTTGAAGCGATACTACTGCATGAATTGGCGCATATTCGTCGTAATGATTATCTATTAAATATTTTGCAATCAACATTAGATACTGTTTTGTTCTTTAATCCTTTCACCTGGTGGATCACCAAAAACATCCGGGAAGAAAGGGAAAAATCCTGCGATGAAATGGTATTGCAATTTTCCGATCCCTATCATTATGCCCGTGCTTTACTGTCTCTTGAAGAACCCCTCACCAATCACCCTTTGATAATGACCGCAGTTGGGAAACGTTCACATTTATTACACCGTATTAAAAACATTATGGAAATGAAAAATAATCGTCTTAATCTCCGTCAAAAGTTTATCACTTTACTTGTGATAGCTACCGCAACCATTTCTGTTGCGTGGTTAAGCCCAACAGAAAAAAAAGTGGCGCATTCTGAACAGCAAAGAAATGTTTCTCCAAAAGCATCTGCTATTTCAACTTCGTCGTTTTTTACCTTTTTACCCTTCAATTTGTTGAAAGATTCAACTCCCAAAGGAATAGCACCTTTACCACCGGCACCACCACCTCCGCCTATGCCACCTGTAGCAATGGCACATCCTGGAACTCCGCCGCCGCCACCTCCTATGCCTCCGGGTATTGGGTCAGTTGCACCGGTTCCGCCACCACCGCCTCCTTCAATTCCTCCACCACCGCCTCCTCCTCCTCCAAATCCGATGTTTGGGGAAATGAAAGATTCTCTTCCTCCTTCTGCTGAATATTTCAAGAGTAAGGAATGGAAACAGCAACAGGAAGCTATTAAAAAAAGTACTGAAGAAATGCGCAAGTATTTTCAAAGCGATGCCTGGAAAAAGCAGCAGGATTTGTTGCGCGATAATGCAACGGCAATGAAAAATTATTTCAGTAGCCCTGAGTGGAAAAAGCAACAAGAACTGATTCAAAAGAATGCAGAAAAAGTGAAGGAATATTTTAACAGCCCGGAATGGAAAAAGCAAGAGGATGAAATTCGCCACTCTGCAGATTCTTTATCTGCATACTTTAAAAGTGATACATGGAAAAAACAACAGGATAATATTGAAAAAGCACTCGCAAAAACCCAGGAGTTTTTTAAAAGTGATGAATGGAAAAAAGTGCAGGAAAGTTTGCAAAAAATACAGGTGCAGCAACAAAAAGCACAGAATGATGCTGAATTGAAAAAGAAATAAATTTTGTACCTCAAAATAAAAAACCAGCAAATTTGTTTGTTTGCTGGTTTTAATTTTTAATCAATTTTTTGAAGACAAATAAATTATCTTAATTGCTCTTTGGCTTAAAACCCTCTTTCAATGTAACAGTACGGTTGAAAACCAGTGCGCCCGGTTTTGAATCTTTATCTATACAGAAATATCCGTTGCGGATAAACTGAAAATGCGCGCCTTTTTCAGCATGTGCCAAATGTGGTTCAATGAAAGCGTTCTTAATTATTTTTAATGAATCAGGATTGATAAAAGTTTTAAAATCGCCTTCTTCAGCAGCCGGATTTTCAACAGTGAATAAACGTTCATACAATCTCACTTCCGCGGTAGCTGCGTCCCTGGCATTTACCCAATGAATCGTTCCTTTTACCTTTATATTACTGGTATCATTATGGCTTTTGCTCTCAGGAATATAAGTGCAATGTATTTCTGTTACATTTCCTTCCTCATCTTTTTTGAAGCTTTCGCATTGAATAATGTAAGCACTTTTTAAACGTACCATTTGACCTGGGGCAAGTCTAAACCATTTTTTCACGGGCTCTTCCATAAAGTCATCTTTCTCAATCCACAATTCTTTGGAAAAAGAAACGGTTCTTACATTATTGGGGTCGTTCGGAAGATTTTCTGTGGTTAATTCTTCCGATTTATTTTCATCATAATTATCAATGATCAGTTTTACAGGATTAAGAATGGCCATCACTCTCACAGCAGTTTCATTCAATTCTTCGCGAATGCAAAATTCCAGTAAACTTATATCAATAAGATTATCTCTTTTGGCCACGCCGATCTTGTCGCAGAAAGTCCGGATGCTTGAAGGTGTATATCCTTTTCTTCTGAAACCGGAAAGTGTAGGCATTCTCGGATCATCCCAGCCCGAAACGTATCCTTCATTTACCAATAATAATAATCTGCGTTTACTCATAACCGTGTAGGTCATGTTTAAACGTGCAAACTCATATTGATGTGAAGGAAAGATTTCTAGTTTTTCAATAAACCAATCATACAACGGACGGTGCGGAACAAACTCCAATGTACAAATGCTGTGCGTGATATGCTCAATACAATCGCTTTGTCCGTGGGCAAAATCATACATCGGGTAAATGCACCATTTGTCTCCGGTGCGATGATGATGTGCAGATTTGATTCTGTACATAATCGGGTCGCGCATCAGCATATTGATGTGCGCCATATCAATTTTTGCGCGTAACACTTTTTCTCCGTCTTTATATTTCCCGTTCCTCATTTCGCCAAAAAGACGAAGATTTTCTTCAATACTTCTGTTACGGTATTCGTTCTCTTTGCCGGGTTCTGTTGGGGTGCCTTTACCGGCGGCAATTTTTTCTGAAGTGCTGTCGTCTACATAGGCTAATCCTTTCTTAATCAGCTTTACAGCAAAAAGATACAACTCGTCAAAATAATCACTTGAATAATATTCATTGCTCCAGCTAAAGCCAAGCCAATGAATATCTTCTTTAATACTTTCCACATATTCAGTTTCCTCTGTTACCGGGTTGGTATCGTCAAACCGCAGATTAGTATTGCCTTTGTATTTTTGGGCAAGGCCAAAGTTCAGGCAAATACTTTTTGCATGACCAATATGTAAATACCCATTCGGCTCGGGTGGAAAGCGGGTTAATATTTTTTCATATTTTCCACTTGAAAGATCTTCTTCAACGATCTCCTCAATGAAATTCAAACTTTTTTCTTCAGACATTTTGTTATGTATTACCTCTTTCTCCATATTACCTTCAAAGTTGATTTACTTTCAATATATTTCTTCTATTGATTTTTATTTTTAAAATACCTTTAACTAAGAAACAAAGAACTAAAATTTATTCCATACTTTCTGCAATCAATTCTGCAAGATCTATTACTTTAACTTCTTCTTCTTTTTTATTGAATTTTATGCCATCTGTAAGCATCATCATGCAATAAGGGCAATTGGAGGCAATTACGTTTGCGCCGGTTTCTATGGCTTGTTGCGCACGGGCATCACTTACTCTTTCAGTTCCTTTTTCTTCTTCTTTAAAAACCTGTGAACCGCCAGCACCGCAACAAAAGCCATTGCTTCGCGACCTTTTCATTTCTGTTAACTCAACATCCAGCGCTTCTAAAACTTTCCTGGGGGCTTCATAAATATTGTTTCCGCGTCCGAGGTAACAACTATCGTGGTAAGTGATTTTTTTTCCTTTAAAATCTCCGTCCTCTTTCATCTTTATTTTTCCTTCATCTATCAGTTGCTGTAAAAAAACAGTGTGGTGAACCACTTCATAATTTCCGCCCAAAACCGGGTATTCATTTTTGATAATATTAAAACAATGAGGGCAGGTGGTTACTATTTTCTTTATTCCATATCCGTCAAGTAACTGGATATTTTGATACGCCATCATCTGGAATAAAAATTCATTTCCGGCACGCCTTGCAGGATCGCCATTGCATATTTCTTCTTTACCAAGAATTGCATAATTGATATCAAGTTTATGTAAGATCGTGGCAAATGCTTTCGTTATTTTTTGCGCCCTTTGATCAAAACTTCCGGCACAACCCACATAAAATAAAATATCGGGAGTTTTACCTTCCGCCATCATTTCAGCCATTGTTGGAATATGCATCTTCTCTGATTTTGCAGCTAAAATACAACAAACAATTTTGATACTATAAGTAGAGTTAAACTGTTTAAACTTATTTTTGCCCCTGGTTAAAAAATGAAAAAGAGTTGATAGAAAAAATAAAAAACTGGGAGCAATGGCCTTTCAAAATTTTATATGCACCAATTGCTCCTGTGTGGGTTTGGTATATGATCCGGTCGCGTGCTGTCTGGTTTTTCACACCAAGCAATCCAAAACTCACTTTTGGAGGATTGGACGGGGAGCCTAAAAAGGAAATGCATGACCTTCTTCCGGTGGAATTTTGCCCTGTTTATTTTAATGTTCTTCCATCGGATGACTTTTCTGAGGTTAGGGAAAAATTAAAAAGCTCCGGTATTAAATATCCCCTGATTGTGAAGCCCGAAGTAGGTGGACAGGGCATTTTATTCAGGAAAATTGAAAACGAAGAACATTTAAAAGAATTTCATTCGCATATTCCGGTAGAATATTTTATCCAGGAATTTATTGAATACCCGGTTGAAGTAAGTTTGTTTTATTATCGTTATCCTTTCGAAAAAAAAGGTGAAATTACCGGCTTTCTTCAAAAGGTGCCCATGCGTGTTACGGGTGATGGTGTTCACAATCTTGGCGAGTTATTATTACAGAATTTAAAGACGAAAAAGCGACTTGCGGAGTTAAAACAAAAACACGAGATCAATTTTAATAAGGTAATTCCTGCCGGTGAAGTTTATATTTTAAGTTATGCCGGCAATCACAATCGCGGCGCTAATTTTTTTGATCTGAGCGCTGAAATAAATGATGGTCTTGTAAATCTTCTCGATAAGATCAGTCTTGGTATTAATGATTTTTTTTATGGCCGTTACGATATTATGTGTAATTCAATTGAAGAATTAAAGCAGGGGAAAAATTTTTTGATTCTCGAATACAATGGTTGTGGTGCCGAGCCTAATCATTTTTATGACACAGGTTATACGTTAATCGGCGCATGGAAGGAAATTTTAAAGCATTGGAAAATTCTTTTTGAGATAAGTCGCTATAATCATAAACAAGGCGTACCCTATTGGCCTTTTCTGAAAGGTTTGCGCTTTAGGCTTCAAACAAAAAATTATTATAAATTAATTAATAAAGTGGATAAGGAAATCTCCTGAAAAATGAACATCTTGCTAAAAAACTTAATGAAAATGATGAAGACTCTTTTAATTGGTTTACTTTTTATTTCTTTTAACTCCAGTGCTCAAAGTTTTAACCCGGTTGATTCTGCCAGTAAAGTTCATTTCGTTATCAAAAATTTTGGTATTAATACCGGCGGTGATTTTAAAGGATTAAAAGGCAACATTACCTTTTTACCTGATAATCCTGGTGCCAGTAATTTTGATGTTTCACTTGCTTCTTCCACTGTAGATACAGATAATGAAATGCGCGATAAAAGCATTTCGGGCGACGAATATTTTGAAGCTGCAAAATATCCTATGATAACAATTGCTTCCACCAAAATTGAAAAGACAAATAAAACTGCTGCAGGCTTTTATTATTTTACAGGGAAACTTACTATCAAAGGGGTTACCAAAACCATAGCATTTCCATTCCAGGCAAAAGAAGAAAATAACGGTTATTTGTTTACCGGAAATTTTGAAATAAACCGTACCGACTTTGGAGTAGGCGGGGAGAGTATTGTTTTAAGCAACAATGTTGCTGTTACGTTGTCTGTTTTTGCAAAAAAGAGCTGATCGTATGCCATTAGTAAAAGTTTTTTTCTGGGGGTTGATCGTAAGTTTTTTGGGTACACTTCCATTGGGTACTTTGAACGTGGCTGCCATGCAGATAAGCGTGCAGGAAAGCGTTCATAACGCCATTCTATTTTCGTTGGGATCTTTATCCGTTGAAATGGTATATGTCAGGATATCTTTGGTGGGTATCAATTGGGTGCGCAAACAAAAAAAATTATTTCGCTGGATGGAATGGATCACATTGGGAATAGTAGTCGCTCTTGCCGTAGGAAGTTTTGTTGCTGCTATGCAACCCCATCATGCAAAAAATGTAATGCTTAATAATAACATCAACCGGTTTTTACTGGGTGTTATGTTAAGCGCTATCAGCCCTATGCAGATTCCTTTTTGGTTTGGCTGGAGCACCGTTCTTTTTACCAAAAATATTTTAAAACCTGAAAATTCTTTTTACAACATTTATATTGTAGGAATAGGACTGGGAACGCTTATGGGAAATTGCGTTTTTATTTTCGGGGGAAAATGGATCGTGTCAAAAATGAACGGCAACCAAAATTTAATGAATTGGATCATTGGCGGCATCTTTGCCGTTACCGCAGTTATATTTCTTGTTAAAATTTTGCTGAACAAAGATGGAATGAAGAAGATACAAGAAGCGGCCTAACTATTTTTATCTTAAGTAGTAAAGGAACAAATTCAGCTATTTCTTATTTTACAAAATCTTCCATACTTGTCATAACATTAAAAGAATTTTGCCAAAACACCCAATTGTTTGAAATTTTTTGGTAAAAATTAAAAATAAATTTGTTGGTTTCATTTTGTGACTTATTTTTGCGCAGCAATGACGATCACAAAAGCAAATACCGGCTTCTTTTATTTTAGCTACTATTTTAGAAATAGTCCGGGATCGGCTTGTTAAAACTGAAAAGATAAATTAACAATAGAAAATCCCGGCACAAATCGCCGGGATTTTTGTTTTTATGAACAAGAAAATAGCCATACAGGGTTTTGAAGGCAGCTTTCACCAGGCTGCGGCCCGCCAATTTTTTGGAAATGAAGTGGAAGTAATTTGTTGCTCCACTTTCCGTGAAGTGATAAAAATTGCCGACGACAAAAATAAGAGCGATGGTGGCCTTATGGCTATCGAAAATTCAATTGCAGGAAGCATTTTGCCGAATTACAATTTGTTGCAAAAAAGCAAATTGAAGATCGTAGGAGAAATTTATCT
>JBBQWJ010000040.1:0-18051 GCA_038210685.1 Chitinophagales bacterium | reverse complement strand
GTATTGAGTTTCTCATCAAACGCATAAGGGTAAGTTCTCAATATTTCAACGCAGGAAATAATATCATCATCATTAATGAGTAAAATATTTCTGGACAAGTCAAGGATAAAATTGTCATTGAAAGTCCAGAAAGCATATTTTGCATAATCCTCAAAATACAGTAACCTGAAAAATGTTTTTGCCTCGATAGGTACAAAGTCGCTCAATAGCGTAATACAACTTCCTGTGCGGATAATTTTCCCCGTATCCTTTGCATGGCTTCTCCAAAAAAACCAATGAAGTAATATGGTCTTTTTATTTTCGACAGGTATCTCTGTGAGGTAAAATTTGCTTGATAAATATTTATAAAAAAAGCCGATTTTGGTTTTTGATTCCTTCATTATAAATTCATTTCCAATAATGCAACACCTCTTTTTTAATGCAAAAGGTAAAATTACTAAAAGAATTTTGTTAAAAAATTGTTAAATACCAAGAAATGATTGAAAAAAAAACATGTATCAAATCATGTATCAAATGAAAAAGCAGTTATAAATTTTACTTTATAACTGCTTGATTATTAGTGACCGCGTCAGGATTCAAACCTGAAACCTTCTGATCCGTAGTCAGATGCTCTATTCAATTGAGCTACGCAGCCAAAGAGGCGCAAAAATAATAATAATTTCTTCAAGTAAATACTTCCTTTGTAATTATTATAAAAACATAGGGAAAAATTAGGCAATAGAATTGGAAATTATATTTCAACCTCAAACAATTGCACAATGTCAGCTTGGCTATAAAATAAATAAATACAGAAGTTCCAAAAATATTTTAGTTTTATAGTCGTTTAATTGGTTGCAGTCTCACAATTTTAAAAAACAATCAAACTTGAACTAAGGATTTTTGAAGTCAATAGGAAACGAACTGCTGATAAAAAAAATGGCAAACTTTTTGTTTTCAAGCAATAGTCCTTTTATTTCTATCTAACTGTAAATTACATAACATATGAAAACAATGAAATTCTTATCTCTGATTGTAGTGCTTTTAATGTTAAATGCTTGCAATAAGCCTAAGGTGGTAACCAAAGAAGTTAAATTTACGACTACTACCTATGCCAATTTAACCACCTACAATTCTTCTGGTAAACCAGATGGTTTATTGAAAGACACGATACCGCCAGATCTGCTACATTTTATTGATACACTTCTTCCGGATGGCAAAAATCTTACGATTTCTCATCCTGAATTATTTTCAAGTTCTGCTATAGGTGATATTAAAATTGCCTCGCCTTCCACTGTTTACATTACTTATGCTAAACAAAGTGGAGGACTAAACAATGCGCTGGCTTTTTATACCTACCCTACTAATTCTCCACCGACAAGGCCTGAGGATATAAAGCAAATAACATACGTATTCCCGAATGCAGGACAGTTAACTCCTTTGCAAGCCGGAGATAAGGCAAACATTGGTAATTTTAACGCGGGTAATTCCATTGGATTCGTTTTGATGCAGGGAGCTTGGAATCCCACTTCGGCTAAAGATAATAATGATGCGGTTCATTTTCTAACTAACGATGCTTTAAATCCTGAAGTGGACCCAAATTTAAAAAAACATGCTGTTTTGATTCCTTACGCTCCGGCAGACAAAGTTCTTATTGGTTTTGAGGATTATAACAGAACAAGTTCAGGTTGCGACAATGATTTTAATGATGTTGTTTTCTATGTAACTGTAACTCATTAGTTTTTCATTTAAATAAAGAATTAAAGGTTGTAGACAAAATTTGTTTACAACCTTTTTATTTATAAAATAATAATCCAACCTTCTTTAAAGAAATATTACCGTTAATAATTATACTAACCGGATGTTACTTTTTAGGTTATTTCATTATTTTCAATCGCAAAATCGTTACTTTTGAAAATATTATTTAAACGATTATGGAAACAGAAACAGAACACGTACAATGTTTAATTATTGGATCAGGTCCCGCCGGGTATACAGCAGCTATTTATGCAGCCAGAGCTAATCTAAAACCTGTGATGTACCAGGGGATACAACCGGGAGGACAACTGACTATTACAACTGAAGTTGAAAACTATCCTGGATATCCCAATGGCATTCAAGGGCCTGACATGATGATTGATTTTGAAAACCAGGCAAAAAGAATGGGTACAGATATTCGCTATGGATTGGCCACTAAAGTTGATTTCGGCTCTTGCCCATGTAAAGTTTTGATTGATGAAGAAAAATGGATCAGCGCTGATTCTATCATTTTAGCAACTGGCGCCAGCGCCAGATGGCTGGGAATTGAAAGTGAAAAGAGATTAAACGGATATGGTGTAAGCGCTTGTGCTGTTTGTGATGGGTTTTTCTTTAAAGGAAAAGAAGTGTGCATTGTTGGCGGTGGGGATACCGCTGCAGAAGAAGCTTTGTATCTCAGTAAGATTTGCAGTTTTGTACACATGTTCGTAAGAAAAGATACAATGCGCGCCAGCAAAATAATGCAAATGCGCGTTTTAGAAACCAAAAACATAAAAGTGTACTGGAATACGGAGGTGGATGAAATTTTGGGTAAAGAAAAAACGGAAGCGGTAAGGATTGTGAATAATATTTCAGGTGAAAAAACGGAGATACCCGTGAGTGCGTATTTTGTGGCAATAGGCCATCAACCTAATTCTGAGATTTTTAAAGGATGGCTCGATATGGACGAAGCCGGCTACATAAAAACTCAGCCGGACAGTACAAAAACAAATATAGAAGGCGTGTTTGCAGCCGGAGATCTTCAGGATAAGATTTACCGCCAGGCTGTAACCGCTGCAGGCACTGGCTGTATGGCGGCGCTTGAGGCAGAAAGGTTTTTGAGCATGCTTGAACACCCGGTACCTTCCGATCATTTCCAGGCAGTTTCAAACGAAGAAAATAAGTAGTCTAAGTCATTTTTAAATCTTTTTATGATCAGGGTTCAATTGCACAATCTTTCATTCAGGGCTTTTCATGGCATTCATGAGGAAGAAAAGATTCTTGGAAACGAATACAGCGTTGATGCAGCAGTTGAATTTCATGAAAGAGATGAAGTGATTGAACATATTAATGAAACAATCGACTATGCAAATGTCTATGATATCATTAAAAAAAGAATGAGCGTTCCTACGCCTCTTCTTGAAACAGTAGCGATGAAAGTTGGAAATGATATTCATCACAAATTTCCCGATCTGAAATCTATTACCATTTCAATAAAAAAAATGAATCCTCCTGTTGAAGGAATGCATGGTTTTGCTGAAGTTTGTTGGCATAAAGCGTTTTAAATATATTCGAAAACATGCCCTTGCAGTAAACAAATAAATTATCCCTTTTCTTATTTTAATTCTCCTTTTTTTTGTTCCATTCTTCTCTTGCTAATTGTTTAAATAATTGATGAAGAGCCATTTTTTGAGATTTTTCTTTTCACCAAATCAATATCTTTGAAAACTTTAAAATCATTTCTTACATTAAAAAATCTCCGGCATTATGAAAATTAAATTTCTTTTTTTCTTTTCATTTGTTTTTATAAACTCATTTTCATTTGCCCAAAATGAAAAATCTGTTTATAATCAACATGACCTTTTTAATCCCAATTTTTATCCTGCTTCTGTAAATGAATACCGTGCAGCAGATGGAGAGCCTGGTCCTGAATACTGGACCAACAAAGCAAGTTATAAGATTAATGCGACTTTGGATCCAACAAAAGATGCAATCTCTGGAAGCGTAATTATTTCCTACACCAATAATAGTCCTCAACAGTTGCCTTTCCTTTGGCTTTATTTAGACCAGAATTTGTTCAACTTAAATTCCAGGGGGCAGGCAAAATTTCCGGCAACAAGAAGAAGCCGGTACGGTGATGTCAGTTCAACTTTTGAAGGTGGGTATAATATTAAATCGGTTAAACTTTTATCCTCTGAGAAAGGAAAAATTTCTTTATCAGATATTTTTAACCTCGTGTCGGACACAAGAATGCAAATTCGCCTTCCTAAACCTTTGGCTCATGGAAAAACAGTAGAAATTAAAATTGATTATTCATATAATATACCTAAAGATGGAAGCGACCGCACAGGGATTCTGGATTCTAAAAATGGAAAAATATATGCGATTGCACAATGGTATCCCCGCATGTGTGTTTATGATGATATAGAAGGATGGAATACTTTGCCTTACCTGGGCGCCGGGGAGTTTTACCTTGACTATGGAGATTTTGATTATTCAATCACTGCTCCGGCAGATATGATTGTCGTGGGTTCCGGTGATCTGCAAAATCCCAATGATGTATTAACTTCAATAGAATTAAAAAGACTGACCCAGGCAAAACACAGTGATAAAACTGTTGTTATTCGTAGTGCTGAAGAGGTGGCTGATCCTTCTTCAAGGCCTCGCAAAGGAGATATTACCTGGCATTTCAAAATGAAAAATGCAAGAGATGTTTCCTGGGCAGCTTCTACAGCATTTATCTGGGATGCGGCAAGAATTAATTTTCCCTCAGGTAGAAAAGGATTGGCTCAAAGTGTTTACCCGGTGGAGGCTAATGGTGATTCTGCCTGGGGAAGGTCAACAGAATATATCAAAGGAGCTTTGGAAGGTTATTCTAAAAAATGGTTTGAATTTCCTTATGATAACGCAACCAATGTTGCCAGTAATATTAATGGAATGGAATATCCGGGAATTGTATTTTGTAATGCAAAGTCAAAAGGAGCAAGGCTTTGGGGAGTTACAGATCATGAATTTGGACATACCTGGTTCCCCATGATCGTTGGAAGTAACGAGCGGAAATTTGGTTGGATGGATGAAGGCTTTAATACTTTTATTAACGGAATTTCTACAAAGGATTTTAATAATGGTGAATATGTAAACAAAAGAAGAAATAACGAAAATCTTTATAAATACATTTTTAGTGATAAGAGTGAAACTGTAATGAGCGAACCCGATGCATTGCAGGAAGCCAATATTGGGGTGGCACTTTATTATAAACCTGGGTATGCACTTGATTTATTAAGGAATGATATTCTTGGTAAAGAAAGATTTGATTATGCATTTCAGCTTTATATAAAAAGATGGGCTTATAAACATCCAACTCCCTGGGATTTTTTCAGAACAATTGAAAATGTAAGTGGAGAAGACCTTGGCTGGTTTTGGCAAGGAATGTTCATCAAGAATTATAAACTGGACCAGGCCATAACCAGTGTGAAATACGTTAATGACGATCCCTCGCAGGGTGCATTGGTTACAGTTGAAAATTTGGATAGAATGGCAATGCCGCTTTATCTTCAATATGAAACTGAAAATGGCAAGTCGGATACTTTAAAAATTCCGGTTGAAATATGGCAAAACGGCTCAACATGGATTCAGAAAATAAAAACAAATGAAAAATTGAAATCGGTAACAATAGATCCTGAGCATATTTTCCCGGATGTGAATCCGGATAATAATACATGGAGTTCATCCGCTCCTTAATTTTTATAAAAAAGCAATTATTAGCCGGCAACCTCTGCCGGCTATTTTATTTAATTGCGACTAAAAAAGCGTTTAATTAAATATTAAGTTATAATAATGTTGATACAAGAAAACAATTGAATATTTTGTCAATTAATCAATACTTTTGCCACCTTTTATGAAACCATTACACGAAATATTCCCATTATTAACTGAATCGAGAAACATTGTTATCACTTTCCATCAAAAGCCGGATGCTGATGCAATGGGGTCGGGGTTGGGTCTATATAATTTTCTGATCCAGTTTGGCCATAAGGTTACTGTGATTTCACCTACTAACTGGCCTGGCTTTTTAAGTTGGATGCCCGGTGCAAAGAAAGTTCTGGATTTTGAAATGCAGAATGAAAATGCAGTCAATGTTCTGAAAGAAGCAGAATGGCTTTTTTGCCTTGATTTTAATGTGCTTAGCCGTACCAAAAATATGGAGCCTGTAATAGAAAGCTTAAACTGTACAAAGATATTAATTGATCACCATCAGCAACCACAAACTGAGTTTTTTGATTACGGATTAAGCGATACCAATAAAAGTTCTACAGCAGAAATGGTATTCGATTTTATCATTAACAGTGGACATGAAGAAAAAATTAATACTGAAGTTTCAGAATGTCTATACGCAGGTGTGATGACTGATACTGGTTCATTTCGCTTCAATTCAACATCTGCTGATGTACATAGAATGGTAGCCAAGCTAAAAGAAGGTGGATTAAATCACAGCCAGATTCATGAAAATTTATTTGATAATTACCTGGAAGGGAGATTTCGTTTTTTTGGAAACACCTTGCTAAACCGCATGGAAATTTTTTATGAATACAATACTGCTTTACTCGTTATTCCTCAAAAGGACCTTATAAAATTTAATGTAAAAACCGGCGATACTGAAGGGCTGGTAAATTTTCCGTTAAGCATAAAAGGAATCAAACTTGCAGCTGTAGTTATTGACAGGGGAGATGAGAGAAAGAGTTCTTTCAGAAGTAAGGGCGGTTTTGATGTAAATACATTTGCAAGAAAATATTTTAACGGCGGCGGCCATTTTAACGCAGCTGGTGGAAAAAATAAAGAGTCATTAGAAGAAGTAATTGCAAAATTCAAACAGGCAATCAAAGAAAATAAAGAACAATTAACCAATTAATATTTACTAAAAAATCAAAAATGAACAGATCAATTGGCCTCGTTGCGGCTGCACTTTTAATTTTGGCGACAGGGTGTAAGCAACAGGATTTTAAAAAAGATAAGGACGGAACAGAATACAAAATTATAAGTAATTCTAGCGGAAAGAAAGCTGTTGCCGGAGATGTGATGCAGGTGAATGTTTATGCGAAATATAAGGACAGCATGCTCTTCAGCAGTATTGAAAAAAGTATGCCCCGTTTTTTGCCGTATGATACAGCTCAGCTTCCTTCCTATTTTAAGGAGATACATGAGGGAGATAGCCTTGTTCTCAGGCAATCAACAGATTCTTTAATTAAATACGGACAGGCTGCACCTTTTATGAAGAAGGGAAACTACCTGGTTCAGTCTTTTAAAATAGTAAAATTGCTTCCTTCAAGAGAAGCTGCAGATAGTGTTGCTAAAACTTTTGAAGCAAATGCTATGATCATTCATAGGAAAGATATTATAGATAAAGTTGAAAAAGACATGTCTTCCAATGATTCACTTGTTAAGGCCGATGAGCAGATAATTAAAGATTACATGGCTAAAAATAACCTTACAGGTACAAAAACCAAATGGGGAACTTATGTTGTTATTGATTCTGCGGGCACTGGCCCTACGCTAAGCGATACTGATGTGGCAGTTATAGAATATACCGGTCGTACTTTGGATGACAGCACATTTGATTCTAATACTATTCCTAAATTTGGTCATCCTCAACCATTATACGTTGATATGAGTGAATACAGGGTAATCGCGGGATGGATTGATGGTTTGAAACTGATGCGCAAAGGAACAAAAGGAAAATTACTCGTTCCTTCCTATCTTGCTTATGGCGCAAACGGAGCTCCGCCAAGAATTGCTCCCAATTCAAATTTGGTATTTGATATTAAAGTAACAGATGTTATAAACCAGGCGCAATACAAAGTAGAAATGGAAAAACAGCAAAAGCAAATGGAACAACAACGGCAAATGATGCAGCAGTTGCAGCAAATGCAAAGACAGCAGCAACAACAGAAGGCTCAGCCAGATGAAAAGAAATAAAAAGAGTATAATTTAATTTTGAGAAGCCGGATCTGTGAAAAGATCCGGCTTCCTTTTTAAAGAAACCTGCAGTAAACAAATAAATTTTGATGATTCTTATTCTATTCAGATGATCATTAAATTGCGTTTAGGCATTACGGTAAGCTTCAAATAAAGTAATGGCTTCTCTTGCTTCTTTTACATCATGCACACGTAAAATTGAAGCTCCATTAAGTAAAGCAAAAGTGTTGAGAACCGTAGTTCCGTTTAAAGAATCTTCTGAAGAAATGTTTAGCGTTTTGTAAATAGTTGATTTTCGGGAAACCCCTGCCATTATTGGCTTCTCAAGCAACTTAAATGTTTCAAGTTCTTTTAATAAACGTAAATTCTGAGAAATGCTTTTTGCAAAACCAAATCCTGGATCTATGATAACATCTTTAATGCCTGCCCGATTACATATATCAATTTTGCGGATAAAAAAATCGAGAATTTCTTGGGTTATATTATGATAATGAGCTTGCTGCTGCATGGTATCAGGTACCCCTTTCATGTGCATGCAGATATATGGAACGTTTAATTTTGCAACTGTTTCTACCATACTTTTGTCCATTTCTCCTCCACTGATATCATTTATGATTGAAGCGCCTGCGTTCACTGTTTGTTCTGCCACTTTTGAATGATAGGTATCAATAGAAATTACAATTCCGGGAAAATTTTGTGTAAGAAGTTTAATAGTAGGTATTAGTTTTTTCAATTCATCTTCTGCTGAAATTCTAATACTGCCAGGTCTTGTACTTTGCGCGCCAAGGTCAAGGAAATCAGCGCCTTCGCTTATCATCTGTGCAGCTTTATTTTTTATCGCTTCCGTTGTTTGTACTCTACTTCCGGCAAAAAATGAATCTTTGGTAAGGTTTAGAATGCCCATTATCAAAGGCTTGTCAATAAAAAGTAATTTTCCTTTGCAATTCAACGAAAACATTGTTTTTTTAAGTTTAAATTTGGCAATTATTATGACGCAAGTTAATACCGATCTGCAATATGATAATGCAGTAAATAAATGCCGGGAAATTTTTCTAAAAAAAACAAAAGATTACGGAACATCATGGCGGGTGTATCGTACGATTTCCATAGCTGATCAAATTTATATAAAGGCAAAACGCATTAGGAATATCCAGGAGAAAGGAATTCAAAAAATTGATGATGATATAAAAGAAGAATTTTGCGGGATTGTGAATTATGTTGTGATAGGCCTGATCCAGCTTGATATCCATGATGATGAAATGGAGGAATTGCCTCTCGATGAAACGCTGATTTTTTATGATGAAAAAATACTTAGAGCCAAAGCTTTGATGCAAAATAAAAATCACGATTATGGTGAAGCATGGCGCGATATGAGCCAGCAAAGCTTTGTAGACCTCATACTGGCAAAGATTCTGAGGATAAAACAAATTGTGCAGAATGAAGGGAAAACGCTGGTGAGTGAAGGCATTGACGCCAACTTTTATGACATTTTAAACTATGCTGTTTTTGCACTCATATTATCAAAGTAGCTATTTTCTATTTTTCTAAATAAATAAAAATGAAAATTTTAGTAAATATTTCGCGTGCAATTGTTGGTATCCTTTTTATTTTTTCCGGATTGGTAAAAGCAATGGATCCGCATGGTCTTGCCTATAAGATGCAGGAGTTTTATGACGTGTGGGCGATGAATCATTCTTTGGCTTCCTTCATGTACTGGCTTAGTGATTTAGCGCTTCCTTTTGCAATAATTATGATCACGCTGGAAATTATTGTGGGAGTTGGAATTTTATTAGGAATCTGGAAAAAGTTTTTTACGTGGCTAATTTTATTGCTGATTATTTTCTTTGCTTTTCTTACCGGTTATGCGGCGCTTTCCGGTAAAATATCTACCTGTGGTTGCTTTGGTGATTGTATTCCATTGACTTCTATGGAATCATTTATCAAAGACCTGGTTTTATTGGCCCTCGTTCTTATTCTTTTCTTTGGAAGAAAATACATTATTCCTTTGTTTACTCCTTCCTTTGATATTTTGCTTTTGGTTATTTCTACTTTTTTGGTTTTGTATTATCAGTGGTATGTGATGCGCCATCTACCCACAGTTGATTGTCTGCCATTTAAGAAAGGAGGGAATGTGTTGCAACTACGCAAAATGCCTGCAGATGCGGTTCCTGATAAAAAAGAGTACAGTTTTGTTTATGAAAAAAACGGAAAGAATCAGAACTTTACTATAAAAAATCTTCCTGATTCCAGTTGGCATTTTGTGAGCCGTGAAGATATTCTTATTAGCAAAGGAAAAAACAATGAACCACCAATTAAAGATTTTAATCTGGTCACACTTTCAGGCAATGATACAACTGGCGATGTTTTGAGCCTTGATGCTTCGTATTATTTATTCTTTGCTAAAGATTTTGCAAAAACCGATTATTGGTTTGATAATTTTACAAGGATCTATTTACATGCAAAACAAACCAACCGGCTTTTATATATTATTACGCCACAAGTGACTGAAGCTAATGACTTTTTCAACAAACGGAATAATTATAACATTCCTATCTTTAGCCTCGATGCCACCGCTTATAAAACTGCAGCACGTACCAATCCGGAATTGTATTTAATGAAAGGCCCGGTTATAATAAATAAGTGGGGTTGGGCCGACCTTAAAGATGCTTTGAATAAATGATCGAATAATCGATTTTATTCGCCTTTATGAAAATGTTCTGATGGGATTCTTTGTGCAAGCCAGCTATTTTTCACGGGAATTATCCAATTATTTAATAATTCCTTTTTGGTAAGGATAGTATTATTAAAATAAAGTGTGTCAGGTGTTATAAAATCATTATCAATTGAATAATTTACATCTGTGAGAGGAACCAAATGAATTTTTTCTTTTACTATAAATGCAACTGTTTGCCTGTCGAGAAGTTCAACGTTATATTCTTTTTCAAGGTCTTTGATAAACCTGAAAGCGCTATCTGTACTACATCCGCCTACTTTTACATGAGTTTCGTCTGCCATCATTACAATAAACTGCCCAAAAAATTGATTACAGTAGGATTTAACAGCACTTCCATGACTGTTCCATTCCTTTGCAAAGTTTTCGAGTTGCTCTTCCAGTTGCAAAGCTTCGCTGGTTGTAAAAAGGCGGTTAGACTGATAAACCCAAACCCTGGAATTATCATCAAAATCTTTGGGTATTAATTCTTGAAAATCGATGTTCATATATATAAAGTTAAGCAGGAATTTTAAGAGAAAGAAGTAATTGATGTAAAAAGTTTAACTAATTCTTTTGCAAATAAGGAAGTGATCTCTCACTTCCTTATTGGATTTTACAATTTTCTTGCCATTAATTTTATAAATCAATCATTTAAAATAATCCTTAAAAAAGAGCCTAAGGATAGAGAAAATTATGCTATTTGCCCCAATCTTTTCAAATAATGAATATGGGAAGCAATTGCTTGTCTCATTTTGGGGAATTCGATATAATTGATATTGTATTCGCCACACGTTTTTTTAATTATTTTGCTGATAGCAGGGTAGTGGACGTGAGAAATTCTTGGGAACAAATGATGTTCTATTTGAAAATTTAAGCCACCGAGCAACCAAGAAATGGTTCTGTTTTTTGTTGCAAAATTGGCTGTGGTATTAATTTGATGAACCGCCCATTCGCTTTCCATTTTACCTGTACTTTCACTTGGCATCGGAAATTCGGTGTGTTCAACAGTATGAGCCAATTGAAAAACCATACTTATGGCGAGACCCGTAACCATTGTGATAGTTAAGAAACCTACCAGCCATGTGGTAAAGCCCAACAGGATTATAGGCAACACAACAAACATAAAAGCATAGATCAGTTTAGCAGCCCAAAATGAAAAGTGCTCATAAGGGGTCATCTTTCTAAGTTTAACAACGCCTATTTTGCGTTTGAAATATTTTTGGTAATCTGTAAGAAAAATCCAAACAATATGTAAAAAAGCATAAAGTAACCAGAAATAGTACTGTTGAAACTTATGCATTTTTAATTTTTTTTGCGTTGAAGCAAACCTAAGCCATGGACGAGCTTCGATATCGTCATCAATACCATCTATATTGGTATAAGTATGATGAATAATGTTGTGTTTCATGTTCCACATGATCGCACTTCCACCAAGAAAATTTAATGAAGAACCTGCAGCCTTATTTAATAATTTGTATTTACTAAAACTGCCATGCGCACCATCATGCATTACATTGAAACCAATGGCTGCTGTTAATAATCCGAAAAAGACACATTCAGGAATAGCAATCCAAACGCCCGGTGTAAAAAAAACAAGATGAACATATATTGCTAAATAAAGTAAAGTAAAAAGTGCCGCTTTAAACAACAGGGAAAAATTACCTGTCATAGGTCGTTTTTGCTCGGCAAAATATTGATTTACACGATTTTTTAGAACCGTGTGAAAATCACCTTTACCTTGCATGAATTTAGGAGTTGTCATTATTATAAATTATTTTGTTATTATTATTTTATTATTGTTTTTATTAATTCTGATCAGGTAATATTTTGAACCAAAGCGTCAAATGAGCTAATACCAACCATCTTTTTTGATACAAATCCTTCTGCATGTTTAACTCCGATCATTTTACCAAACGATTTTGAACGGTTGATAATACCATCTAAAAACTCCGGAGTTGAAATATACGTTTGCGGCTCGTTATCATTTTCCGAACCTGTAAAAAACTGAGTTTTGAAGGCTCTTATCGCATCAAGCTTTTTCTCTATTACGCCTGAAATATCTATAACAAAGGAAGGAGTGAAATATTGATCCTGGATATAATTAAAAACATATTTCGGCTTCCATATTCCTTGATTATTGTTCCCGTTCAAAGTCTCAATTTTTCTCAGCCCTGATAAAAAACATGAATCATGAACCAACTTGGCTGCCCGCCCATGATCGGGATGTCGATCATCAGGGGCATTACATAAAACGATTTCCGGCTGATATTTTCTTAAAACAGTTATAATTTTTCGTTGATTTTTTTCATCATTTCTAAAAAACCCGTCTGCCATATCAAGATTTTCTCTTACATCGACACCTAAAATTTTAGCTGAATTCCCAGCTTCTTCTTCTCTTGTTTCTGCAGTACCCCGTGTGCCAAGTTCCCCGCGGGTAAGATCTATAATGCCAATTTTTTTTCCTTTATTTTTTTCAACTAATAAGGTTCCGGCACAACTTAACTCAATATCATCGGGATGTACACCAAATGCTAAAAGGTCTAACTTCATTTTTTGTTCTATAGATTCAGGAAGAATATCAGAAAAATAATCAGACAAAGTTAAGGTAAATGGAGGATTTTTTTACAGTTTTATGATTTTATAAAAGAGCAGGAAAAAATTAACTAGAAATAATAGAATGCGTTATAAATTATTTTTATAATTATCCTGAGTAACCATACATTTTTTGCACCTCTCTTACTATTGATTCCATTTCAGCATCCTTGTTTTTTGCATCGTATGGCTGTTTAAGATCACTGCCGAATACGTAAGCAATCGTTTGCCAGAAACGTGCTGTAAATCCGCCTTTAAGTTCCCTTAAAATATCATAGCAGTTGGTTCCTCCCGTTTCGCGGTTGATTAATTTCATTAAAACTTTGCCCTGGTAAACCGAGAGATTTTTAAGAGGATCAGAAAATTTCTTTTTTAATTCTTTTTCACGACTGTTGATATACTTTGATACTGCCGCTTTATCTGGATTGTTGGCAATATGTTTTTCTATATCATTAAAAACATAACCAGCTTGCCTTGCATAAGGATAAGTTACATAAATTGCATTTCTTAATCTTGTCCACTCTGCGCGGGCACGGGAATTACCTTTTGTCCAAACATAAACTCCTGCAAGAATTTTTGCTTCAATTGTATCTCCCTGGTAAACAACAGCCGAGCAAATAACAGTGTCATTTACACCGTGTTGAGCAAAAATTGTGTAAGAGGTATCTTCAGCTGCTTTGGATTGAGATTTTGAAGTAAGGGCAATGAAGAGTAGTATGACTCCTAAACTTAATTTTGATATTTCACCTGGAATTTTCATTACTCTTGTAAATTTATAATTTAAATATCCAAAAACAAAGATTGCTTTGTAAAGTTTTTATCAAAATTATAATTAGTTCAACCCAAAAAAACTGTAAAAAAAACCGGAATTAATTATTGGCCAGCAGAAACATATAAAATAAGAAAACTAAAACAAGACCTACAGAAAGATATGCATAAAGCCTGGAAGCATTTACCCGGTTTACCAGAGAAACTACGAAACCACAAGACATGATAACAAGGCCAAGCCAAACTAAGTTTATATAAGGAAAATAATAGGCTTTAAGGGTAATAAAGTCAGTAAGTTTATCAGTTTCTTTTGATCTGATCTTGAATTTTTTGTTATCAGAAATCCCGGTGAAATTCAAATAAAGGTTTTGCGAAATTACCGTATCATCTATAAAATCCAGTTGCTGGTTTTTAATGGTCAACGAAGGGTAAGCCTTATATTGGGTTCCGTCATTTCCATAAACTGTAATATCAGCAACCAACGCAGTATCTGTAGGAGTAAAATGAAATCTTTCATTTTCTGGATCCTTTTCGATCTTATTTAAAATAAAATATCCTTTTGAATAAAAAACTGAATCTCCAATTGCCATTTCATGGTTTCTGAAAGTGGACGTATCATTTTCAGAATTAGGAATTGAAATGGTGGAGATATAAGTAAAAATATCGTGTGTTAAATAATGCTTTGTTCCCGGATTAGAGGTAAGATTATTGTCTTTCATCCGATAAGCATCAGGAGCCAATTGGAAATCTTCTTCAACTTTTCCTGTAGCCTCATCTTTCTTTTGAAAATGTAGGTTATAAAAAGTTCTGTCTTTTTCATTGGAAGCCGAATCGCTCATATACGTAACCGTATAATTTCCCATTTCTGTAGGAACTCTTTTTAGAAGAGTAAGATTTTCCATTGGGTCTTCATTGTTCCTTCCTGTTGGATCTTTTGAAAAAGGAATTACTAACCCGGTTTTGCTGTTATCACTTATCACTTTTCTATTGGCGGAAGAAATAAGCATTCCTCCAATCAAAAGGGCAAAACCTAAGTGAGAAATAGCCGCACCACCTGCTTTTAAATTCCACCTTAAAACGGTTTTAAGGTAAAAGGCATTGGCTATTAAAGAAAAGATAGAAGCGAATAACGCGAGGTAAATAGCGATCAAAAAGCCAGGTCCCTTTTTTGTATATTCTAACGGGTAAAAAAACACTAATAAGATAGTCGAAGCCACCGCAATTCCTAAAGGTAATGCAAGCTTTTGCATCAAGTATTTTTTACTTGTATTTCTGTATTTCAAGAATTGAGAAGCTCCTGTCAACAAGCCAATAATTACCGCAACCAATACCAGCACTTTGTTATACGCAAATTCCCGGTCAGCCGGCTCAGCTATATTCGTACCGAATAATTTATTATAAACCGGCAAAGAAGTAATAGAAATAATAAATATTGCAGAAAGGAAAAGAATGAGCGAACCAATGAACATCCAGAATTCACGCGAAGTAATATCTTCCTCTTTTTGTATAGTTGGAATGCTTTTATAATTCCTAAAATACATAATAAACATAGGCACAGTGATGGCTATCACATAAATTCCAATCAATACATTCATTGCCATTCCTGCTTCTGTAAAAGCATGCACAGAAGTATCACCTAAAATTCCGGTTCTTGTTAAAAAGGTAGAGTAAAGGACGAATAGGTAAGTAAGAATTATAAAAAAATAAGAAGCACGTAATGCGTTTTTTGTAGAATTAAAAACAGCCATGCAATGCAAGCCTGCCACAAGAATTAGCCATGGAACCAGGGAAGCATTTTCTACAGGATCCCAGGCCCAGTAACCGCCAAAGGAAAGTGATTCATATGCCCATTTTCCACCCATCATAATTCCGGTGCCTAATACGCACGCGCTGAATAAAGTCCATGGCAGAGCGGGCTTTACCCATCCGCCCCAATCTTTTTGCGATAAGGAAGAATAAGCAAATGAAATTGGAACAATGGTGCTTGCAAATCCTAAAAATAGGATGGGAGGATGAATGACCATCCAATAGTTTCTTAACAGGACATTTAACCCAACTCCGTCTTTTATATAAGAAAGATAATCAGCCTGAGAAAAAATAGGGCCTGCCAGTTCGTTTCTTGTAAGAACGAAAGGACTGCTTCCGATGCGGGTATTAAAAATATAAATCCCTAAAATCATCATTACTAAAAAAAACTGCGCTGAATTGACGATAGTCATTATTGGCGCTTCTCTTTTTTTTGCAGTAAAAATCAGGATGATTCCTAAAACACAATGCCATAGAGCCCACAAGAGAAAGCTTCCTTCCTGACCTTCCCAAATACAAGCCAGCAGGTATTTAGGTTCAAGCTCTTTTGAAGCATGTTTGTAAGCATACAAATATTCGAAGTAATGATGTGAACAAATATAAAAGATACTCGCAAAAACGGTGATTAGTGAAAATGCTTCTATAAAAAATGCCGCTCGTGCAAAACGAATCCACTTTTGTTTTTCATTATTTTCCAGTTGGATTTTGGAAGCCGTAAAGTAAGAAATTGCTGAAACGAGTGAAGCTACAAAAGCAAGTAATATAAAAAATTGGCCTACCTGGCCAGGAAGTAAATGTTCATTCTCAAAAGTCATGTGGCAGTCTTAATATTGCGAAACCGATTTTTCTAATTGTTGTTTATTGTCTTTGTACTTGGAAGGGCATTTCAGTAAAATAGCATTGCATTGAAAAACATTTCCTTCCATTTTTCCTTTTAAGACAACGCGGTCACTTTGTTCCAATTCAGGCGGTTTGGTATTATGGTAAATTACCTGTGTGGTGTTGCCAAGGCTGTCTACAGCGTAGAAAGAAAGATAATTTGGATCTTTTAACGCATCATATTGAATGGGTTTCGACTTATCAAGCCTGGCAATAAGATGAACATATTTTCCCTGTTTTTGTTTGGCAGAACTAATGGTATCATAGGTTGAAAAATCAACTGAATACATTAATAATGCGCCGATAGCAGCGGCAATTGCAACTAAAACAATGATACTTGATGTTTTCATTTATATGTATTTTGAAAGTGCAAATTTAATCAAAAAAGGCATCCTTCAATATGAGAAAGGTTATGATCTTCATCGGATTAGAAATGATCTTCATCATAAAGGATTTCTTTAACGCTAAACCCTCTTCCAGTAAACAAATAAAAAAGAAGAATTTTTATTTATCGTTCTGTTAAATTATTTAATTCGGGGCTTCCAGGTTATTTCAGTCGCATTATTTTTCATCCCGGTATACCTTGCCAACGTAAAAAGATAATCGCTAAGCCTGTTTAGGTATTTAATGATAAGAGGGGCTACATTTTCTTCCCTCTCTTTTAAATTAACACAGCATCTTTCTGCACGCCTGCACACACAACGGGCAATATGCGTATGTGAGACTGCCGGAAGTCCGCCGGGCAAAATAAAATTTTTCATCACAGGTAGTTCTTCATTCATTTTATCCATTTCCTTCTCTAGCAACGAAACATCACTTTCATAAAGATCCGGGATAGATACTTTTGTTTCCTTGCCGGGATCACAAGCCAGTTCTGAACCGATGGTGAACAAACGATCCTGTATTTCTTTCAAAATATTTTTTATGTTTTCATCATTTGAAATATCAGAAACAAGGCCGATATAAGAATTGAGCTCATCCACTGTTCCATACGCTTCAATGCGTGGGTTATTTTTAAAAACTTTGGTTCCGCCAATCAGGCTTGTTTTTCCGGCATCTCCTGTTTTTGTATAGATTTTCATTGACATATTTATAATTTCATTTCGATTTCAAAAATTATTTTTAAGTATAAAAGTACAATTGAATTGATGAAAGGAAATGAAAGCAATTTTGCAGATGGGTTATTTAATTTATATTCAATAAAAATAGCTTACTCAAATGGTTTTCCTTCCTTGGCCATTTCTTTTCTTATTCCACCTGTTACGTCTTCCAGGTAAAATAACAACTTCCCGCAATCAGCTTCATTTCTTCTTTTCACAGCCTGGATGCCTGCAAAATGAACCGCATTGATAATGTTTCCTCCCGTGAGTTTGTATTTTTTCACCTCGTTGGGTATCTCCCCACAATCTGCATTTTCGGGAAATGATTTTTCCCAAATTTTTTTTCGTTCATCTTCGTTGGGGATGGTAAATTTTACAATGTCATTAAATCGCCTGATAAATGCATCATCAATATTATTTTTCATATTGGTGGCCAAAATCACCAGCCCGTTATAATCTTCAATCCGTTGTAATAAATACGAAACTTCCTGGTTGGCATATTTGTCA
>JBBQWJ010000039.1:0-18213 GCA_038210685.1 Chitinophagales bacterium | reverse complement strand
AGTTTACTCAAGTTATTATATCACACTTTTAACTAAAAAGCCGGTTCAATGGGGATTGCCAATTTCTATTTCATTTGAGCCTACAACTTCCTGCAATCTTAAGTGCCCCGAATGTCCAAGCGGTCTGCGGGAATTTACACGCCCAAGAGGAATGCTGAAAAAAGATTTTTTTACCAAAACCATCGACGAAATCTATAAAGAAGTTTTGTATCTCATCTTCTATTTCCAGGGAGAACCTTACCTCAATAAAAATTTCCTTGAAATGGTTTCTTATGCATCTTCAAAAGGAATGTATACTGCCACTTCTACCAACGCCCATTTTCTTACTGATGAAATGGCAAAAAAAACGGTGGAAAGTGGCCTCGACAGGCTGATTATTTCTCTTGACGGCACCACACAGGAAGTTTATGAACAATATCGAAGAGAAGGAAATATTGAAAAAGTAATTGAAGGAGCAAGGAATATTGTGAAATGGAAAAAGGAATTAAAAAGTAAAACCCCCTTTGTCTTTTTCCAGTTTTTGGTAGTTCGCCCTAATGAACACCAGATTGAAGATGTAAAAAAACTTGCAAAAGAAGTGGGTGTTGATGAAGTGCGATTTAAAACCGCTCAGATCTATGACTATGAAAATGATCCGAACCAACTGATTCCACAAAATGAAAAGTTCAGCCGTTATAAAAAAGATAAAGAAGGAAAACAAATTGCCAAAAATAAATTACAAAATCATTGTTCAAAGCTGTGGGAAGCTAATGTGATTACGTGGGATGGAATGGTGGTTCCCTGTTGTTTTGATAAAGATGCCACACATCGTTTAGGCGATTTAAAAAATCAATCTTTTAAGGAGATTTGGAACAACAAAAACTACAAACAATTCCGAAAAGATATTACTACAAGCCGCAAAAACATTGATATTTGCGCCAACTGCAGTGAAGGACTTTCCGTTTGGAAATCGTAAATCGCACCTGAATTTATAAAATAAAAATCCGGGTAATTTATTTGTTTGCTGTAAAGTATAAATTTTAATGCCTGTGATTTTTTCGATTTATATAAGCCAGAAAATATATTACCCTTTTTCTTAGTATTTTTAGTAAATGAATACATTTAATAACCACCTGCGGCAAATAATAGTATTAAGTATTATTATCCTGATGGGGATATTAATTGTAAACCATTTTTTCATCTTTTTGCCCGGTGTTTTAGGTGCTGTTACCTTATATATTCTGAGCAAAAAATCCTATTTCAATCTTATCGAAAAAAAGAAATGGAAAAAGAGTTGGACGGCGCTGCTTTATATTTTTGGTTATACCATAATTATCTGCCTACCTGTTTATCTTGCGGCTGTAATGCTTGTTCCAAAGTTAACTGCACTATTTAATAATCCGGTTCCATTAGTTGTAGCGGTTAAAAGCTTTTCACAAAAAATACAGGATGCCACAGGAATCGAACTTTTCAATGGTGATAATGTACAGTTGGCAATGAAAAACCTTGCCGGCAGGCTTCCCAGGCTTTTAACCAGCACCGCCAATTTCGTTACGAATCTCATCCTCATGTTTTTTGTGTTGTATTATATGTTGTTTCACGGAAGAAAAATGGAAGATTATATCAATGACTTCATCCCATTGAATAACAAAAACCGTGAAAAGTTAAGCATTGAAACCGACCTGATGATAAGAGCAAATGCTATCGGAATTCCCTTGCTGGCTATTATCCAGGGGCTAGTTGGCCTGCTCGGCTATTTTATTTTTGGAATAAAAGAATTTGGTGTTTGGGGCTTTCTTACAGGAGTTGCTTCTTTAATTCCTATTATCGGAACAGGCATAATCTGGGTACCTTTAACCATTTATCTTCTCGCTTCGGGCCAAACCTGGCAAGGTGTTGGGCTTGGTATTTATTCTCTTGCTATTCTTACCAATGTAGATTATGTAGCCCGAATTACTTTGCTTCGAAAAATAGGAGATGTCCATCCATTAATCACCATCTTTGGTGTAATAGTAGGCCTTAGTTTATTTGGATTTTTGGGACTGGTTTTTGGTCCGTTACTTATCAGTTATTTTATTTTGATGATAAAAATATATCGCAATGAATTTAATGCAGTTCCTATTTCTCCTATGCATAACAAAGAAGAACCTAAACATAAAATTAAAGATCTGGATTGAAACACATTGCACATTTATCAAAAGATAAAAAACTCAAAAAAGTTATTGATGCGCAGCCCCCCTTTCTTTTAGAAAAAAGAAATAAAGTTTACCTGAGTTTGTGTTCTTCCATTTTAAGCCAGCAGTTGAGCACAACTGTTGCAAAAGTTTTATTCAAAAGATTTCTTGAATTATATAACGGTAAAGACCCCACGCTAAAACAAATTTTAAATACTCCGCCAGAAACTTTTCGCGGCATTGGATTTTCAAATGCAAAAGCTTCTTATGTTCATAATGTGTGCAGGTTTTTTGTTGAAAATAAAATCACAGATGCCCAATTGCATAAAATGAGCAACGAAAAAGTAATTGATTTGCTTACGCAGATAAAAGGCGTTGGAAAATGGACGGTAGAAATGATTTTAATGTTTACCCTTGGCAGAGAAGATGTGTTTGCAAAAGATGATCTCGGATTAAAACAGAGTGTTATTAAACTCTACAATATTAAAGTGACGGATAAAAAAGCATTACAACAAAAGATTGAAAAGATTTCATTGAAATGGAGTCCTTATCGTACATATGCCTGCCGGTATTTGTGGAACTGGAAAGACAGCCTCCCTGCCCTCCAAGGGAGGGTTCCAAAAAATTCCTGACAGTAAACCAACAAATAGTTAGGAATTCAATTCACCAAAAAGCCCCTCCTTTGGAGGGGTTGGGGAGGCTTATTTCTTTCTTATCAACGGATTATTCAAGCCATTGATCACATTATCCACCACCAGGAAACCCTGAAGCTTAGAAAAAAATTGTGTAAGCGTCTTGCAACCATAGGTGCGTACATCAAAACTCGGATCGAGCTTACGAAGATTGATTCCCATCGTGGAAATATACGCTTCGTTGCTCTCATTCATGCTCATATCGTAAGCTTTATCAATCAGTTTTTTATTTACGCTGGCAGTTGATTTAGACTTTTGTTTTTTTACAGTTTCCTTTTTCTCCGGTACTTCTGCTTCGGCTTTAGGTTCCAGGTTTTCTATGTAGGTAAAAATTTCGCACGATTTTACAAAAGCAGCCGGTGTTTTTTCTTCGCCTATTCCCATTACAAAAATGCCTGCTTCGCGAATACGTTTCGCCAGCCCGGTATAATCACTGTCGCTCGAAACAATGCAAAAACCATCTACCAGGTCAGCATGCAAAATATCCATCGCGTCAATGATCAAAGCACTATCTGTAGAATTTTTACCTGTTGTATACGAAAACTTTTGAATCGGGTTAAAAGCCATTTCATTCAGCTGGCTTTTCCAGTGGTTCATGTGCTGCGTGGTCCAGTCACCGTAAACGCGACGAATGGTTACTTTTCCATACTTGGAAGCTTCCTCCAAAACCAAATCCATCATTTTAGATTGAGCATTATCTCCATCCACCAGCAAGGCAATCTTATTGTTTTTAACTTCCATACAATTTATATTATTACAAAAATAGGTTTTAAGATTCATATCGGATTTACATGCTGTCGCCGGTAAAAAAATTTCACCCCTTTATTACTTTTCTTTTACTTGTATAATTAGTACACATTTTATTTCTTTTCATTAATTTGAATCTTTTATCTTTGGCATTAAACATTTTTTATGAAGTTCATTGTTTCCTCTTCACAGTTATTAAAGCACGTACAACAAATAAGTGGAGTTATCAGCGCCAATACTGTTTTGCCTATACTGGAAGATTTTTTGTTTGAAATAGACAACAACAAACTCACTATTGTAGCTACAGACCTTGAAACGGTTATGAAAATTCATATGGATGTAGAAGCTAAAGACAGCTGCAGAGTTTGCATTCCAGCAAAAATTCTTCACGATTCTCTTAAAAATATTCCCGAACAACCACTTACTTTTAATATTGATAAAAACAACGGAGTAGAAATTACCAGTGACAATGGGAAATATAAAGTAATGGGCGAAAACCCAGATAACTTTCCAAAAGAACCTTTGGCAGAAAGCGCCAATTCTTTCACTATGCCTTCATCAGCATTAGTAACGGCTATCAATAAATGCATTTTTGCTACAAGTACTGATGAGCTTCGCCCGGCAATGACAGGAATTTTCTTTGAACTTTCTCCGCAGGGAATTACAACGGTTGCAACAGATGCCCATAGGCTGGTACGCTTTTCACGGAGTGATATTTCTTCTCCTGAAAAAGCTTCCTTTGTTGTTCCGAAAAAGCCATTAAATTTATTGAAAAATGTGCTGCCAAATACAGATACTGAATTAACTATTTCCTACAATAGCAACCACCTTTTTGTGAAGCAGGATGGAATAGAATTGGTTTGCCGCCTTATTGATGCCAGGTTTCCTGATTATAAAGTGGTGATTCCTACTGATAATCCATATAAACTTACTGTAAATAAAAATGATTTTCAGAATGCCTTACGTAGGATAAATGTGTTCAGTAATAAAAGTACCAACCAGGTAGCGCTTTCTATCAGCGGAAGTGAATTACAACTTTCGGCGCAAGATGTTGATTTTAGTTTTGAAGGGAACGAAAGAATGACCTGCCAATATGATGGTGAAGATTTGCAAATCGCTTTTAATGCCAAATTTTTAATTGAGATGCTTAGCGCAGCAGATACAGATGAAATAGTGATTGAATTAAGCACTCCAACAAAAGCCGGTATTATTAAACCAACAGAACAAGAGGAAAATGAACAGTTACTTATGTTGGTAATGCCTTTGATGCTCAATAATTAAAATTCAATTTTTTATTAGGTTTCAGTTTAATAGTTTAAATGGAGTTTGCTCGCAGGCTCCATTTTTAATTACAACAATCTTTTAATTTTTGTTGCTTTTTCCATCAAACAAATTCTGTATTTTTAAATTATTCAAACTCGATTTAATGAACCTGGTAACCATACGTACCTTTCAAAATTATTTCTCGGCTCATATTTTACTCACAAGATTAAAAGATGCAGGAATTGAATGCTTTTTAAAAGACGAATTTACTGTAACCGTTGATCCTATATTATCCAACGCAGTTGGAGGGATTAAACTCGTTGTCATAAAAGAGCATGAAGAGGAGGCCAATAAATTATTAAATAGTTTTGATGAGGCTTACCGGCAAACAGCAGTCTGCCCGAGATGCGGAAGTAAATCGATAGAACTGGTTCCCAAGCAAACAACCGCCAATCGTGCAACCGCAATACTTACATGGCTCTTTGGTAGTTATGCTATTTCAGCTAAAAATGTTTATCAATGCTCATCCTGCAAATATGAAAGTGAAAGTTTACCGGAAGCTTTTAATCCTTCTATGGATATAGATGAAATAGTAATAAATCAAAATTGATGAAAACAATTGCGTTTATACCTGCCCGTTATGCTGCCACTCGTTTCCCCGGAAAGCTCATGCAAAAATTAGGCGATAAATCTATTATAAGACATACCTACGATAATACAGTTGCTACGTTATTGTTTGATGAAGTAATTGTAGTTACAGATAGTGAGATAATTTTTGATGAAATCGTTCAAAATGGCGGCTATGCAATGATGAGTAAGAAGCCGCATGAAAGCGGAAGCGATCGTATTGCTGAAGTTGTAGCTGATATCGATGTTGACATCGTTGTAAATGTGCAGGGAGATGAACCGTTTGTAAAAAAATCATTATTGGAAAACTTATTAATGGCTTTTGATCATGATAATAATGAACAAATAAAAGTGGCCTCGCTTATGTACCCTATAGTAAACGAAGAAATAATCAATAATCCTAATCATGTAAAAGTGGTGGTTGATAACTACAGCAATGCCCTTTTGTTTTCAAGAAGCGTAATTCCTTACCAACGTGAAAAAAATATTTCTCCCCGCTATTATAAACATATTGGCATTTATGCTTTTAGAAAAAGCGCTTTACAGGCTTTTACTTCCTGGAAAGCCACGCCACTGGAAATGGTTGAAAAACTGGAACAACTTCGTTATCTTGAAAATGGAGTAAAAATTAAAATGGTTCTCACCGATGAAAGCCAGCTTTCTATTGATACCCCGGAAGATCTTGAAATGGCAAAAAAATTAATGTATCTTTTATAAAGAGGTTCATTTTATCTTTATTACTCTTTACTAATTCTTTAAAAAATATTAAATGTTTCTTAACCGAACTTGTGGCTTCCTTTTTATTGTTTCAGTATTTGCTTTATTCTCTTGTAGCCAGCAGGATAAAATGGAAATAGAAAAATCAGCATCTGCATTTGATATTAAACAAGGAGAAGCATCCGTCCTACAATCAAATCAGCATTTTATAAAATCTTATAAAGCTGGTGATACGGCGGAAGTTGCACAATCTTTTACAACAAATGCCAAAGTGATGATAGCCAACCAAGCTCCTATTGAAGGAAGAAAAGAAATAATGCATTATTTTTCAGGATTGGGGAAATCAGGTGTTAGTGATATAAAATTAAATACTATCAAAATTGAGGGCGACAGTACGATACTTATAGAAGAAGGTTCCTATCAATTATTAAATAAGAAAGGCGTTCAAACTGATAAAGGAGAATATATCTCACTTTGGCAACAGGAATCGGGCAACTGGAAAATCTATCGGGATATGTGGATGAGCACCGTACCAAAATCGGTAATAAAAATAAGTGATTCCACTTTGAGTAAACAATAATTATTTCTACATTTTCAAATAAAAATACGCAGCTCATATGAGAACCGAAAGGTATTTGTCGTTTATGAAACCTTTGGAGCGATTAATAACAAAAAAGGTCCTCCAGGTAAATCCAACGGTTGCATCTTTAAGAAAAGAACCGGAAAAAACAGTAATTATTGTGTACGAATATGATTCGGCTTCTGTGAGTTGCCAGCAATTAAATTCGATAGAAGATACTTTTAAATTCCTGGAAACTTCAAAGAACGTATGGATCAATCTTGGAGGATTGAAAAAAGCAGACATTGACAGGATCTGCGAACACTTCGGTATTCATCCTCTTATTGCAGAAGATATTTTAAGTTCAGGGCAACGCCCCAAAATGGATGAACTGAATCGTCTTATTTTTTGTTTGCTAAACATGCTCTATCTTAATGAAGAAATAGCTTCTGTTGAAAGCGAACAAATCAGTATTGTGCTTGGTTCCAACTTTGTATTGAGTTTCCAGGAAGACTCATCAAGAGATGTGTTTGATGTTTTGCGCCAAAAGATAAAAATTGCAGGAAGTAAAGTTAGAGTCAGCAGGCCCGATTATTTGTTTTATTCGCTCATTGATCTTATTGTAGATAACTATTTTTTGGTAATGGAAAAGTTAGGTGAAAAAATTGAGGACCTGGAAGAAGACATTGTTCACAGGGCCGATACAAGAACCCTGGCAAAAATCAACTTCCTGCGAAAAGAAATGATCTTTTTAAAAAGAAATATTTCTCCTGTTCGCGAAATGATCAATGGTATTTTGCGGAGCGAAACTGTTCTTATAGAAGAGAAAACAGAACGATACTTTAAAGATATTTATGACCATATAGTACAGGCAAATGAACTTGCCGAAAACTACAGGGATATGATGATTAACCTCCAGGATCTTTATTTGAGTAATGTTAATTTAAAGATGAATGAGGTAATGAAAGTTATGGCGGTAGTTACTTGCCTGCTGGCTCCTGCAACTGTTATCGGTGGCATCTTCGGGATGAATTTTATACGTATTCCCTGGCTTCATAATCCATATGGATTTTTTATTGCAGTAGGATTAATGCTTATTATTCCTGTTTGGATGATTTGGGTATTTAAAAAAAGAGGCTGGTTTTAAAATTTATCGATTTCCCGATGAATCAATTTTCAAAAAACTTTCCACTTGTTGTAACGATTCAATATTATTTTCCCGGTGCATAGACGCACTTACCTCTTTTTTTTCACTTGCTGTTAAATGAAAATTAAGAGGCGCTTCACCTTCGGTGTTTTTAGGAACATACATAAATGCAACGCGATGAAGTTGATCACCAAAAGTATTTTTTAAATAAGATAGTTCATCCTCCTGGAAATAATCCTGCAGTGTAAACCAGTTCGTTTGGATCATAGTAAAAGGATTGGTGATGATATCAGAAATACCACCGATTTTATATCCGTTATTCCAGCTTCCTTTTATTCGCGATCTCACCTGGATAAGTAATATACCTCCTGTATTTTGTTTTATCCATTCTTTAAAAGCATTCAGAAACCTATATGAAGTTTCTGCGCCGGAATTATCGCGCAGGCCTGCATCCATCACATCAATAATGGGTTTTGAAGGAAGCCACACAGCGGGCAGAACATAAGGATACGTAGCGTTCATCCTCAATGCTGTTAACATCCTTAAGTTCATCGGATCCATGTTTTTAAAAAATGCGCCAAAGTCAACCGCATCAGGACCCGTTATTTGTGTGGTGCTATCTTTAAAAGAAGGTTTCATCATAAAACTAATAGGCTGGGCGCAAATCATCATTTTTTTAAAATCTCGTGTTATGGTTGAATTTAAAATCATCAAAGGAATCTTTGCTGATTCTTCATCTCTTTTATAAAAACCAATCGGTTTGTCCAAAACATCTTCAGTATTAAGATCTAATTTTTCCTCAAATGCATAGCCCCGGTCTTTTACATAACGGTAATGACTATACGAAAATTTTTGAGAAGGAGAAATTAGATCACGTGTAATTAAAGATGAAAAAACAGGATTCAAAAGATCTTTTGAAATATTATCCAAATATTGTTTGTCTTCAAGGTTTATTCGTGCACCATTTACCTTTAATCTTGACAACTCCCGGAAATAAGCAGCAGCAAGCATTCCACCAGAAGCACCACTCATAAGCATAGTTTTGTTCATGATTTGGCCTCCTGTAACACTATCCAGCGCCTGCAACACATTCATTGAAAAACTTGCACTTCTTACACCTCCTCCGCTAAAAGTAAAAACAATCATTAAAGGTTTATCCTCGTGTTGATTTTGTTTCCAATGATCAAGAATCGCAATCATATTATTTTTATCAGAATCAATTTTTGATTCAGTAATCAATGAATTAAGGCCTTTGAGCGAATAGGGTGGCCTTTCAGGATTTGAATAATTAAGTCCGTAAGCTTTATTCCGCGGGTCGATCACATCGTATTTATAAAGAATATTGAACACCGTAAATAGAAGAATTACAAATAATAAACTCCAGCTTCGTAAAAAATAAGAAAGAGCACCTATCACAGATATGAGTATCGAAAAAAACAAAAGAATACTTGCTGAAGCCGGTATCTGAAAGATTTTATTATCAAGAAAGAAAGCGATGAACAACATAAAAATAAAGGCGAATAGTATAGAAAGCATTGCCGAAAAATGGTGCCGCTTAAAAATTATATCCAGAAAATTCTGACTATAATGTCTTACGGAACGTACTTTTTTTACTTTAAACCTTGTGCTCAGATAATTTTTTACAGGCAGCCCAAAATCATCTATCAATATTTTTTCTTCCTCAGTTTCCGGAATTTTATTTTCGTCAAAATTTTTTAGAACCGGTGGCAATGTTCTTATAATGGTTCTGTCGGCACCAAAAAAATATAGAAATGAAATTAATAGAAGGAGTGAAAATCCCCCAGCAAAACCAGCAACGATAAATAAAAATTGCTTTAAAGGAATCAATTCCTTTACCCTGTCAAAATATAAAGCTTCTAAAAAATATAAAAGCAAAAAAGCAATCGGAATGATAGCATTGTTAAGACAATATTTTAAAAAGGGTGCCGAACTTGTGGCCAAAAAACGAAAGCGGCCACTGTGTAAAATAAAAGTGGTAATATTCCAACTCATTATAAAAATACCGGTAGCAATACCGGTAATAGCGGCACCTGCGGCATTTACATTTCCCAAATATTCAGGAGCAAGAAATAAGGTATTGGCACCAAATGAGCCCATAAAATGCCCGGAAACAGTGAGAAATAATATCAGCCACAAGATTAATAATACCTGTGATTTCCTAAAATGAAGAAGCAATAATTGGATCGGGAACGAATAATAAAAATTGTGAAAAAGCTTTTTCATTTTTATAAATTATTTCAAAAGCCTTAAAAATAGCTTTCCTGCACAACCGACGGCCTGATTATATAAAGCATAAAAATTATGGATATCAAAAATACGATAGCCACAAACTGATGTGCAACGCCCAACCAAACCAGATTATTGCCATAGGGAGAAAGAAGAACAGTTGTGATACCAAGCAGCACCTGTAACGAAACTAAAAATAAGGGGAGATATTTTGTTCTTGAAAACAAAGCGCTCCCAATAATTTTACTCGCTTTTACCGTCCAGATAATTACAAGTATCAAAAGTGTATATGCAAATCCTCGATGAATAAATTGTATAGTAATCTTATTGTCTATAAAATTCTTCCAACCGGGTGAAAGATTGTTCATAGAAGAAGGGAGCCATTGACCATTAATAGTTGGCCAGGTAGGCGCTGCTGTTGCTGCATGTAAACCAGCCATAAAAGCGCCATAGATCAATTGAAAAAAAAGAACTGCCATTATCATCCATGTGATATTACGCAATGATTTACTAGCCATTTTCATTCTCGAAGGAACAGAAATGCTCAACGCAAACCAAAAAGTATAACAAAGCAAAACCAGTGCTGTCATAAAATGAGTGGCAAGCTTTATATGATCAACGAACAACCTATCCGGCACCAATCCGCTGGCCACCATTATCCAACCCACAGCACCTTGTATCATTCCTAACAAAAACAAAATAACGAAAGGAATGATCATATCTTTTTTAAATTGTTTTTTTATCAGGAAATAAAAAAAGCCAACCAAAAAAACAATTCCCATTAACCTTGCCCAGTTGCGATGAAACCATTCCCAAAAAAATATTGATTTAAAATCACTCAAAGAAAAGTCCCCGTTAATATGCCTGAACTGGTCGGTACCTTTATATTTTTGAAATTCTACCATCCATTCTGCATGATTTAAAGGAGGCAGCGCACCAGTGATTGGATTCCATTCAGTGATGCTCAACCCTGATTCAGTAAGCCTTGTAATGCCGCCTAATACAATTTGTATTACAAGCATAAAAACCCCCAGGTAAAGCCATTTTGCAATATTCTTATTTGCTTTTTTCAGTACAATCTCTGCCATCTTTCTGGATTTTTATTATGGTTAAACTCATGGGATATAAACTTTTCAAAGGTAACCTCCAACTGCATACATTTCACTTTCAGATTATTTTAAAATTACATGTTGAAAACTTAATGCCGGCACATTAAAAATCGATCATTATTTTTGAATAAAAAGTTCTCAAATTGCTGCTCCCTTTTTTTCATAACAAATTTATTGAAGCCGGTGTGGATGAAGTAGGCCGCGGATGCTATGCCGGTCCTGTTTATGCCGCAGCTGTTATTCTTCCCAAAGCCTTTTACCATCCATTATTAAACGATTCCAAAGAACTTACAAAAGAAGAACGGAATATCCTGCGACCTGTTATTGAAAAAGAGTGTTATTCATTTGCTGTGGCAAGCATTACTAATATTGAAATAGACCGTATTAATATTTTGCAGGCTTCTTTTAAAGCAATGCATCTTGCTTTAAACAAACTTAAAACTTCTCCTGAACTTTTATTGGTTGATGGAAACAGGTTTAAAAGATACAAAAAACTTCCGCACCAATGCATAATAAAAGGAGATGGAATGTACGCGCCGATTGCAGCTGCAAGTGTATTGGCAAAATGCTACCGTGATGAATACATGGAGAAGCTGCACGAAAAATTTACTATGTATTTATGGAATAAAAATAAAGGATATGGCACGCGTGAACATCGCACTGCTATTGAAATACATGGATTGTGCCGTTACCATCGAAAAAGTTTTAATATATGGCCCGGAGTTTCTACTGAACCCGAATTAATCGCAGAAAATTAAAATAAAAATTTATTTTTTTCTTTGTTTACTGTACAGTACTTCCCCTTTTTGTTTTTACCTTTTTCAGATAAAAGAAATTTTCTTCTTTTTTGTTTGTTTACTGCAAAATAGAAAACTTACGCTGGCCATTCCCCCAATCCTTCACGAAGAACTATCCAGTTATCAGTAGTGCAATCAATAACAGTTGAGGGTATAATTCCTCCGGGTCCCCCATCAATCACCAAATCAACCCGGTTTCCAAAAGTCTCTTCTATTTTTTCGGGATCAGTAAATTCTTCTACCATTTCTCCCGGGAGCGAAGCGCTTAAGATCGGGTTTCCTAATTCTTCCAGAATAGTTTGGCATATAACGTTGTTGGGTACACGCAATCCAATAGTTTCCTTTTTGCTTTTTAAAATTTTAGGGACTTGCTTACTGGCAGGTAATACAAATGTATAAGGTCCAGGGAGGCAAAGTTTAAGTGTACGGTAAAGAGGAGTGTCGATACTTTTAGTATAATCGCTGAGATGGCTCAAATCCTGGCAGATAAAGGAAAGTTGGGATTTTTTAGCATCAATATTTTTTATTCTGCAAATTCTTTCTACAGCTTTTGGATGATGTATGTCGCAACCAAGCCCGTAAATTGTATCGGTAGGATAAATAATTACGCCTCCATCTTTTAAACATTCAGCTACCTGCTTTATCAGCCGTGGTTGAGGATTTAGCGGGTGTATTGATAAAAGCATATATAAAAATTTAGAATACAAAGATAATTTTATTTTCAGTTTTCAGGACGCGGCTAAAATGAGCCGATTAACAAATTAACTATTTAACCAATCAACTATTATCTTTTACATTTGCACGGATTAAAAGAAATACATTCTCTATGGCAATAATTACTCTTGGTTCGATGGCTTTTGATGCAATTGAAACACCTTTTGGCAAAACGGATAAAATCGTAGGTGGTTCCGGTACCTATGTGGCTTACGCGGCCAGCCACTTAACTTCTCCGATCCAGCAAATTTCGATTGTAGGAAATGATTTTCCGGAAGAGGAATTGAATGAACTAAAAAAGCGCGGAGTAAATCTTTCCGGTGTTGAGATCGTTCCCGATCAAAAATCCTTTTTCTGGAGTGGAAGATATCACCTTGACATGAATACAAGAGACACTTTAGTTACTGATCTTAATGTACTGGCGAATTTTAATCCGCAAGTTCCTGAAGAATTCCAGGGAGCTGAGTATTTGATGTTGGGAAATCTTATGCCCAGCCTGCAACTAAGTGTGATTGAGCAATTGCGTACCCGGCCAGATCTTGTTGTACTTGATACAATGAACTTTTGGATGGAAACCGCAATGGAAGATCTTAAAAAAGTTTTGAAAAAAGTAGATGTTTTGTTGATCAATGACAGTGAGGCACGCCAGCTCAGCGGCGAATATTCTTTGGTAAAATGTGCGAAAGCAATTCTGCAAATGGGACCGCGGTTTTTAATTATTAAAAAAGGCGAGCATGGTGCTTTATTATTTAACGAAGACAAGGTTTTCTTTGCGCCGGCTTTACCTCTTGAAGATGTATTTGACCCAACAGGCGCCGGCGATGCATTTGCAGGCGGATTTATTGGACACATAGACAACACCAAAAACACCAGTTTTGAAAACATGAAAACCGCTATTATTGTTGGATCTGCAATGGCAAGTTTTTGTGTTGAAGCCTTTGGTCCACAGCGTTTAAAAGAAATTTCAAAAGATGATATTGAGCTAAGGCTGAAAGAATTTGTGCAGTTGGTAAATTTTGATATTTCTCTCGTATAATCTTATAATTAATTAAGTTTTCGCAATATCAAAAATCAGCAATGCTTGAAATAATTGCCCTTATTTTTCTTACAAAAGAAATTGGTAAAATCTCCACAAAGAAAGGCCTTAAGCCCATCACGTGGAAAATTTATACCATTATTGCCTGGTTGGTTTCTGAAATCCTTGGAATCGTTGTAGGCGTTATGATCTTTGGAGTAGATAACGTGGTTTCTATTATTCTTGTAGGAATTACTTTTGCCATCACAAGCTTTTTTATAATCAAAGCCCAATTGAGTAAATTGCCTGATCAGACCTTTGATGACGATATTAATAACGTAGGGCGTTTTTAATAACCGCTTTTCAGTTAACTGTAAATTTGTTTTCAATCCAAAGGATATGATCTCTTTTACTTTTTAAATATTTTCTATGTCAGAATTAATAAAAGAATTTAATGACTATCGCGAAAAAATGAACGAGGTTATTTTAAGCAAAAATAACCTTGTCATGAAACGCTTATGGAATCTTGATACAAATACCTATGAAGATGGTGCAATTGATAAAAAAACCAAAGAAATGCTGGGCTTGGTTGCCAGCATGGTTTTGCGATGCGATGATTGTATCAAATACCATTTAGGAAAATCTAAAGAATTAGGCGTAACCACAGAGCAGATGTATGAAATTTTCGCAGTTGCCAACATTGTTGGTGGCACAATTGTTATTCCTCATACGCGACGCGCGGCTGAATATTGGGAACAATTACAGAAGTAGTTGTTGTTAATTGTATCAGGAACCATTTTGTAGAATTAATTTTCTTTAATTTTAAACAATAAAATTTAATTGTACAGGTGCAATTTTTGACAAACATCTTTCTTTCTAATGAAAAACGGAATTTCCGAAAACAGCTACGTAATGTGCTTGGCTTTTCTCCTTACCAATTGGACCTCTACCAAACAGCCCTTAGCCATCGCTCAGTGCGTGAAGGTTCAGACGAAAACAATGAACGCCTCGAATACCTGGGAGATGCAATAATAAGTACCATTGTAGCTCATTATTTATTTATGCGTTATCCATATAAAGATGAAGGCTTTTTAACTGAAATGAGAAGCAAAATGGTGAACCGTAACCAACTAAATGAAATTGCAGTTAAAATCGGTTTGAAAAAAATTACACTTTATAACCATTTTGATCATTCATTAAAAATATCCCAGATTTTTGGAAATACGTTAGAAGCGTTAACAGGTGCCGTTTATCTTGATAAAGGATATGATCAAACTAAAAAATGGGTAACCGAAAGAATCATTGCTCCTCATTTATTTATGCAGGATTTGGAAAACCTTGATATCAACCAAAAAAATAAGTTGTACGGTTGGGCAAATAAAAACGGGAAAGTGCTGGAGTTTGAAACACTGGATGAAAGTATTGAAAACGGAAGAAGATTGTTTACGATCGGCGCTATGGTAGACGGAGTGTTGGTTGCAGAAGCAAAAGCTTTTAATAAAAAAGATGCCAGCCAGATCGCCGCACAGATTGCTATAGAAAAATTAAACTTATCATGAAATTTGGAATTATTGGCAGTGGAAGCTGGGGAACAGCGATTGCAAAAATATTAACCGATAATAAAAACCAGATTAATTGGTGGGTAAGAAGTGACTCTAATATCACCAGTTTTAAACGCAGAAGGCATAATCCTCACTATCTAAGCAGTACTTTTTTTGATACTAAACTTATCAACTTTTCAAGCAGTGCGGAAGATGTTATAAATAACAGCGAAATAATAATTATAGTAATTCCCTCTGCTTTTGTTGCTAACACACTCAACGGCTTATCTCCTGATATTTTTAAGGGCAAAAAAATAATATCGGCAGTAAAGGGCATTTTACCTGAAAGAAATATTTTATTGAATGATTATTTAAAAAGCGAATTCGATGTTCAGCTCAAAGATTACTTTACTGTTCTGGGGCCTTGCCATGCAGAAGAAGTAGCGGCTGAAAAACTTTCCTATCTTACTTTCAGCGGAATAGATGAGAAAACTACAAAGAAGATTTGTGGTTTTTTTAAAACACCTTATTTAATACCTATTTGCAATACGGATATAATCGGGGTTCAATATGCAGCTGTGCTTAAAAATATTTATGCTATAGGTTCTGGCATTGCGCATGGGCTTGAATACGGCGATAATTTTTTAAGCGTTCTTATTGCTAACAGTGCCGATGAAATGGCTGGTTTTTTAAGAAAAGCAGGAATTGAAAATGTAGAAGTGGGTTCTATCGAACATCAAGCGATTCTAAAAAACAAAAGTCCACGAACCAACTATGCTGCTTCCGTTTATTTGGGCGATTTGCTGGTAACCTGTTATTCATTATACAGCCGAAACCGAACTTTTGGAAATATGATCGGCAAAGGCTATTCGGTTCAATCGGCACAATTGGAAATGAACATGATAGCAGAAGGATACAATGCAAGTAAATGTATGTTTCTTATTAATAATAAAGTGAAGGCAGAAATGCCGATTGCTGAAACGATTTACAGAATTTTATGGAATGACCTGGCGCCGGTTGAAGGATTTGAGAAAATAGAAAGAGAACTTGTTTAAACATGTTTATTAATCTGATAAGTACAATCATTTGAAATTTTTCACCGTAGTTTTTTTATCAGCAGTGATGTTTTTCTCCTGCAAAAAGGATTCGTTTATTACAAGTCCTGATGCAACATTATACACCAGCACCGATACATTATCTTTTGATACCGTTTTTACACGGGTAGGTTCAATTACTCAATCTTTTAAAATTTTTAATAACAATAATCAGAAGCTTAAAATTTCCAGGGTTAGGCTTTCTGGTGGTTCTGCTTCGCCGTTCAAAATGAACGTTGATGGAACTTCTTCTACAGAAGTTGATAATGTGGAGATAAACAAGAACGATAGCATTTACGTTTTTGTGCAGGTAAATGTAAATCCTTCATCACCAACACTTCCATTTATCCTCGGGGATAGCATTGAAATTAGCTTTAATGGAAATACAAAATGGGTACAGTTGCAGGCTTATGGTCAAAATGCTATCTTTCTTAAAAAGCAATTGATTACCGGAAATACAACCTGGAATAAGACCTTGCCTTATGTGATCATTGGTGGAATACAGGTGGATACCAACGCTACATTGACAATTAAAGCGGGAACAAGAATATTTTTACACGCTGACGCTCCTTTTTTGGTAGATGGAACTTTGTTAGCAACCGGAACAAAAGACGAACCAGTAATATTTGCTGGAGACAGGCTTGATGCAGATTATAAGTATCTGCCAGCGGGCTGGCCGGGAATTTATTTCAGAAATTCAAGTGAAAATAATGCTCTTGTTCACACAACAATAAAAAACGCTTACCAGGGAATTGTTGCAAGCGGATTTACAAATAATTCAACTGCTAAAATCAATCTTTCTCAATGCATGATCGACAATATTTATGATGCGGGGATTCTTGCAATAAACAGCTCCATCGCCGCCGATAATTGCCTTATCAGTAATTGCGGAAGCAATATTAATCTCCAGGCCGGGGGCGATTATCGTTTTATAAATTGCACGGTCGCTTCTTATGGAACTAATTATTTTGCTCACACACAGCCGGTTTTACAGTTGTTTAATTATTTTCCTGATGCCGGCCCCGGCCCAGCGCAAACTTTTAGCATGAATGCCCTGTTTCAAAATTGCATTTTTTGGGGTGATGGAGGAACCGTGGATAACGAAATAACTATTGATAAAAAAGGAGCTTCTGTTTTTTCTGCAACATTTAACCATGTTCTTTACAAAGCAAAAGAAGCAATTAACAATGCTACTTTTATTTCTTCCATAATAAATGAAGCGCCGATGTTTGACAGCATTGATGTTTCAAAAAACATATTTGATTTTCATTTTTATGAACACCCAAATTCACCTGCAGTAAACGCAGGAGTTACAACCAACTTTCCTTTTGATCTTGATGATAAGCCACGTGATTCAAAACCAGATATTGGTTGTTATGAAAGATAAGATTGTAATCAAAATAGAAATTCTTAAAATTTGTTTGTTTACTGGAAGAAAACTTTTTTAAAAATTATAATCATCCACTATGATATCCGCGATAGAAAGTTCTTCTTTGGTTTGCGTGGTAGCAACCGCTATCACTTTCATCCCGGCTGCTTTTGCAGATTTAATTCCTACTACAGCATCTTCAAATACAAGACAGTTTTTCGGAGAAACTTTTAGCAGTGAAGCAACTTTTAAATAGATTTCCGGATCTGGTTTTCCTTTCGTAATGTGAGATGAATTGACCACTTCATCGAAATATTTTTTAATTGGCACTTCTTCAAACATAAAATCAATATTGGGTTGTATTCCTGAGGTGGCAATTGCCATTGGGATATTTTTTTTGTTCAAAATTTCCAGAAAATTAA
>JBBQWJ010000038.1:0-18291 GCA_038210685.1 Chitinophagales bacterium | reverse complement strand
GGGCTTGGGAGCATCCTTCATTTTTTCCATATACTTTTGAATTCTTGCAGAATCCTCAGCAGTCTTAGCCATTTTCATAATGTCACGTGGTTTAAATGCTGCACCACCAACATGCGCAGAGCGCCAATGCATACCCGCATCTTTCACCATTTCTGCAAATTCTTTAGGCTTATAGCCATAAAAATTTCCTTTTTGCGATCCTGCACTTTCCATTTCTCTATAGCCGATAGCCGCGAGTTTTTGCAGCGTACCTTTTGCATCGGTAGTCATTAAATTGCCCATGGTATATAATTGAAGACCGATAGGCGGAAAGGCTTTAGGCGAGTTGAATAAGCCTGATTTTCCTAATTGAGGTATTAGCAAACTTCCCAGTGCAAATGCACCTGATTGTTGAATGAATTTTCTCCTGGTAGCCATACGTTTTATTTTTTTTGAATAAAAACTAAAGATATTGATTCTATTCTAAATTTGGCGAACAATCTTTAAAGAATGTGTCTTTGTGACACAAGAAAAGCAATGTGTACTTTTTCTAACAGTAAACCAACAAATTCAGGTAATTTTATCCTCAATACCGCTTTAAAAAATTCGCTTTAAAAAAAAATCATTTATTTACTTTTGATTACAGACCTTCATCTCTCAAAATTTAATACAATGAAAAGACTACTCGCGCCATTGGCCACCCTCCTCTTATTTGTTTCTGCATGTAATAATGGAACTTCTACCGACAACAAAAGCACTTCAGATTCTACAACCACTTCCTCTGTTGATCCGGCAAAAGACTGGAAATTTGGTGTTGCCTTATGGACGTTTCATGACGTTAATTTTCCACAGGCGCTTGATAAAGTGGATAGCGCCGGGTTAACCTATATTGAACCTAACACTTTTCAAAGTGCCGGTCCGGAATTTAAAGATTCAATTATTGGCCAACTTTCTCATTCGGGCATTGCTAAACTGAAAGACATGGTAGCAAAGAAAGGTTTAAAAGTAGAATCCATCTATATCGTGGGCGATTCGACAATCGGTTCATGGAAAAAACAATTTGATATTGCCAAAGAATTCGGGGTGAAATTTGTAACAACAGAACCACCATTAAATATGTGGGACCAGATAGACAGCCTGGCGGGTGCCTACGGAATAAAAGTAGCCATCCACGATCATTGGAAAGGGTTTAGCCATTACTGGAATCCGGATACTACGTTGATGGCCTTGAAAGGCCATCCTAACTTTGGTGTGTGTGCAGATTTGGGCCATTGGCCAAAAAGTGGCATTGTTCCGCTTGAAGCTGTAAAAAAATTAAGCGGCCATATATTGGGTGTGCATTTTAAAGATGTAGGTGCCTATAATGATCCTACCTTAAAAGATGTGGTGGTTGGCACCGGCGTGGTAAAGTTTCCTGAAATATTTGCGGAGCTAAAGAAACAAAATTTTGATGGTTACATTTATATAGAACGCGATTCCATAGAACCCGGAGGAAACCTTTCTTCTGTTAAGCAGGAAATAAAATATTATAACGACCAGGTGAGCAAGTTGAAATAATGAATTGACCATAGGTGACATCTTTCTAAAAGGTGTCACCTATGAAACGTTTTAACAATTATAACCTCGAACAATGAAACGCAAATCATTTTCAGCCTCGGTCGATGTCCTCCTCCGACCAAAATCGCGGCGACAATTTGAAGCGCACTCTTAAAAATTATGATTAGATAAAGCAATAGCAAATATTAATGACCAAAAATTGAATTTATTATCTTTCTTTTTCAAGAAATTTAATGGCAACTTTCATCTCGCATCGTACATTTGTTTTAAATGACATCTTCTTACTTTACTTACAGCCGGCCAAAAGTATTACAGGCATTGCGGTTTCATTTTTTCAGCAGAAATGAAATAAAGGTCATGATCATCATTGTAAATATTTTTGCCATTGCCTCGGCGTTTTTATATTTTACAGGTAAAGTAGATCCGTTGGCTTTTTTGCTGAGTTCCACGCTATGGTTTGCTTTAATGTTAGCTTTCTGGTTTGTACTCCCGATTATTATTTACCGCAAAGCGACAACGTTCAAAGACCGGTTCCGCGTAAGTTTTGAAGAACAACACATGTTTCTTGAAAACGAAAAAGGAAGCCGAAGCTGGCCATGGAAAGATTTTTCAAACTTTGTAGAAAGCACAAGTTTTTTTCATTTATACTTCAACAGCCGCGCATTTTTTTTAATTCCAAAAAGCGCTTTTCCAAAAGAAGATTTGCATGAAATAAGAAGATTTTTGAAAGAAAAAATCAGGAAATAAAAATAGGGATTAATTGTTTGTTTACTGTTTTGCACGCAAAGGGCTAAAGAACAAAAAGGCGCAAAGAAGAATTTAAATTCATTCCGTATCATATCTTTCCACGCTTTCTATGCCCGGTAAGGCTTTTAAGGCAATTACCAAATCATCAAGTTCATCCTTATCATGCACATACACCCTTACATTTCCCTCAAACAATCCTTCTTTGGCTTCGATAGTAAGCGCGTTAATATTTATACTTAATGTACCACTTATGAGGTTGGTAATTTTATTAATCACTCCCACATCATCAAGCCCCACGATTTTTATACCTGTCAGGAATGATATTTCTTTGTTTTTCACCCATTTTGTTTTCACCACACGATGGCCATAGTTTGATAAAAGGCGTGCGGCATTCGGGCAATTAGTACGATGAATTTTTAAACCTTCGCCCTGGGTAATAAATCCAAAAACATCATCGCCGGGAATGGGCTTGCAGCAGTTGGCAAGCGTGTACATGATCTTATCGCTGCTCTCGCCAAATATGATAAGTTCATTATCTTTTTTGGAAACCGATTCATGCTTTTCTTCCGGCAGTTTAACAATTTTAGGCAGGGAAAGTTTATCACCAAAAACCTGGAACTCCTTTAATTCTCCCAGGTCGATTTTCTTTACTGCGATATCATAAAGCAGGTCCAGTTGAGAATTAAGTTTGTAAAATTCAGTAATCTCTTCAAGGTTTCCCTGGCTCATCGGAACGCCCATTGATTCCATTTTCTTATGCAAAAGAACTTTTCCTTCATCTGCTACCGCTCTCTTTTCATCTTTTAAAGAGTCTTTAATTTTTCCACGCGCCTTGCTGGTCACCACCATTTTCAACCATTCGGCTTTTGGCTTTTGCTTGGAGGATGTGATAATTTCTACCTGGTCGCCACTGCGCAATTTATGAGCAATGGGCACCAGTTTATGATTGACTTTAGCGCCAATACATTTTTCGCCTACCATAGTATGAACCGCAAAAGCAAAATCCAGTGCTGAAGCACCGCTTGGCAGCATTTTAATATCTCCCTTGGGCGAATACACATAAATTTCCTCGGCCAAAAAAGACGTTTTGAAATCCTGTAAAAAATCTACCGAATTGGTGTCCGGCGCAGCAAGCATATCCCTTATCTGTTGAAACCAGCTATCAAAACGGTTTTCGTCTGTAGTTCCTTCCTTATATTTCCAGTGGGCCGCCAATCCTTTTTCAGCAATGTCATTCATTCTTTTAGTGCGTATCTGCACTTCCACCCATTTTCCATTCGGGCCCATCACGGTAGTATGAAGAGCTTCATAACCGTTGCTTTTAGGATTGCTCAACCAATCGCGCAGGCGTTGGGTGGAAGGATTGTATTCATCTGTTACCAGGCTGTACACTTTCCAACAATCTTCTTTCTCCCGCTCGGGTAGCGATTTCAAAATGATCCTGATCGCAAAAAGATCGTACACTTCATCAAAAGAAATACCTTTCTTTTTCATTTTGTTCCAGATGGAATGAATGCTTTTGGGCCTGCCATAAATTTCAAAATCAAAATTTCCTAGCTTCAATTTTTCTTTTAATGGCCGGATAAAATCATTTATATAACGGGTGCGTTCTCTTTTTGTATTGGCCAATTTTTCAGCGATATAGCGGTAGCTGTCAGGCTCCATATATTTCATCGCCAGGTCTTCCATTTCTGTCTTGATATTATAAAGCCCCATCCTGTGAGCCAGCGGCGCATACACATAAACTGTTTCAGAAGCGATCTTCAATTGCTTTTCGCGCTTCATGCTTCCAAGCGTGCGCATGTTATGAAGCCTGTCGGCCAGTTTGATCAAAATTACCCTTGGGTCATCCGTAAGCGTTAGCAGAATCTTTTTAAAATTTTCTGCCTGCTGGGATGAATTAGCGTCTAGAACATTGGAGATTTTTGTGAGACCATCAACAATTTTGGCTATTTCAGGGCCAAACTCCCTGGAAACCATATCAAGCGTAATATCAGAATCCTCCACCGTATCATGAAGTAAAGCACAGATGGTACTACGTACACCCAGCCCGATTTCTTCCACGCATATCATGGCAACAGCCAGTGGATGCAAAATATAAGGTTCACCACTTTTGCGGCGCATAGTTTTGTGAGCCTCTGCGGCCATCTCAAAAGCCACCCTTATTTGCTCTTTGTTCCCCGGTTTTAATTTAGTTTTAAGGGCACGGAGCAAAGCACGATATTTACGAAGAATTTCCTTTTTTTCTTCTTCTTCGTTCATTGTATATTTCGGGATATCAAGAGTAGTTTCCATCAAATACAAATTTACGCCAGAATTTTTTTCAGGCATTTAAAAATAAACGCTGCCTGATTATAGTTTGTTTTAATTCTGTTAAAAAAAGATTCTCCAGCCTTCTTTTTAATTTCAAATTGTGGCCTTTTGTAACCCTTTAATTAATAATTCTTTTAAATTATTTTTCTATAAGAGTTCAGTTATTCTTTTTATCAAAAAAACCATTACTTTTGCCGCCCCAAAAGCGCATGTGGTGAAATTGGTAGACACGTCAGACTTAGGATCTGATGCCGCAAGGTGTGGGGGTTCGAGTCCCTCCATGCGCACTTTCTTCAACTAATTTTCTATAAAAGAAAATGAAAAACTGTGTTGAACAGTTTTAAAATTTAGAGTAATGGCAAGTGTAATAAAAGAAAACATCGGTAATCTGCATGATAAGCTGACAGTGAAAGTTTCCAAAGAAGATTACGTTCCTGCATTTGAAAAAGCAATAAAAAGTTACAGTAAAAAAGCAAACATCCCGGGTTTCAGAAAAGGGATGGTGCCTGCCGGCATGGTTAAAAAAATGTACGGGGCTTCTATTTTTTATGATGAAGTGGTTAAATCTGTAGAAAAAGAATTGCAGGAATATTTGGTGAAAGAAAAGCCTGAAATGTTTGCCAATCCTTTACCGATGGAAAATGATTTGCGCAAGCTGGATATGAACCAACCGGAAGAATATGATTTTCCTTTTGAAATAGGTTTAAAGCCGGCTATAACCTTAGATGCACTTTCTTCATCAAAACCTGTTTTTTACAAAGTGAAGACGACACCAAAAATGGTGGAGGAAGAAGTTGAAAAACTGGTAACCAAAAATGGTGATCTTAAAGACGCTGAAACGGTTTCTTCTCCTGAAAATGTGTTGAACGTTTTGTTTGAAGAAAGCGATGCAGAAGGAAATGTAGTTCCTGAAGGCATTTCAAAAGACAATTCTATCTTATTAAAATATTTTTCTGAAGATTATCAACAAAAACTTCAGGATAAAAAAGTTGGTGATTTTATTGTACTTCAGTTAAAAGATGCTTTTCCTGAAAAAGAAAGAGAATGGATTTTATCTGACCTCGGGTTGGATAAAGATGATGCCACATCTTTAGAAAAGTATTTCAAGATGGCCATCACTAAAATTGGTTTGGTAGAAAAAAAGGAATTGAACGAAGAATTCTTTAAACTGGTTTTTCCTGATAAGGACATTAAGACCGAAGAAGATTTTCGCAAAACAATTGAAGAAGAAATCCAAAAACAATGGGATGCTGCTGGTCACAACCAGGTTCAGGATCAGTTGTATCATACTTTAATTGATACGCCTGTTGAATTTCCCGATGTATTTTTAAAACGCTGGATAGAGATTGGAGGTGAAAAGCAGAAAACCAAAGAAGAGGTTGAAGAAGAATATCCGAAGTTTGTAACTCAATTGAAATGGACGCTTGTCAGCGATAAAATAATTAAAGAAAATAACCTTGATGTTACAGATGAAGAGTTAAGAAACAGCATGAAAGAAGAAATTTCCCGCTATTTAGGACAAATGAATATGGGAGATGATACTTCATGGCTTGATAGCTATGTAGACAGGATGATGAAAGATGAAAAACAAATAGATGCATCTTACAGAAGGCTGATCACTGAAAAATTATTTAACTGGCTTGAATCACAGGTGACTCCGGAAGAAAAAGAGATTTCTTCAGAAGAATTTCTAAAGATGCAGGAGCATCATCATCACCATTGATAGTTTAGAGTTTCGAGTTGAAGAAACTATACTTACGCTTAGAAGATGGTTTAGGAAGTTAGAGTTGTAAAAGTGGCAAATAAAAATTCTTATTATTTGTTGATTTACTATCGCCCAACATATAACTCATAACTTACTACTTATAACTTGTTGCCCCCTGCCCTTTTGTCTTATTTTTTTGTTAGCATAATATTTGGAACTTCACCGCAGTAATTGTTTTTACCTTAAATTTAATTTATGAATACAGGAAAAGAATTTGAAAAATATGCCATAAAGCACAGAGGCATAAGTAGTAATACACTTGACGCCTACATCAAACATAATGTTACTAACTTAACACCGAACATCATTGAAGAAAGGCCGATGAATGTTGCTGTAATGGATGTTTACAGCCGTTTAATGATGGATAGGATCATCTTTTTAGGTTATCCCGTTAATGATGAAGTAGCCAACATAATCACTGCGCAATTGCTTTTTTTAGAAAGTACCGACAGAACAAGGGACGTACAGCTTTATATTAATTCTCCCGGCGGAGGTGTGTATGCCGGCCTTGGTTTGTACGACACCATGCAATTTGTAAATCCTGATGTGGCCACCATTTGTACCGGAATTGCCGCAAGTATGTCAGCAGTGCTAATGGCAGCGGGCGCGCCGGGAAAAAGAAGTGCACTGAGACATTCAAGAATAATGATGCATCAGCCCAGTGCGGGAGCCGCAGGCCAGGCATCTGATGTTGCGATTACAGTGAACGAAGTAAGAAAGCTCAAACAAGAACTTTATGACATTTTAAGCAATCATACGGGACAAAGTGTGGAAAAAGTTGCCAAAGACAGCAATCGTGATTTTTGGATGACTGCTCCGGAAGCAAAAGATTACGGATTGATTGATGAAGTATTGGTTACCAATGCAAGAAAAGAAAAAAAATAGACTGACATAAAAATAAATGATATGAATTTTTATAAAAATAATTTGACACGATTTGACCAGGAAGAAGAACCTGAAGTAGAAACGCCTGAGAACCCGATTGAAAAGATGATGGGTGGAATGATGTTCGACAAAAAATTTATTGAACAAAGAAAAGTATTTCTTTGGGGAGAGGTTCATGATAAAAGTGCAAGAGAAATTACCAACCGTCTTTTATACCTTGAGGCGGTGGCTCCCGGAAAAGAAATTACTTTTTATATCAACAGCCCCGGAGGTGTTATTACAAGTGGTATGGTTATTTATGATACCATGCAAATGATCTCTTCACCGGTAAGCACTGTGTGCATGGGAATGGCAGCAAGCATGGGAAGTATTTTATTAAGTGGCGGACAAAAAGGGAAACGCTTTATTTTCCCCCACGGCGAAGTAATGATCCATCAGCCGAGTGGTGGCGGACAAGGAACCAGTGCGGATCTGGAGATCATGGCTGTACAAATACAAAAAGCAAAAGAACTGGGTGCTAAAATTTTGGCAGATAATTGTGGCCAGTCTTATGATAAAGTCATGGAAGATTTCGACCGCGATTATTGGATGGATGCTGATGAAAGTAAGAAATATGGTATTGTAGATAGCATCCTTAAAAAGCTGTAATGCATCATTTTGGCAGTTTTTGCTGTCATATATTAAAACAATAAAGGGGATTAAAACGTTCCTCTATAAATTATCTATTACCTAATGGCTAAACAACAAACTTTACATTGCTCATTTTGCGGAAGAAACCGTGATGAAGTTAAGATTCTGATAGCAGGACAGGAAGGGCATATCTGCGAAAACTGCATTGAGCATGCACAGGAAATTATTATGCAGGAAATTGTGCCTTCGCAGGAAAATGCAGGTGGTTCAAATTACAAGCTTTCTGTAAAAAAACCAATGGAATTAAAAAAGTTTCTCGATGAATATGTAATTGGGCAGGATGATGCAAAAAAAGTACTTTCTGTAGCGGTTTATAATCATTACAAACGCCTCAATCAAAAAATTGATAACGAGGTTGAGATTGAAAAAAGCAATATCATAATGGTGGGTGAAACCGGAACCGGAAAAACCTTGTTAGCCAAGACCATTGCACGTATATTAAATGTTCCCTTTGCCATTGTTGATGCAACCGTTTTCACCGAAGCAGGGTATGTGGGTGAAGATGTTGAAAGTATTTTAAGCCGGCTATTGCAGGTTTGTAATTTTGATGTAACCGCTGCGCAAAAAGGAATTGTTTATATTGACGAAATTGATAAGATAGCCCGCAAAAGCGACAACCCCAGTATCACAAGAGATGTAAGCGGAGAAGGCGTTCAGCAGGGATTATTAAAATTATTAGAAGGAACCGAAGTTCTCGTTCCGCCACAAGGAGGTCGTAAACATCCTGAACAAAAACTGATAAAAATAAACACCAGCAATATTCTTTTCATTTGCGGCGGCGCGTTCGATGGGGTAGATCGTTTGATTGGCCGCAGGATCAATACAAACGCCATCGGTTTTAGCGTAAATAAAGAATTGCAGGAATACCAGCGCAAAAATTTATTACAGTTTGTAAATGCGCAGGATCTCAAATCTTTCGGCTTAATTCCTGAATTGCTCGGAAGGCTTCCGGTTGTTACTTACCTAAACCCACTTGATGCTTCTACTTTAAGAAACATTCTTACAGAACCTAAAAATGCATTGATCAAACAATATAAAAAATTATTTGATCTTGAAGGAATCAATTTGATAATTGAAGATGATGTATATGACTTTATGGTTGAAAAAGCGATGGAATATAAATTGGGCGCAAGAGGATTAAGAAGTATTTGCGAAAGCATTTTGACAGATGCGATGTACGAACTGCCTTCTCAAAAAGTAAAATCTTTTACCGTTACAAAAGAATACGCCACTCGTAAATTTAGCATCAGTAAATTAAGTATGCTGAAAGTGGCGTAAATTGTCTTTTTAAATAATAAATTTTAAAGCGCCTGAAACGGCGCTTTTTTATTGTAAGATAAAAATAATATTTTGAGAAATTTAGTTGTTTACTGCTAAAAAAATTATCCAATTCCACGCCGCTGCACGAATCAATTCTAAAATTTTACTTCTCTGATCATCTCCAACTTTTTTAAAGTTTGATCTTTAGGTCTACACTTGGCAACAGAAAAAATATTTATTGCCTTAAACCGAAATTATTTTTATAAAACCGTTTGATCTTTTAAGAATATTTTTTACTTTTAAACTATCAAATCAAACTGCTGCAAATGAATATCCCCTTAAAAAAGAAAAAATTGTTGCTTGAAGTTCAAGATGTTTCTCCGCATCTTCTGATTTTCAACCGCATTTTAATTATCCTTAACTAGATCTATTTACTTAAGATTTAGTTTTCTATTTCAATCCTTAAAAAACAGCTATGAAAAAAATCATTCTTGCTTCACTTATTATATCGCTTTTTTCTTTTGCAAAATGTGAAAAAGATAAACCAGACAGCATTGGCCTGCCAGCGGCAACACAGGAAGGTAAAAACACTTTGGGCTTTTTTTTAAACGGACAACCGTGGACACCGCAGGGAAACAACGGAACGGCGAATCTGAGCATTGATGTTGATCTTGGATTCAATCAAGGTATTATGGGAATCAGTTCATACCGGCTTACCTCAGGAGAGCATATTGGTTTTGGCATCAAGGATAGTTTAAACTTCATAAAAATACCGGCAACTTTATATTTGGGGAAAAAGAGTTTATACCAATTTGGTATTTCAACCAATAACTGCATGATTGATTATTATGATTCAAATGTATATCGTAGTGGTAGTTTAACATTAAATAAGCTTGATGAAGTTAATCATATAGTATCCGGGACATTTAATGCAATTCTTTACAAAAACGGTTGCGACACTTTTAAAATAACAGATGGCCGTTTTGATATGAAATTCTAAACTTTAATTGTTTACAATTGAACCAATAAAGCCGAAGAAAAAACGCCAAAATAAAATATTGGTGAATTTATTTGTTTACTGCAAACACAATATTTCAAAATTAATATCTCCTATATTTTTACACAATTTCATCCTCCTTTCTGTTTTTAATTATACTTTTACCGCGTTCTTAAAATTGATGATTAAATCTGTCTAAAAAATGGTTGATGTTATTCTCGGGCTCCAGTGGGGCGATGAAGGAAAAGGAAAAATTGTAGATTATTTTGCGCCTAAATACGATATGGTAGCCCGGTTCCAGGGTGGCCCAAATGCAGGGCACACGCTGTATGTAGCCGGTAAAAAAATTGTGCTTCACCAGATCCCTTCCGGAATTTTTCATGAAAATAAAATTAATTTAATCGGCAGTGGTGTAGTTCTTGATGCCATTACTTTAAAAAAAGAATGTGAGTCAGTAGCCGCTTTCGGTATTGATTACAGAAAGTCTTTGTACATCAGCGAAAGAACACATTTAATTTTACCGACACACCGTGCGCTTGACCGTGCCAGCGAAGCAGCAAAAGGAAGAGATAAAATAGGTTCAACTTTAAAAGGTATCAGCCCTGCTTACATGGATAAAACAGGCAGAAACGGCTTGCGTGTGGGCGATCTTCTTACAGGTGATTTTCGTAAAAAATATGACCAGTTGAAAAAGAAACATCAACAGATCCTTGATACTTTCTCTTTTGATGAAGATATTTCTGAGGCTGAAAATGAATTTTTCGAATCAATGGAGTTTTTAAAAACTTTAAAAATTATCAATGGCGAATATTTTATAAATGAGGTGATTCAATCAGGCAAAAAAGTTTTGGCCGAAGGTGCGCAGGGAAGTATGCTTGATGTTGATTTCGGAACTTTTCCTTTTGTCACTTCATCCAATACAATCACCGGCGGTGTGTGCAATGGTTTAGGTATTGCACCACAAAAAATAAAAGAGGTGATTGGTATTACAAAAGCATATTGTACACGTGTTGGCAGTGGCCCTTTTCCTACAGAACTTCATGACGAAACCGGTGAATTGATAAGGAAAAACGGAAATGAATTTGGCAGCACTACCGGCAGGCCACGCAGGTGCGGCTGGATAGATTTGGTAGCGCTCAATTTTGCCTGTATGATCAACGGAGTTACCCAACTGGTAATGACTAAAGCCGATGTACTTGATACACTTGATGTGTTGAAAGTCTGTAACCAATACTCAATCAACGGAAAAGAAACAACAGAGGTTCCTTTTCAAATGGATGACGTTTTAATTGAGCCACTTTATAAAGAATTTATAGGTTGGGAAACAGATATTACCGGCATAAAAGATTTTAAAACTCTGCCTTCACAGATGGATACTTATATTGATTATATAAATTCAACTTTAGGAATAGCGGTAAAATACATTTCTAACGGACCAGGAACTGATCAACTGATCGTGGCATCATGATTGAGCAAATAATTTTAAAAAAGAGTTCATTATATTTGGATAATTGAAAATGAAATTGAAAATTTACATAAAAATCCTTGGAGAATTATGAAAGCAAAATCTGAAAAGGAAAAAAAATTTCCACCCGAAAAAACTGTAAAAGAAGATACTAAAGCTTCTTCAAAAAAAACATCCGCCTCTTCTGATGACGACGACGATTTTAATGAAGATGATGATACGCCAAAAAAGAAAGGAAAAACTTCCTCCTCAAAAAAAGGGCGTGAAGACGATGATGACGATGATGTAGAAGTTGAAGATGATTGGGAAAAAACAGAGGACGATGATAATTTCGATCCTGATTTTGAAGAATTTGACATCCCAAAATCAAAAGGAAAAAAGACGCCTAAAAAAGGAAAAGAAGATGATGATTTTGATGTTGATGATGACTTAAAATCGCTGGATTTATTTAACGACGACGACGATCTTTTTGACGATGATGACGATGATTTCTAAATCAATATTTGGGAGTCTGGCAGATAATTTTGAAAAGAAAATTTACTTCATTTGCAATAGCTGATTTTTATCACTTTAAAAATCAATTGCTGAACTTTGGAAAGAGGTTCAGCAATTTTTGTTTTTTAGATAATCATAATTACGATTTCGATAAATCATTTGAATGCGTTGCCGGTTGTGGCTCAGTTAAATCTTTGAGATCCACTGCAGGAGATGGTTTACAACAAATTGATCTATTCAAAAATGAAAGCCACAATTGGATTTTCGGGCACCTTTCCTATGATCTTAAAAATGAAATAGAAGGCCTTTCATCAAAAAACAAAGATCTTATTGGGTTTGAAGATTATCAATTTTTTGTTCCTGAAATCGTTTTTATTTTATCAAAAGAGTCGGTTAATATTGGCGCCAATGAAATTATTGATGCAAAACATATTTTTGAGGAAATCATTTCAACAACTCAAGTAGAAACCACTTTTAAAAAAGCTGAATTAAAAAGTACGTTTTCAAAAGAAGAATATTTAGAAACTGTAAAAAAACTACAGCAACATATTTTGAGAGGCGACTGTTATGAAATATGTTTTTGCCAGGAATTTTTTGCAGAAAATATCGAGATTGATCCGGTTGCTGTTTTTAAAAAATTGTGTACTATTTCTCCAAACCCCTTTTCAGCCTTTTACAAAAATGAAGAAAAATTCCTGATGTGTGCCAGCCCGGAAAGATTCCTTAAAAAAACAAACGACATCATCTTTTCTCAGCCTATAAAAGGCACTTCCAGGAGATCAACACATTCTGATGAAGCGGAAAAACATCTGTTAAAAAGTAATGAAAAAGAACGCGCCGAAAATACAATGATTGTTGATTTGGTGCGTAACGATCTAAGCAAAATTTGTGTGGAAGGATCAGTAACCGTTAAGGAATTTCTAGAAATATATTCTTTCCCTCAGGTTCATCAAATGATTTCAACTATTGCAGGAAAACTTGCTGAAAACGTTTCTTTAACCGAAATTTTTTACGCTACTTTCCCCATGGGTTCTATGACCGGCGCTCCTAAAAAAAGAGTGTTGGAATTGATTGAAAAGTATGAGAAAACAAAAAGAGGATTATTTTCCGGAAGCGTAGGATATATCACCCCGAACGGAGATTTTGATTTTAATGTGGTGATCAGAAGTATCCTTTATAATGAAAAAACCCACTACTTATCAATACCGGCAGGTTCGGCTATTACATGGAAAAGTGATGCTGAAAAAGAGTTTGAAGAATGCACTGTTAAGATAGAAGGGATGAAAAAAGCATTGAAATAATCCTAAGAACTTTCTTTTCAGAAAAACAAGAATCTGATTAATTTGTTGGTTCACTATAATACAAAAAGGATATTTACTTTTTTGACTTATCTCCGGTTCTTGAATCTGCTTTTACATTTTGCAACAATTGATCAACGCTTTCATTCAGTATCAGAAATCTTTTAGCTTTAAACTCATCCATTTTTTCAGAAGGAAGTTGAAGTTTGTATTCATTGCCAGTTGAAAGTACGTTGTTAAATCCGGGGTTGTAATGATTAAAATCAGGAATACTCATGGAAACATTTTTAGCGATAACTTCTGCAATATATCTTCCTGAGACCTCCATTGAATCTACATTTGCTTTCTCCTCAGCGGTAAGTTGTGCGGTAATGGCGCTGCTGTTATTTGCTGAAAGGTCAGAATAATTAAAAGAAGAATTAGACACATTTCCATCGGTGTTACCCGTTTCCATAATATAATGAGTTGCTATAAATTTTTTCACGTGATTGCGTGATTCTTCCGGCAGATCATATTGAAGTTTCCAAAAATTATGGCTTCCACTTTTTTTGATCGCGCTATGCACCCTTCCTTCACCGCCGTTGTAGGCAGCAATTACCAAAAGCCAATCTTTAAGATCTTTATATAAAGAGAGTAAATATTTTGCCGCAGCATTGGTGCTTTTAAAATAATCAGTCCGATCGTCTTCATCCTGGTTAACAATTAAACCAAAACCTCTCGCAGTACCAGGCATAAACTGCCAGGGACCACGGGCTCCTTTTGGGGAAAGCGCCGTAGTTTTTAAATCACTTTCAATAACAGCAAGGTACTTTAATTCTTTAGGCAACCCGTATTGCGTGAGAATGCCATCAATAAAATTAAAATAAGTTCTGCCGGTTTTTCTAAGTTTTAATAAATAATCTTCATGCACTTTTAAATAATCCTGCATATAATTTTCAGCATAAGGATTTACCTGCGAAGCATAAGGCATTGAAGAGTTATAAGAATAATTTTTAAACAGATCCTTAAATCCGTATTTAGTAACCATGCTCAGATATTCGGCTTTGTCTTTTTTTACTTTTTTAGATTCTATTACTTCATCAATCACTTTATTTTCCTGGTTATTCGAAGTATCAGCCCGTTTTGTTATTATGGTGTCTGTCTGTATTTGCAAAGGCGCGTAAATGCTTGCCGCAACAAAAAAAGATTGCAGCATCAAGAAAAGAAAAAATAAAAATGGTGTGAAACTTTTCACTTAATATCCTTTATAATTTTCCAAAAGCACTTTCGATAACTGCAACAAAGTTACTTCATCATGCTTATTTGCCAGAAGCTGTGCGCCAAAAGGCATCCCATTTGAATGCTTAAATAAAGGCAATGAAATGCCGGGAATTCCTGTAAGATTTGCATATACGGTAAAAATATCCGCCAAATACGTTGCAATAGGATTCTTTTTCATCGTTCCTGCATCAAAAGCTGTTGTCGGAACTGTCGGTAAAAGCACCACATCAAAATTGTTAAAAATTTCTTTAGTACGCGATGCTAACAAATATCTAACCTGTTGGGCTTTTGTAAAATAAGCATCGTAATATCCCTCGCTCAAAACAAAAGTTCCCAGCATGATGCGTTTCTTCACTTCTTTTCCAAATCCTTTTCCACGGTTTTTTTTGTAAAAAGTCGCCAAATCGGTAGTATCATTTTCATCGCGATATCCGTAACGAACACCGTCATACCGCGAAAGATTGGAAGAGGCTTCTGCAGTAGTAAGAACATAATAAGCAGGAACGATATAATCAATCAGGTCAAAATCAATTTCTTCTACAGAATAGCCATCTTTTCTTAAGTTTTCAATTAATTGATAAATCGCTTTCCTTATTTCCGGATCGAGGCTTTCATGATCCATTGCATTTTTAAATAAAGCAATGCGGAAATTTTTGGATTTATCTTTTTCAGCTTTATCATCCAAATTAAATTTTACGCTTTTTTGTTGGTTTACTGTACTGTCAAACTCATCCGGGCCACTAATTACCTCCAAAACTTTTTCCACATCTTCCACATTATTTGCAAAAACACCTATCTGGTCGAAAGAAGATGCATACGCAATCAATCCATGCCTTGATATGGTGCCATAAGATGGTTTCATTCCTATTATCCCACAGAAATCGGCAGGCTGCCTTACTGAACCGCCAGTGTCACTTCCTAAACTTGCCATACACAAGCCGGCCTGAACCGCCACGGCTGAACCGCCTGAGGAACCGCCAGAAACTTTATTTTCGTCAAAAGCATTTTTCACTCTTCCATAAAAAGAGTTTTCATTAGTACTACCCATTGCAAATTCATCACAATTGCAACATCCAATGATGATGGCTTCTTCTTCCAACAATTTTTTGACCGCTGTAGAATGGTAAATTGAAATGAAATCCTTCAGGATTTTTGAAGAAGCTGTCAACCTGTGATCCTTATAAGAAATAACGTCTTTAATAGTAATGATAACTCCATGTAACTTACCAATTACTTCTCCAGACTTTCTTTTTTTATCAAGAAACCTGGCTCGTTCCATAGCTTCTTCATCATAAACTTCCACAAAAGCATTAAGCGTATTGGCTTTAATTTTTTCTAAATAGTGATTTACTGCATCAGTGCAGTTCAATTTTTCTTCCCTTAGTTGCTGATGGTAAGTGGAAATATCGTAGTAAGAAAACAATGGAGTAAGTTTTAATAAAAAAGGTTCAGATGTTCATCTACTGTAGATGGCCACCTCAACCTCAATGATAATAATTGTTGTGTAATTTATTTAGAATGTTCACTTTCTTTTACCACTTCTTCTTTTACCACTTCCCGTTGCGCGGGCGTTTTATCTTTTTCTTTCATCCCTTCATCCAGTTCCTTTTTCACACTTTCTTTTGCATCATTAAATTCCCGCACACCACGGCCTATTCCTCGCATCAGGTCAGGGATTTTTTTACCACCAAAAAATAATAAAACTACAAGCAGGATTAATATCCATTCAGTGCCACCTGGCATTGAAAGTAAAAATTCAGGTTTAAATAATAAAAATGTCATGGCTGTAAAGTTAGAAAGCAAAGATAAGGTTATTAAATTTGACCTCGGCAATGGTAGAAATAAGACTTTGAGCTGAATATCCTACTTCAAATACCTACCACATTTTGCTTTGCCATGTGCTGCCTGGTAAGGTGTAATACCTCGTGCGCATGAAAATAGTAACATGGATAATACAAATACAAGAAGCAAGAATCTTTTCATCTTAATAAAAATAGTAAGGTCGAATTTTCTTATATCAGAGGTGTTTTAGTGTACAAGTATAAAATAAAAATACCGGAAAAAAGATATTTCCCGGTATTTTTTATAATATTTTAAAGAATTATTTAATTCTTTTTTCTTTGATCCTCGCACTTTTTCCGCTCCTTTCACGAAGAAAATACAATTTGGAACGACGCACTTTACCCACTTTATGCAACTTAATGCTTTCGATACTTGGCGAAAAAACAGGAAATAAACGTTCAACACCTATACCATCGCTTATTTTACGGACAGTAAAGGTAGCTGTGCCACCTTCGCCCTGGCGCTTTAGAACATCGCCTTTAAAACTTTGGATTCTTTCTTTATTACCTTCCTGTATTTTATAGTTTACAGTAATGTTATCACCCGCTTTAAACTTAGGGAATTCTTTCTTTGTTGTTAACTGATCGTGAACAAATGCAACAGCATTCATGGCTTTTTATTTTAGGAGTGCAAATGTAAGTCAATTTTGATCAAATTCTGCATTACCCCATTCTTTTATTTAAATTTTAAAGCAACTAAGGAATTTGCTTCTTTATACCGGTTATCGCGCAACGTTTACAGCTCTTTTTTCCCTAATCACCGTTACTTTTATTTGTCCGGGATAAATCATTTCAGTCTGAATTTTTTGCGCAATCTCAAAACTTAATTTATCGCTTTCGCCGTCACTAACTTTCTCAGATTCAACAATTACCCTCAATTCACGGCCTGCCTGAATTGCGTAAGCTTTTTCTACTCCCTGATAGGCAAGAGCCAGGTTTTCAAGATCTTTTATTCTTTGCAAATATTGTTGCATTATTTCACGACGTGCTCCCGGTCTTGCACCACTCATGGAATCGCAAGCCTGAACCACAGGGGAAATCACATATTCCATTTCAACTTCATCATGATGTGCACCAATGGCATTACAAACCGCCGGATTTTCACCATATTTTTCAGCCAGCTTCATACCAAGTAAGGCATGGCTTAATTCTGTTTCCTCATCTGGTACTTTCCCTATATCATGCAGCAAACCGGCACGCTTGGCCAGTTTAGCATTCATTCCCAATTCAGCTGCCATTATTCCACAAAGATTGGCTACCTCCCTGCTATGCATCAATAGATTCTGGCCGTATGAAGAACGGAAACGCATTTTACCTACTATTCTCACTAATTCTTTGTGAAGCCCGTGAATACCCAATTCAATCACAGTACGCTCGCCTATTTCCATGATCTGGTCTTCAATTTGTTTACGCGTTTTTTCAACCACTTCTTCAATTCGTGCAGGATGTATGCGGCCGTCCGTTACCAAACGCTGTAATGAAAGGCGCGCAATTTCGCGGCGTAAAGGGTCAAAGCAGGAAAGAATAATAGCTTCCGGAGTATCATCAACAATAAGATCCACACCCGTAGCTGCTTCTATAGCACGAATATTTCTTCCTTCCCGGCCGATAATAGATCCTTTAATTTCATCACTTTCGAGATTGAAAACTGTAATAGAATTTTCAATGGCCTGCTCAGCCGCGGTGCGTTGAATGGTTTGAATGATAATTTTTCGTGCTTCTTTATTAGCCCGCAATTT
>JBBQWJ010000037.1:0-18399 GCA_038210685.1 Chitinophagales bacterium | reverse complement strand
ACCACAAACCTATTTAATTCACCATTTAAAATTACGAGGACTGTAAACCAGGCAGGCGGTATTATCACTTTTGACCCCGGAATCTCTTATACAAACAATACCGTTTATTATTGGAGAGTTGCGGTAAAACCTGCATCAGGCACAGCATCTGATTATCACTGGAATAATTCTTCTTTCATTTACCTGGCCAATAGTTCCGAAGGATCTAATCAATCGCATTATTATCAACAATTATTTTCAGATACACAACACATTCACCTGGATAGCGCTAGGAAATGGAAATTTGCTACAATTAACAACTTCCTTGAATCAAGAAATGGCGTGTTCCCCACTGCATCAGCAGCAGGCTCTGATTGTACCGCAGGAATTAATGGCACAAATTTTACCAGCGGGATTTGCCCTAATGGGACAAACAATGTTTTGATATTTAATGTCGTGGATCCAATAACACTAAAAAACTGGGAAAACACTTTGAACCAGCCGGGATTAAGTGCCAGCTTATCTACCTGTATTCCGATAAGGCAACCAAATTTTGCCTATGACGTATCCAACCAGGCAGGAAGAAAAGCAGCTATGAATTTTATGGATTCTATTCCCAATAATGCTTTTGTATTTGTAAGGAATATAACCGGACCGGACTCATCAATTGATGTATTTGCCGATCAATGGGCCGCAGATACCAGTGCTTTCGGCCAGGGAAATTCACTCTATCACCGTTTAAAATCACAGGGTTTTGTTTTAATTGATTCATTCTACCGCCCTAGAGCATTTTCCTTTATCTATCAAAAAAATAATCCTGATTTTGGTGCCGGCTTTGAATTTACCAAAGGAATATCAGATGTGCTTGATTATAAAAAGGACTTTATAACTGAAGATACTTTAGGTTACATTACTTCTCCAAAATTTGGACCTGCAGTTTCATGGAAAGAAATGCATTGGAGAGGAACCAGCCTTGAAAGTAATTCGCCTGATAATCCTACCGTCCAAATAATTGGAATAGACACACTTGGAAATGGAACAACTCTTTTCAATGTAAATAAAAGCCAGCAGGATGTTGATATTTCATCGGTTAATGCAGCACAATATCCCTACATCCAATTGAAAATGCGAAATGCCGACAGTGTAAAATTCACTCCATATCAACTTTCGTACTGGAGATTAAATTACCAGGCACCTCCTGAAGGTGCACTCGCACCTAATTTATACTTCACCTCCAAAGACACTTTGGAACAAGGCGAGATATTGCACTTTGGAATCGCTTTTCAAAATATCAGCCTTGATTCCTTTGATAGTATGAAGGTGAAATTAACTGTGATCGATCATAATAATGTTACTCATGTTCTTTCAATTCCAAGACAGAAGCCCTTGATCTCCGGAGATACAATAAAACTGAATTATGATCTGGATACAAAAAATTATCCCGGATTAAATACAATCTTTTTGAATTTTAACCCGGATAACGATCAACCGGAAGAATATTTGTTTAATAATTTTCTCTATCAAAATTTTTATGTAAAATCAGATAATTATAATCCCTCAATGGATGTAACATTTGATGGTGTTCATATATTAAACAAGGATATCGTTTCAGCGCGGCCACATATTTTAATAAAATTAAAAGATGAAAATAAATCACTTGCTTTAAATGACACTTCTCTTCTAAAAGTACAGATTCAATATCCTGACGGTTCTTTAAGAACGTATCATTTTGATAATGACACTATGAAGTTTACGCCAGCCAATCTTGCGACTGGGCAAAATACCGCTTCTATTGACCTTACGCCCGCCTTAAGTGGCGAAGACGCTCAGTATGAACTGATCGTTTCTGGAAAAGATGTTGTGGGAAATACTGCAGGAAAGATCGATTATCATATTGATTTCAGGGTGATCAGCAAACCTATGATCTCCAATATGATGAATTATCCGAATCCATTTACCACTTCAACGGCGTTTGTTTTCACCATTACAGGATCTGAAATCCCTCAAAATATCCGTATTCAAATCCTTACGATTACAGGGAAAGTGATAAGAGAAATTACAGAAAATGAATTAGGCCCATTGCATATTGGCAGAAACATTACCGACTTTAAATGGGATGGAACCGATATGTATGGCCAAAAAGTGGCTAACGGTGTTTATTTATACCGTGTACTTACCAACCTGAATGGCAAATCAATGGATAAGTTTAAAGACCAGGGCGATAATACGGATAAATATTTCACAAAGGGTTACGGCAAAATGTATTTAATGAGATAATCTCCTGATTGCAAAATTTACAGGCCACCTCACCGGTGGCTTTTTTTTATTTTTTGAAGTAAGAATATGCAAAGAAAAGATTAATAAAATAACTTCGTCCACGATGAAAGAAAATAATAATTACGATGTTATCATTATTGGTGGTGGCCCTATAGGGCTTGCCTGCGGGATAAGGGCTAAAAAAGCAGGCCTAAAATATTTGATACTTGAAAAAGGAGTGCTGGTTAATTCATTATTTAATTACCCGGTCAACATGACTTTTTTTAGTACCAGTGAACGATTAGAAATAGGAGGCGTACCATTTGTAAGTAATAATAATAAACCTACCCGAAGTGAAGCGCTGGAATATTACCGGAGAATAGTTACCTCTTTTGACCTAAATATTCATTTATTTGAAAAAGTACTAGACGTAAAAAAATCTGGTAAAAATTTTAAAATAGAAACTTCAAAAGATGAATATAAAACACTAATTATTGTGATGGCCATGGGCTTTTACGACCTCCCTTATTTATTAAATGTGAAGGGAGAAAAGTTACCAAAGGTGAAACATTATTATGATGATCCACACTTCTATGCTTTTCAGAAGGTGTTGGTAGTGGGCGCGGCTAATTCTGCAATTGATGCGGCTTTGGAAACTTGGAGAAAAGGAGCAACCGTAACTATGGTAATTCGTGGGGATAAAATAAGTGACCGCGTTAAGTATTGGGTAAAGCCTGATATTGATAACAGGATAAAAGAGGGTTCTATAATAGCTTATTTTAATTCAGAAATTAAGGAAATAAGAGAACATGAAGTTGATATTAAAACTCCGGAAGGTGTTGTAACAGTTAAAAATGATTGGGTGCTTGCCATGACCGGATATAAACCTAATCTTCAGTTTCTTCAAAACGCCGGCATCAAAATCTCAGATGATGAAGTATGCAAGCCCGATTACAGTGAAAAGAATTACGAAAGCAATGTAAAAGGAATTTATCTTGCCGGTGTTATATGCGGCGGAATGAATACTCACCGGCTTTTTATTGAAAATTCAAGAGAACACGCAGAAAAAATTATAAAAGATATTGTTGCTAAAAGAAAAAAATTGAAGGGTTAACGCTTATTCTTTTTTTCTCTCTCCATAATTGTGTGGTATTTTTTTTCACTGCTTACATACGTAAAATGGGTAGAAAAAAAACCGACAACTATTGCTATTCCAATTAGAAGATAAATAAAGTTTGGCCCACCTGTTACCCACAAGTTGGTTAATAACTTTAAAAGGAAAAAAATAACAAGGAAAGAAATAACAGACCATCCGATGGTAAATAATAAATAATATTTCCATTTTGGGCCACTTTTCTGATCACGCCATTGTTCTAAAAAACGTCTTTCAGCATTTGTGATCATAGGTAGGTATTTTGTTTAAATTGTATTAGTGATTTTTAATTTTCTTTCAGTAAACAAATAAATACAACAGGTTTTTATTCTGCCATCATTTCTTTTGCTACACTTATTATCTCTTCAACATTTGGTTTACTAAAATAATCTCCATCGCTTCCATATGATGGCCTGTGATCTTTTGAAGAAAGCGTTCTTGGCGAAACGTCCAGCCAGCGGTATCCTCCCTGCTCTTCCATCACTTTATTGAACATAAAAGCCGAAGCGCCGCCCGGCACATCTTCGTCAATAAAAAGTATACGATTTGTATTCTTTAAAGAATCAAGTATAGAATGATGAATGTCAAAAGGCAAAAGCGTTTGTACATCTATCACTTCACAACTAATACCCATTTTAGTAAGCTTTTCTGCCGCTTCCATAATAATCCTCAACACAGAACCGTATGAAACTACCGTAATATCAGTCCCTTCTTTTATAATTTCAGGAACGCCTAAAGGTACACGGTAGTCCAATAAATTTGATGGAAGTTTTTCTTTAAGACGATAACCGTTCAAAGATTCTACCATCAAAGCCGGATCATTGCTTTGCAGCAAAGTATTGTACATCCCAACGGCCTGCGTCATATTTCTCGGAACACACACGTACATTCCTCTCAACGCATTTATGATCATTCCCATTGGCGAGCCGCTGTGCCATATTCCCTCCAGGCGATGCCCTCTTGTGCGCACAATTATCGGAACACTTTGTTGCCCTTTAGTTCTGAAATGAGTGGTACACACATCATCGCTCAGGGGTTCCAATCCAAACAATAAATAATCAAGATATTGAATTTCGGCAATGGGCCTTAAGCCACGCAAAGCCAGGCCTATCCCCTGCCCCATGATGGTAAGTTCGCGAATGCCGGTATCAAAAATCCGTTCTTCTCCATACTTGGCCTGCAACCCGCTGAACCCCTGGTTTACATCGCCGATATACCCCAGGTCTTCACCAAATGCAACTACCTTTTTATTGGTAGCAAACAACTGGTCGAAATATTTATTGAGAACTTCAAAGCCATTTACCAATTCTGCATCCTCGGGGATATCAGCCGGTACAGCTGCAACTTTTAAAGCAGATTTCGGCCCCTCATTATAGAGAAAAGTATCAAAAATTCCCTGGTTTTTCTGTTTTAATTTTTCAAAATAATCTTTCACTTCTTCAACATTATCTCCAGAAGAAGCTAAATCAATAACTGATGCCAACGTTCTCATCACATCACGACGCAATGGTTCGCGTAATGATGAAAGTTCTTTAATACACTTTTGAACCTCTTCTTTATTTTCTACAGAAGAAGCATGTTTTTCTAACAACTTCACGGTTTCAGTAACCTGGTTTTTTATTGGGGTAATATATTTGGCCCAGGCAGATTGTTTGCTCGATTTTACAAAATGCTTTGCGCTATTTTCAATATCATTTAATTCATTTTCCTCAGCAAGAGAATTAGCGATGATCCAATCGCGCATTTGCTTTTTACAATCCCATTCTTTTTCCCACTCAAGCCTTGCCGGGCTTTTATAACGTTCATGGCTACCCGAAGTTGAATGCCCTTGCGGCTGTGTGAGTTCTTCTACATGAAACAAAGCAGGCGTATGGGTTTCACGTATATTTTTAATTGCTTCATCCAGAATTTCGCACATTCCTGAATAATCCCATCCTTTAAGCTTGTAGATATTTATCCCGTTAGTACCGTCCTTCTTTTGCAAGCCACTCATTGCTTTTGAAATAGAGCCTTTTGTGGTTTGATATTTTTTGGGAACAGAAATTCCATATCCATCATCCCACACAAAAACAGCAAGAGGAATTTGTAAAACACCGGCAGCATTCATAGTTTCCCAAAAATGGCCTTCAGTAGTGGCAGCATCGCCAATGGTGCAAAAGCAAACTTCATTTCCATTATCGCTTAAATTTTCGAGGTCGTGCAAAACTTCTACTCCCCTGAAAACTTTTGATGCAAAAGCAAGTCCCAAAGCACGCGGCATTTGCGCGGAAGTCGGCGCAATATCGGCCGAAATATTTTTTTTATCGACAAGATCAAGCCAGTTTCCATTTTCATCCACAAATTTTGTTGCAAAGTGTGAATTCATTTGCCTTCCGGCGCTAAAAGGATCATTTTTTAAATCAGGATCAGCATACAATTGGGAAAAAAATTGTTCTATCGTTGCCATTCCGCTGGCAAACATAAACGTCTGGTCTCTGTAATATCCCGCCCTAAAATCGCCCGGCATAAAAAACTTAGCCATTGCCACCTGCGCCACTTCTTTTCCTCCTCCAAAAATCCCAAACTTGGCTTTGCCTGTAAGCACTTCCTTACGGCTTAATAAACTTGTTTCACGGCTTTCGCACACCACTCTGTAATCTTTTAATACTTCCTCCCTAAACTTTTCAAATGAAAGGTTTTCCAAAAGGCTTTCTTCACTGAGTTGATTGGTATCCATATGCGCAAAAATATTAATTATGATCGAGGAATGTTAAAAATCTAAAATCGCAACCACAATTTGCAACCATATATAGCGTTTTAGTATCTTTGAAACCGTATTTATTTATATAAAATGAAAAAACTTTTTACAGTTATTTGTTTTCTTGCCTTTGCTCTTTTGGCCAGCGCTCAAACAAGTGTTACTAAAGTAAGCAAAAAGAATAAAACAGCCACAACAAAATCTCCCGCCACAGATATTGCCACTGAAAATACTTCGGATAGGCTTACTTTAAAAGAAACCCAATTTGATTTTGGCAAAATTCCGCAGGGAAAACCTGTTACTCATATTTTTGAATTTACTAATACAGGCACTGCACCTTTTGCATTAAATAACGTTCAGGCAAGTTGCGGTTGCACAACTCCCGTATGGAATAAGGATACAGTTGCTGTTGGGCAAACTGCAGTAATCAAAATTGGCTACAATGCAGCAAATGATGGGCCTTTTACTAAACCTGTCACCATCACCTATAATGGCACTCAAACCAAAGAAATAATTATTAAGGGAGAAGTTTGGAAAACACCTGTCACTTCGGCCCCTGTTAATACTGCTTTAAACACTTTAAAAAACGAACAATAAAATCTTAAACAAACCACATTATGAAAAAATTATTATTAGCCTTACTGGTTTTATCTTCTACAAGCTTATTTGCGCAAAAAAAAGCAGATGATATTGCCAGGTTAAATACAGAAACATTTGATTTTGGTAAAGTGAAACAAAATACGCCGCCTACCGCCACCATTACAGTTACTAATATTAGTACAGAACCCTTGATAATTGAGCAGGCAACTCCTTCATGTGGATGTACGGTTTCTGATTATACAAAAGCGCCGATAGCGCCGGGAAAAACAGGAACAATCACTGCTACCTACAATGCAGCAGCATTAGGCCCGATTAACAAAACACTGACCGTGAAATTTGCCGGTGCTGATGATCCTAAATTTGTAAAGCTTACCGGCGAAGTTTTAACTCCGGAAGCATATGCTACCTATGAAGCTGCCCATCCTGCTGCAAAAAAAAATAAAAAAGAAAGCAAAGAAGTAAGTACTTCTAAATCTTAAATAAACTTTTTTAAATTAAAAGCCCTTCATTTATTATAGTGAAGGGCTTTTTTGTGTATGTGTCAAAGGTTAAATAAAAAATCTTACTAATTTGTTTGTTTACTATTAAGCAGAAACTTGAAAGAGAAAAAAAATTTAAAAATTATTTTGCAGTATTGAAAAATATCTCCTATTTTTATTTCCTAAAAAATAAAGTCCCCCTGTAGAAACAGGGGAACTCTTTAACGTATTGCTTGATATGAGACTCTTTAAATAAACTTTGCGCTGATTCACAGCTTTCACTAATTCAATCTTTACCTTTTTAAATAAGTTGTTTATTAACTCATTTGTTTCACAAACTTAAGATCACAAATCGTACCATCATAATCAAGTTTATGGTACTTATATTATTGCAGAAGGCGGTATTTTTTTATGGAACGCTTTATTCATAGATGTTTCAGAAGAAAAGTTTAATGATGCCCAAGCCTTTTTCTCGTTTTGTTTTTAGAAAACATTTGCATTTGTAGATATAAAATGGCTGCCGAAATAAAATTCATCCCTATTTATTTGTTTACTGTCCCAATAATTTTTCCTTTTTACTTTATTTCAAATTCACGGTTTTAATATGAGTAAAATTATACTCGCTTTATACCTCACATGATAGATTTGCAGCAGGCCCCACAGCGGCTGAAAATCCTAATGCAACGAAACAGGATATAGAACATTCCAACTGGTATAACAAAGTAAACTTGGCAGTTTTATCAGGAACGATGAAAGGTGAAAAAAGCGTGAAGCAATTAGCAACTAAAGTTTTTCGTTGCGTAGTTACTGCTCTTTATTATTTTGTAAACCGTTGATTTTTCTTTCTGAACGAAGTTTGGTCTATGGTGATGCAAGGCAAGGTAAATGAGAAAACGGAACCCTCTCCTTCTTTGCTTCTAACGAATATTTTGCCACCTTCTTTTTTTATAATCTCAGATGAAATATATAATCCGAGACCAATCCCTGGAAAAGTATTCTTCCCCTGATTATTAATCCTGAAAAACTGTTGGAAAATTTTACCTACATTTTCTTTTTTTATTCCGATACCAAAATCCTGAATTTCGCATACCACTTCATCATTTTGACTGAAGGTGCGCACGATAATATTTTCAGCATCAGGAGAAAATTTATTTGCATTATTTATAAGATTGGTAATACTTTGCTCAATCTTTTCCTTATCTGTCTTCACAAAACAATTTGGTGCAGCCAGTTCAATATCTATTCGTTTGTTCATTGTCAATTGCAGATCACTTACGATCTCCCTAATAAGCTCATCGAATTCAAATTGCGAATAATTTAATTGCAAATGGCCGGAAATCATTTTGGTAGCATCCAGCATATCATTGATAAGCTTGATGAGTTTCTGAACATATTTATCCAACTTTGAGATGATATTGAGTTCTGCCGGATCACCTTTTACTTTCAACATTTCTTCCAAAACCTGCGTATAGGCTTTGATGGTTGTTATAGGTGTTTTTAATTCATGACTGGCGATACCTATAAAATCATCTTTTTGTTTCAGAAGATTTTTCAGATCTGTGATATCCATCGCTACTCCGATAACGCGCGTTCTTTTTCCTTCAACATTTTCATGAATGATACCATCAATTCTTACCCATCTTATGGTTTTATCTTTCCTTACAAAGCGGCATTCAAAATAAAGCCTTCCTGTTTCTCTTACTATTTCAAATGCTTTATCGCGGATTTGCATGTCGTCAGGATGAATCAATGCTACATAATCCAAGTGGCTCTTAGCTTCAGGAAATCCAAAAATCTCATCGTACCTTTTTGAAGTAACCAGTTTTCCTGTTTCCAGGTCAAGATCAAACGTACCAATTTCAGCAGAATTAATGGCAAGCCTTGCTCTTTCTTCAGCAATCTCAACCCTGTGGCGGGCTTCAATTTCTGCAGTTACTTCAACCGCCACGGCTAAAATCCCGGAAATGGTTCCATCGCCTTCTTTTAAAGCCTGGTAAATAAAGTTGACATAAACATCTTCCATTTTGCTATTTCGAAACAAATGTATTTTAAGCTCTGAAGCAGAATAACTTTCCCCTGTAGTAACCACATTTTTTAGAATTTGTTCAAAGCCCTGGCCACTTGCAGTAGGCACACCTTCAAAGATGGGCTTGTTCATTACTTCATCTGCACTTTTGCCCCAAAGCTCCAGCATTTTTTTGTTGGCAGTTTCCACAACAAATTTTTCACCACGAAAAATACACATGGCAACAGGAGCTTGCAATATCATATTCTTTAGTGTCCTTTCGCTCTCTGCAAGCTTTTTGGAAGCAATTACTTTTTCTGTCGTTTCATTACAAACGACCAGCACGCCGTTTATTTTTCCATTGTCATCTCGCACCGCACTATAGCTGAAGGTCCAATAAACATCTTCGAGATGCCCATTCCTGTAAATGGGAATTAACTGGTCTTCCTGCCAAACTGATTCGCCTGCCAATACTTGTAGTATTAAAGGATAGATCACAGGCCATATTTCAGGCCAGCATTCTTCACCTTTTTGCCCGAGAGCCTTGGGATGTTTTCCTTCGATTCCAAGGCTTGGCCGATAAGGATCATTATAAAACTGAACCAAATCTTTGCCCCACCACAAAAACATAGGAAATTTTGAAGAAAGAATTATAGAAACTATACTCAGAAGGCTTCGTGGCCATTCTTCAACATTGCCAACAGATGTTTGCGCCCAATTGAATGAACGTGTCAATTTCCCCAATTCTCCTCCACCTTGTAAAAAAGAATAGGGATTCGAAACTGAACCTGTTATTGAATCCACAAAAATTAATTGATTATTTACAAAGATAGCATGAATGATAATTGTAATAAACATTCCCGCCAAATAATAAAAATAGCATGTATTTGTTGATTTACTGCAAATTCAATGGATCAGTTAATAGGAAAAGGGGAAAAATTGAGTAAATAAAATTTCTATAAAAGGTTGCCCTGGCGCATCAAAATATGCCGGTATTTATTAAATATGCCGTTTTTGGTAACAAAACCGAGGTAAACATTGTTGGCACCTGTTACCGGCAAAATTCGGGTATCATGACTGTCCATTATCTGCATTACATCATACATTGAAGTGTTTACATTAATAACTCTGTCGGGGGGTTGAGCTATATCTTGTATGAGGCGTGTTCTGTCTTCAGGATTATTGCTCACGAGTAATTCCAACAAATGATCACTGAATAAAATACCTGTTAAGATTCCGTCTTTACTTACTACCGGAAAAATGTTTTTTGTAGTGTGAACGATATCAGCGCTCCTGCTTTCAGGCGTATCGTCTGGTCTCAGGATCACAAAATCTTTTTCGATAAGATATTTCAATTTAATTCTTCTTAAAACTCCATGGTCTTTGTTTTCCTGTGATACCAAATTTCCATGTGCTGCAAGATCAAAAGTATAAATAGAATATTTTACAATTCCCTTATTGATAAAATAGGAAATAGCTGAAACCATCATTAAAGGCACCATCATTACATAACCGCCGGTAATCTCTGCCGCCAGGAAAATACCAGTTAAAGGCGCATGCATAACTCCGCTAATAGAGGCTGCCATTCCTGCAATGATAAAATTAGTGATATTGAGATGCACCATGCCTGTTTGGTTCAATCCAAATGAAAAAACGAAACCTAATAAGCCGCCCACTACCACACTGGGGCCAAACATGCCGCCATTTCCGCCGCTTCCCATGGTAATGATTGAAGCAAAGGTTTTACCGATAAGTGTAAAAATGGCAAATATTAAAAGTGCCCATGACAAATTCTGGTAATCTGAAAAGAGACTATTGGCAAGCAATGATTTAAAATTACCATCCAATAATTTTTGTATGGTGATGTATCCTTCGCCATACAAAGCAGGAATCAGGAATATCATGATCCCCAAGGTAATTCCGCCAATTAAAACCTTATTATATTGATTTTTTATTTTGTCAAAAACACGTCCCAGCCGGGCATTTAACTTGCTGAAATACACAGAATAAATCCCCACGATTATACCAAGAACAATATAATACCAAAAAGCATCTATGAGCCAGCCTCCACGCGAAACCAGCACAAATAGAGGTTCTTTATAAATCAGTTGGGAAATAACAGATGAAAACGCTGACGCGATTAACAAAGGAATTACGGCCGGGATAGTAAACTCAGGCATGATTACTTCAATGGCAAAGATCATCCCTGCCACCGGACTGTTGAAAGCGCCAGAAATACCGGCAGCTGCTCCACAAGCCAACAGCAGAGTAGTTTCCCTATAATTTAATCCAAAAAAACGGCCAATATTTGAGCCAATTGCTGCACCGCTTGCAACAGCTGGTGCCTCTAATCCTGCAGAACCGCCAAGTCCTACAGTAAGTGCACTGGAAATTACCTGGCTATAAATATTATGAAAATCAAGCTTACTGGAATTGTGAGAAATGGTATAAATGATAGAAGAAATTCCATGTTGAAATTTACTTCTCCTGATGAATGTTCTAATATATAAAACTGTAAGTAAAATACCAATAAGAGGAAAGAATAAATACAGGTATAATTTATATTTCCACTGAAGATCATTTATCAGGAAACTGGCTACAAAATGCGTTAATTCTTTTAATACAGAAGAAGCGATACCTCCCATAATTCCTACCACCGAGGCCGCTATTATTAAAAAACTGGAATTGGAAATTCTTCGTTTACGCCATTGATTGATTACTTCAATATATTTTAGCAGCTTTTCGTACATTTTTTAGCTGTAGACAACAAATTTTAGGTTAAAATATGCGCGAAGGTAATTACAAAAAACATATGATAAAAACAAACCTCTCTAAACAAGCAATAGCAGGCAGTTAGCTATTTTCGTAAAGAAAACTGAGAGAAGTTAAGAACGGCTGGCAATCTCAAAAGAAAAAGTGGAACCTTTCCCTTCATCACTATCGAAAAAGATGCGGCCTTCATGTCTTTTTATGATCTCAGATGAAATATAGAGCCCTAAGCCCATCCCCGGAAAAGTATAATTATTCTTTCCGGAAACGCGAAAAAATCTCCTGAAAATATTCCGGTGCTCTTCCTTAGGAATCCCGATTCCATCATCCTGCACGCTCAACCCTACTTTATAATTTTCACAAAAAGTTTTTATGGTAATTTGTTCCCCTTCAGGTGAATATTTAATGGCATTTGATATAAAATTAACCAACACCTGTCCTATGCGGTTCCTGTCGCCCTTAACCGGATCGCAATCGCTAAGTTCCAAAATAATTTTATGAGATTTTGTAGTTCGTTGCATTTCCTCAGCTATCTCTTTCACGAGGTTATTAAAATCAAACTCTTCCATTTCAAAAATGAGTTCACCTTTCTCAATTTTTGTTACATCCAGCAGATCAACAATAAGCGTGGTAAGTTTATCTACCTGTTTGTCCATTTTCGATAGCATCTCCACTGCCTGCTTATTATGAGCGTCATCAAAAGTAGATTGAAGTATTTGTGTATAAGCTTTTAAGCTGGTTACAGGAGTTTTAAGTTCATGGCTTGCAATACTAATAAACTCATCCTTTTTCTTATCAGCCTCTATTCTTTCCTCAATGTCTCTTTTTACTTCTTCGTAAAGCTTTGTGTTTTCCAACGTGAGAGCTATGCGATTGCAGAAATCTTTGGCGAAATTAAAATCAGTTTCATCATAAATATTTTGTGGATTGCAGGAAATAAAAGAAGCTGCGCCTGTAATGCGTCCTTTGATCTGCATGGGCACAACCATTACAGACCTGATTGAAAGTTCCTTCAAAATCTTTCTTTGTTCCTCGTCGGCGGCACCTTCATTAAGTATTTCTTCTGTTATTTCAGGTATTAAATACCCTTCGCCGGTTCTTAACGCGTATCCAACTGAGTTTTTCCTCTGATCATTAACATCTATTGGATGAGATTTTCGATACTCTTCTGCCCATTTCAATTTTTTAGGATCAGAATGGCCCATTTTTAATAGATACGCTAAGCCATCATCCCCCAATCCATTAATAACGATCCAATCAGTAAAAGAAGGAATTATCAACTTTATTATTTTATCAAGCGCTGCATTTGTATCATACGTTGCTGCCAATTCTTCTCCCGCCTGGTTCAAAAACCGTAAAAGGTTTTCAGATTTTTTGATTTCTGTAATATCCCTCGTAAAGCAGCGTGCATGGGCAAATTTTCCATCTTCGTAATAAGTGTTACAACTTATCAGCACATCCTTCAAGGAACCGTTTTTGCAAATGATTTTTGCCTGCTGGTTAATCATTGAGCCTTGCTCTCTAAATTTTGAAGCAAGCTTTTCAATGAAATCAGTGTCGTAAAAAAAATTCTTGAAAGGATGGCCTATGTACTCATGTTTTTCATACCCAAATAATTTCAATTCTGCCTGGTTGGCAAATAGAATTATTCCTTCATAATTTACAATATGGATTCCGACAGGAGAATGTTCAATAAAATTTTCGAGATTCTCCATTCCGGTTATTGGACGGGAATTATCAAATCCGTTTTCTAAATACATTATTGGATTAAGATTAATTTATAAAATCTATTGTAAAATAAATAAACATTCGTCAAAAACCGACGATGAAAATTTAAAATTTAACATCCGCGCCTTTGAAACAAAAAAGGTAGCAGCAAAAACTGTGCAAACGCACTTATCTTTAAACTTTTTATGAATCACGCAAGTATTTGGATCATCTCATTACTATCGATAGGCGCGGTGATCATCCGTCCCTTTAAGTTACCCGAAGCAACCTGGGCAGTTGCTGGTGCTCTTCTTTTATTAATTTTTGGTTTGATTTTGCCACGAGTTGCATTTAGAGGCGTTTTAAACGGAACAGATGTTTATTTGTTTTTGACAGGAATGATGTTATTGGCAGAAACGGCACGTGTAGAAAAATTATTTGACTGGGTGGCGGCTAATGCAATTAAAATCTCAAAGGGTTCATCTCATAAACTTTTTTACCTCGTTTATTTGGCAGGCATTGTGGTTACCGTTTTTTTATCAAATGATGCAACGGCCGTTGTTCTTACACCTGCCGTGGCAGCAGCCACCAAGGCTGCCAGGATTAAAAAGCCACTTCCCTTTGTTTTTATTTGTGCATTTATAGCAAATGCCGCTTCTTTTGTATTGCCAATTTCTAATCCTGCGAACCTCGTATTTTACCGCAGCCACCTTCCTTCGCTATGGCAGTGGCTTGTCCAATATTTTTTACCCTCTTTTGTGGCTATTGCAGCCACTTATATTATATTAAGGTTTACACAAAGAAAAGATCTTGAAGAACCTGTTGTATTTCAGATCATAGAGCCTAAGCTTTCCAAAGGTGCAAAAACAGCGCTTTTTGGAATTGGTTTTACTGCCATTGTCTTATTGGTTTGCTCTTCAATTAACATTCAATTGGGTTTGCCAACTGCAATTACCGGAATAATCACTTCAGCAATTGTGATCATCCGTTCACGAAAAAACCCTTTCAAAATAATTAAAGGTGTTTCGTGGTCTATTCTTCCACTTGTTGCGGGTTTATTTGTAATTGTTGAGGCGCTGAACACTACAGGTGTTATCGGGCAGCTTTCGGCAATATTGCAAAAAAGTACTACAGCATCCATCAACGCTACAGTTTGGTACAGTGGAATTATTACAGGGTATGGATGCAACATGCTCAATAATTTACCAGCCGGATTGATCGTTAGCAACGTAATCAACCCCAATCACTTTCCTGAAATTGTAAAACGTGCCATTTTAATAGGAATTGATCTTGGTCCCAATCTTTCGGTTACGGGCTCACTCGCCACTATCTTGTGGCTGGTAGTTTTGCGCCGCGAAGGAATTGCAGTAAGCGGATGGACGTTTTTAAAACTGGGTGCAATTATTATGTCGGGCGCCCTATTGCTTACCCTTGCTTCACTTTTCATTTAATTAGAAATAAAATATTGATTATTTGTTTATTTACTATCTGCTTTGTATTATCAATTGATATTACAAATAAAAGTTTACATTTAATCTCACTTATATCCGCAATACCTCTAATGTAAGACTGCGCTCTTGATTAACCTTTATTAATTTTTTAACTCTTTTCAAGTTTTGAATCAATCAATTTTGACAGGATACGAAAATGTAGCAGAGTTTTTGTTTATAACAAAATCGTTTCAATAAATTATGCTTACACCTCAATTACAAAAAAGGCTCGATGAAAAATGGAATAATTGCTGGCCCGTTAGTGATTTAAGGCCATTGGCTATTCTTGACCTGGTCAGCTACATGTTTTTTATTAAGAAACTTGATGACTGGGAACTTATCCATCAAAAAGTAAAAGCAGCCGGTACTGATAGTTTTAATTATTCAAAAGAAATAGAAGAATTTACATGGAGCAAACTTCAAAACCTGGATGCACGGCAAATCCAGCAGCTTTTTAATAAAGAGCATGGCATTGTAGATCTGATGAACAATTATGCCCATCTTAATGCTTTGTACAGTGATTTTTTTAAAGCGCCACTATTGATCTCACCTACAGCCAAACTGATTTTCAATGCAATTGAAATTATCAATATCATTGAAACGAGTGATAAAATAAGCCAGCAATCTATTGTGGAATTCTTGTTTAGTAAATCCAAAATGGCTACCAAAAACAGCCAGGGTTTTTTACCGCAGTATGTTTCAAGGCTTATGATTTCAATTGCTGATCCGGAATTTAAAGATATCATCCTAGATCCTTGTGCAGGAACCGGCAACCTTCTCATTAATATTCACAAGCATATTGCCGATAAAAATTTAGAATCACCATCTTCTTCCAATAAATTTATTGAACCCAGGGTAAGTGGTAGAGAATCGAATCTGGTTCTGCTCCGATTGGCGGCCATGAACATGGTACTTCACGGAATTAAGAATCCGAAAATCCGCTTTACTCCTGTTGAAAGTGAGAATTTGAATGAACATCCAACGCTAATCATTTCAAGCTTACTATTTTCAACTGCTGACAGTGTTACTACTGAAAATAATTCTGTAGGAAGCAACCTGGAAAAAGAAAATGAGATATTAAAAGAAATACTTACAAGCCTTAAGCCTGGGGGCCGTGCGGTTATCCTGGTTCCCCAGGTATTTTTAAAAAGTGATAACCCCGCAATAATAAAAACAAGAAGATCAATTGTTGATCAATTCAATCTTGAAGCAGTAATTACGCTCGACCCAAAAACTGATTCATTGTTTTCCGGGGCTGGCATTCTTGTGTTTGAAATGTCCCCATCTTCTACAGAAAATATTTGGTTTCGCAAATGGGGAACGCGTAAAAAGAAAACGCGCAATGAAGCGCTGAGTGATAATGGCGATAATAACGACAATTTCGATTTTAATGAAGTAATCGATATTTTAAATAAATGGGAAACCCGCAATGAAAAACAAAAAGATTTTTCCAACAAGAACTTTTTCATTTCAGCCAATTATATTCAAACCAATAATTACAATTTAAGTTTTGCTGATTATAAATTGATCAGGCAGGAACAGCCGGTAAATGAAGAAACAGAGAATGTGAATATTGATGAAAACGCAATAATCCTGGCTGCAAAAAAAGAAAACCTTAATGAATTTTTTGAAGCAAGCGAACCATTGCCTGAAGAAAGAAAAAGAAGAAGGCTGGCTCCGGTTCTGCTGGTATTATTGCTGGTGATATTAGGAGGCGCGGCTTACTATTGGTTTTATGTAAAAGACAATCACCATCATTTATATACGAGGAATAATACACCAGATTCAAGTACTAATATTAAAGTTAGCAACACTTCCAATGAAACACAGGAGGATACCGCAAAAGTTGAAAACACAGCATCTTCAACAGAACCGCAAACTACTTCTCCAAAACCAACACCAGCGGGCAAGACTTCAGCTTCGGATGGATCCACAAAATATACAATAATTAATAAAACGTGGTTCCATTTTGGGCCTGACTCCAGTAAATTAAAGCCTGTTTTCCTGGAACCGGGAAGGGACGTCGTTTTGACGCCTAAAGATGAAAAAAATGGATTTGTGTATGTGGTTTATGTCAACTCCAAAGGGCAAGCAACACATGGATGGTTAAATAAAAAAGACCTGGAAGCAGTTGAGTGATTTTTACTTTTAAAAATTGCGTTTACTCATGACAGTTATAATCAAATACGAAAAAGGAATTTAAATATTTTGTTGCTTTACTATAACAATTCCTAAATTAGCATTCTAAAATTGATGCATGCTTTCAGTCAGTCAATTATTTATTTACCCGATAAAATCATTGCATGGAATTGCCATCCAATCAACCACTATAACAGATCGCGGATTGCAATACGACAGGCGTTTTCTGTTGATTGATGAAAACAACCGGTTTCTTACTCAAAGGGAATTTCCAAAAATGGCTTTGCTTCAAACAGCAATTGAAGAAGATCATCTTTTAATTTTTGAAAGAGATTCTTTCGAAGAAAAACTCATTTTGCCTTTACGTCCTGAACCAACCAGTGAAAATATTTTAGTTAAGATTTGGGATGATGATTGTGAAGCACAACTTGTAAGTGAAGAAGTTGATAAGTGGTTTTCTGAAAAGTTGAATCTGCATTGCAGGTTGGTATATATGCCTGATGCAACTAAGCGAAAAGTAGACACTAAATATGCATTTAATAACTACATCACGAGTTTTTCTGACGGATATCCGGTACTGATAATCGGGCAATCTTCATTAGATGATCTTAACAGCCGTTTAGCAGAACCACTTCCAATGAACCGCTTTCGCCCTAACATTGTTTTTACAGGCGCTGCCGCTTATGAAGAAGATGGAATGGAACATTTTCAAATCCACGGACTTGATTTTTACGGCGTAAAACCTTCAGCAAGATGCGTGGTAACTACCATCCACCAGCAAACCGCGATTTCAGGAAAAGAACCTTTGAAAACGCTTGCCACCTATCGTTCAAAAAACAATAAAGTTTATTTCGGCCAAAACGTATTGACGAAAGGTGAAGGGAAAATTAATGTGGGCGACAAGATTGAAATTATAAAGAAGAATAAACTTTCTTTCTTATCCATCTGAACCTTTCTCTTAAATAATTTGTCTCAATCATTCTTTGGCGGCCAAAACATCATCAAAACAATAAGTGGCAATTTCGCCTTCATAGGTTTTCCTGTCTGTTGATATTTTCATTATCTACATTTTTAAACCTACTTTC
>JBBQWJ010000036.1:0-18430 GCA_038210685.1 Chitinophagales bacterium | reverse complement strand
GAAAAAATTGAAGAATTGAAGAATGTTCGCGGTAAAGGATTGATGATAGGTTTTGATGTTACAGATGAATTAAAAGAGTTGAAGCAAAATCTTTTATTTAAACATAAAATATTTACGGGCGCTGCAAAACCAAATGTGATCAGGTTATTACCTTCGCTTGCTTTGAAAAAAGATGATGCAGATAAATTCTTAAAAGCACTTAAAGAAGAAGTTTTAATTCTTTCAAAAGAAAAGGAGACAGCTTCTGAAACAAGTGCTAATTAATTATTCATTTAAAATAATTTATAATTATTGGAAAATTTTCTTTCGGTTAACGATGCAGGCGATATTAATAATCTTGTAAAAGCTGCATTAGATTTCAAAATGAATCCTTTTCAAAGCAATACTTTGGGTAAAGGTAAACGCATGGGATTATTATTCCTCAACCCCAGCATGCGCACAAGGTTAAGCACACAAATCGCAGCACAAAATTTGGGTATGGAAGCAGTCGTTTTTAATGCCTCGCAGGATGGATGGTCGTTAGAGTTTGAAGAAGGCGCAGTAATGAATGGTTCCACTGCCGAACATGTGAAAGATGCAGCACCGATATTGGGTAAATATTTTGACATTCTGGGTGTGCGTACGTTCCCGACTTTAAAAAACCGTGAAGAAGATTATTCTGAAAAAATACTTCAGCAATTTGTAAAATACGCCGGTATTCCTGTTGTAAGCCTTGAAAGTGCTACTGTGCATCCTTTACAAAGTTTAACCGATATCATAACGATTTCCGAAAGACTCCCTTTAAAGACAAAAGAAAGACCTAAAGTAGTTTTAACATGGGCGCCCCACGTAAAACCTTTGCCACAGTGTGTTGCCAACAGTTTTTCTCAATGGGTAAATGCATGGGGACAAGCAGATTTCATTATCGCCAATCCAGATGGATATAATCTTGATAAAGAATTTACAGGAGAGGCTACTCTTACTAACGATCAGGCATACGCGCTAAAAGACGCTGATTTTGTGTATGTAAAAAACTGGAGCAGTTACAAAGATTATGGCAAAATAATTCCTGTTGAAAATGATTGGATGCTGACAAAGAAAAAATTAGCTGTTACCAATAATGCCAAAGTGATGCATTGCCTTCCGGTGCGCAGAAATATAGAATTAAGTGATGAGGTATTAGACAGCGATAATAGCATTATTACAGAAGAAGCCGGTAACCGGGTATGGGCCGCACAGGCGGTATTAGCGGATATTTTAAATGGACTGATATGAATGAATTTACCGGAGATAAGCAGACACTTTTTGTTATAAAAATTGGTGGAAATGTAATAGATGATCCCGATCAACTCGATTTTTTTCTAACCGCTTTTGCTAAAATTGAGAATAAAAAAATACTGGTGCATGGAGGTGGAAAAATTGCTACTTCCATTGGTAATAAACTGGGTATTCAATCAAATTATATAGATGGTCGCAGAATCACTGATGATGAAACAATTGATTTGGTAACGATGGTGTATGGCGGGCTGGTAAATAAAAAGGTGGTGGCACAACTGCAGGCAAAACGTTGTAACGCCCTTGGAGTTACTGGTGCTGATGCTAATTTGTTGCCTGCAAAAAAACGACCGGCAAAAGAAATTGATTATGGCTGGGTTGGCGATCTGAATGCTGAAGACATCGATTCAAAAAGCTGGAAATTATTTTTAGACAATGGTCTTACACCTGTGGTAGCAGCACTTACGCACGATGGCAACGGCCATGTTTTAAATACGAACGCCGATACGATTGCTTCTGTTATCGCCGTAAACTTATCTGCTTCCTATGATGTAAAACTTGTTTTTTGTTTTGAAAAAAATGGTGTGCTGCTGAATGTGGAAGATGAAAATTCAGTAATTGATAGCATCAATCATGAAAACTATTTATCCTTAAAAAAATCGAATAAATTATTCGCAGGTATTTTGCCAAAAATCGATAATGCATTTGATGCAATTAATAAAGGAGTGAACGAAGTAATTATTGGAAATTCTTCTCACTTGTCTTCCTTAATAAAAGGAACCGGCGGAACAAAAATTTCTTTGCAATGAGCAGTAAACAAACAAATATTGATGATTTATATTCTGGTGCTGTTAATTTATTAAAACAATTAATTGCAATCCCGTCATTCAGCAAAGAAGAAGACATAACAGCTGATTGCCTGGAAGAATTTTTCAGCAAAAGAAATATAAAGACCAACCGTTATCTAAATAATGTGTGGGCAACCAACAGGCATTTTGATCAAAACAAAAAAACGCTCTTATTAAATTCTCATCATGATACGGTGAAGCCAAATAAGGGCTATACTTTGAACCCTTTTGAACCCATTGAAAAAGAGGAAAAATTATTTGGTCTTGGTTCTAATGATGCCGGCGGTCCATTGGTATCTTTAATCGCAACGTTCGTTTATTTTTATGATGCGGATATTCCTTTTAATATCGTTTTTGCGGGAACTGCAGAAGAAGAAATCTCGGGCAAAAATGGAGTAGAGATTTTATTGAGTCACTTGCCGAAAATTGATTGTGCCATAGTGGGCGAGCCTACTTTGCTTAATATGGCAGTTGCAGAGAAAGGCTTGCTGGTGCTTGATTGTGTTGCTCATGGTAAAGCCGGTCATGCTGCGCGAAATGAAGGCATCAATGCTTTGTATATTGCAATGAAAGATATCAATTGGTTGAGTACCGTTCAGTTTCCAAAAGTTTCTTCTTTATTGGGAGAAGTTCACATAGCGGTTACTTCTGTTAATACAGAAAATAAGACACATAATATTGTTCCTTCAGAATGCAAATTTTTAGTGGATGTGCGCGTGAATGAATTGTATAAATTTGAAGAAATTATTTCTGTTATTAAAGAAAATATTAAGAGTGAAATTCAACCGCGGTCTATAAGATTAAAATCCTCGTTTATCAAAGAAGATCATCCTTTGGTAATTGCAGGAACTAAAATGGGAATTTCTTCTTATGGCTCGCCAACCTGTTCTGACATGGCTTTGATGGATTTTCCTTCTTTAAAAATAGGGCCCGGTGATTCTGCAAGGAGCCATAGCGCTGATGAATTTATTTATAAAAAGGAAATTAAAGAAGGCATTGAAACTTACATTCAATTGCTCAAAAATTTTTCGATTGAATTAATATCCTGAAAACAAAACGCAAATGAAACTTTGGCAAAAAAATACTGAATCATTAAAAGAAGTTGAAACTTTCACCGTGGGGAAGGATCGTGAACTTGATATGTTTCTGGCGCCATATGATGTTTTGGGTTCGCTTGCTCACATAAAAATGTTGAATAGAGTTGGCCTGCTCACAGTTGTGGAATTGCATGAATTAGAAAATGCATTGAAAAATATTTATGCAGATATTATTGCAGGAACCTTTTTATTGGAAGAAGGCGTAGAAGATATTCATTCACAAGTGGAATTTATTTTGACAAAAAAACTCGGCGATTCGGGCAAAAAAATACATTCGGCGCGCTCAAGAAACGACCAGGTAATTGTAGATCTTAAACTTTATTTACGAAATGAAATTGAAGAACTGGTTCATGAAGTAAACGCTTTTTTTGAACTTCTTTTAAAACAAAGCGAAAATTTCAAAGATCATCTTTTGCCTGGCTATACTCATTTACAGCTTGCTATGCCTAGTTCTTTCGGTTTGTGGTTTGGCGCTTATGCTGAAAGTTTAGTGGATGATATGATCTTACTTCATGGCACATGGCAAATTGTAAACAAGAATCCTTTAGGCTCAGCTGCAGGTTTCGGTTCGTCTTTTCCAATCGATAGAAAATATACTACTGAGTTGCTTGGTTTTGAAGATTTAAACTACAACGTTGTTTATGCTCAGATGAGTCGTGGGAAAACTGAAAGAATCCTTTCACAGTCGCTGGCAAATATTGCGTCTACGCTTGCCCGTATGAGCATGGATGCTTGTATTTATCTTAATCAGAATTTTGGATTTATTTCTTTTCCGGATGAACTTACAACAGGGAGCAGCATCATGCCTCACAAAAAAAATCCCGATGTTTTTGAATTGATCCGGGGACATTGCAACCGTATACAGGCCCTTCCAAACGAGATTATGATGATAACAACTAATCTTCCTTCGGGCTATCACAGAGATCTTCAATTATTGAAAGAACATCTTTTTCCGGCAATCAAAAATTTAAGGGATTGTATCCGGATGGCAACTTTAATGCTTGAGAATATTGAAGTGAAAAAAGACATCCTCTCTGATGAAAAATATAAATACCTGTTTACAGTTGAAGAAATGAACAAGCTGGTATTGGAAGGGATGCCATTGCGCGACGCCTACAAAAAAATAGGTGCTGACGTGGACGCGGGAGCATTCAAAACCGACAGGCAAATGAATCATACCCATGAAGGTTCCATAGGCAATCTTCAAAATGAGGAGATCAGGAGGATGATGCAAAACGTTGTCAACCGCTTCAATTTTAAAGCTGTGAATGATGCTTTACAAAAATTAATACAGTAAATTGCCAATTCCCTTATGGGATTATTGAAAAAAATCTATAATTCAATGTTTTTAAGAAGAATGAAATGGCAGAATCGATAAAAAAAAGGATTGCGATTTTTGGCTCAACCGGTTCCATTGGCACCCAGGCTTTGGAAGTGATTGAGGCACATCCTGATTTGTTCGAAGTAGAAATATTAACTGCTCAGACAAATGATAAGTTACTGATTGAGCAAGCGCTCAAATTTCAGCCAAACGCAATAGTAATAGTAGATGAGACGAAATATGAAAAGGTAAAGAATGCCCTGGAATCCACTGATATAAAAGTTTTTACAGGCGATACTGCTTTGGATGAAGTTGCCGATTTCGATACCTATGACATGATGTTGGCAGCGATTGTTGGCTTTGCAGGTCTGAAACCAACATTGAAAGCAATAGAGAAAGGAAAAGCAATTGCACTGGCCAATAAAGAAACACTAGTGGTGGCCGGAGATTTGGTAATGCAACTGGCAGTGGAAAAAAGAGTTCCGGTAATTCCTGTTGACAGTGAACATTCCGCAATTTTTCAGTGCCTTATTGGTGAAACGAGAAATAAAATTGAAAAAGTAATTTTAACTGCCAGCGGTGGCCCCTTTCTCGGCAAAAAACCGAATTTTTTGGTGAATGTTAAGAAAGATCATGCGTTGCAGCATCCTAACTGGAAGATGGGAGCAAAAATTACCATTGACTCTGCAACTCTGATGAATAAAGGGCTTGAGATGATTGAGGCGAAGTGGCTTTTTAATCTTTTACCTGAACAGATTGAGGTAATCATCCATCCGCAAAGTATTATCCACAGTATGGTTCAGTTTGAAGATGGAAGCATAAAAGCGCAGATGGGATTGCCGGATATGCGACTTCCTATTCAATATGCGCTTACTTTCCCTAAAAGAGTCCATAACGATAATCCACGCGCCAATTTTAAGAAAATCCCTGTTCTTGCTTTTGAAGAGCCGGATATTAAAACATTCCGTAACCTTAGCCTGGCAAAAATGGCACTTGAAAAAGGTGGTAATTTTCCCTGCATTTTAAATGCCGCTAATGAAATTGCAGTTTGGGCGTTTTTGAACAATCGTATTGGGTTTTTGGATATGACTGCTGTGATAGAAAAATGTTTGCAAAAGATTAATTATATAGAAAAGCCAAATCTTTCTGATTATTTTGAAAGCGATGGTGAGGCTCGTAATTTTGCTGCTTCTTTGGTAAATATGTGACCTTGCCCATAAAAAAGTAAAGGCTAAATTCAAAAAAAAGTAAAATACCGTACATCAACATTTGTACTTTAACATTGTATGACAATATTAGCAATCAATTGGCCGGGTGTAGGTTTGCAAGCCGGTTATCTTATTTTTTCTCTTTCCATTTTGGTGATCGTTCATGAGTTTGGCCATTTCATTACTGCCAAATGGTTTAAATGCCGTGTAGAAAAATTCTATTTATTTTTCGATCCATGGTTTTCTATCTTTAAAAAGAAAGTTGGAGAAACTGAATATGGTATTGGCTGGCTTCCATTAGGCGGCTATGTAAAAATTTCCGGAATGGTGGATGAGAGTATGGATAAAGAACAGATGAATCAGGAACCTCAACCATGGGAATTCAGAAGTAAGCCTGCCTGGCAGCGATTGATTATTTTATTGGCCGGTGTTACTATGAATGTTGTGCTTGCATTTTTAATTTACGCCATGGTACTTTTTACGTGGGGAGAAACCAGGTTGCCCGTAAAAAATATGCCCAACGGAATATGGGTTACAGATAGCCTGATGAGTAATATAGGCTTAAAAAATGGCGATAAAATTGTGGCTGTCAATGGTGAGCCTGTTAAATATTATGAAGAACTTTCTGGTAAAATATTATTGGGAAAACAAATAACCGTTGAAAGGAATGGGAAAGAGGAAACTATAAATATTCCTGTGAACCTGATAGAGCAACTGATAGAGAAAAAAGGAAAACGGGGTTCATTTTTGATACAACCCAGGTTACCTGTCATAATTGGCGGTTTCCCTGGTTCAGAGGAGAACGGTTCATCCGGTTTAAATAAATCTATCTCGGTAGATATTAGGGATTCACGAAAGAGTGGGAGAAGTGACGTTAACAATTTAAGTAATTTGAACCAGGAACGTTTACGCGTATATGATAGAATCGTTGCAGTTGATTCTACCCCTGTTAAGTACTTCGATGAAATGGCGCCATTACTTAAGCAGAAAAAAGGTGATAGTGTTAGTCTAACAATTATCAGAAATGGGAATCCAATCAAAACAAGGGTTTTAGTAGATACTGCAGGAACAATTGGCTTTTATGTAGTAAACGGAGCACAAGCAGATAGTCTGGGTATATTAAAACTGGAGCACAAAAGCTATGGCTTTCTTGCTTCATTTCCTGCGGGAGTGAGAGAAACCGGCAAGCAATTGGATTTTTACGTTCAGCAGATTAAAATGATCTTCAATCCTGAAACGGGCGCCTATAAAGGGCTTGGTGGATTTAAAACCATGGCTTCCATTTTTCCGAGCACGGGTTGGGATTGGGAAGTTTTTTGGAAAATAACGGCTTTCTTTTCTATTATCCTTGCCTTTATGAATTTATTGCCGATACCGGCACTGGATGGAGGGCATGTTGTATTTACTGTTGTTGAAATGATCACGGGTAGAAAACCAAGTGATAAATTTTTGGAATATGCACAAATTGCAGGGATGGTAATATTGTTCGCTTTGCTGATTTATGCGAATGGAAATGACTGGTTTGGTTGGGGGAAAGGCCATTAATTAGCTAATGTGCTGATTAGCTGATTTGCTAATGAAAGGCAGCAAAAGCTCTGAGAATAGTAAACAAAGAAATACAGAGGATTTTTATTTGGCAGAGTGCAAAGCTGAAACAGAAAACATTTGATTCACTTTGTGATAATTTGAAATTATGTCTTACCACAGGCGGCCCGTTTTCCAAAAGATCTTAATTTTTCTCAACGCATGCATTGTCATCGCTTACTTGTTCGTTTGTCTTGTTCCATTTGTAAATACGGGTGTTAACTGGTTTATAGCCGTTCCGGGAATTATCTTTCCATTACTTTTTTTCGCTTTACTATTCTTTATGATTCTTTGGATCATTTTAAAATCCAAATTTGTTTGGGTTTGTGTAATAACCATAGTTCTTGGAATTCAGCAGATTTTAGCTGTCTTTTCCTTTCACCTTACCAAAAAATTTATTTCTGAAAAAGAACCCAATACTTTGCGTGTTTTACAATGGAACGTGATGTCATGGAATCAACCGGAAGAAAAAAAATATATCGAAAATGGGGGGCATGCTTTGCGCCCGTTAATGATGGATGTAGTACAAACGCAAAATGCAGATGTGCTTTGTTTTGAAGAATTTTTTGAATCAAAGGATACCACAATTTTTAAATCTAATATTACTACAATTACCCAAATGGGTTTTCCTTTTCATTATTTTGTTCCTGTAAAAAACAGGCATATCGATAACCGTTCCGGTATCATCATTTTTTCTAAAAACCCAATTGTTGATACAGCAAGTTTTAATTTGAACCTGGATAAAAAAGGCGAACACTTGATTTATGCGGATATTAAAGTGAAAGACAAAATTTTCCGCGTTTTTGCCACTCATTTAATTCCGATAAAATTTGCTGATTGGGAAAACCAAAGACAAAAAAGTGAAGAAATATATGGAGATGCAGGTGCCGATAGCTATGGAAAAATTTTTTCAAAATTAATAAGAGGTTACTCCTTTCGATATCATCAATCACAATTTGTAGGGAGAAAGATTAGTGAAAGTCCTTATCCTGCCATCATTTGCGGCGATTTTAATGATATTCCTAATTCAAGTACTTATTTTAATGTTAAGGGAAATTTACAGGATCCTTTTTTAAAAATGGGATTTTGGACAGGGAGAACAACGCGCACAAAATTTGGAATTATTTCTCCTACGTTACGTATTGATTATATTTTAGCTTCCCGAAAATTTAAGGTAAATCAGTTTCAGGTTATCCACATTCCTTATTCTGATCATTATCCGGTTGAAACTGATTTACAATATTGATAGTATTATTTGGCAGTAAAATTGTAAAAAAGTGCATTGTAACCGGAAAGATCTTATTTAGCTATTTGTTACCATTTACAAATGTATCTTTCCGAAAATGTTTTTAAATAACCGGCCTTAATTTTTTATGCGAGACAAAGCACGCAACCTTTTCAGAAGTATTTTTCTGTTGATTAATATTGGGATTATCATTATTTACCTTTTGGTTTGCCTTGTCCCATTCATTGATACAGGCAAATATTGGTTTATAGCTTTTCCCGGGCTAGCCTTTCCTTTAATTTTCTTTGCGCTTTTTTGCTTTATAATTTTTTGGGCAATACTAAAGTCAAAATGGTTTTGGGTATCATTGATTGCAATGCTTTTGGGAACCCAACAAATTTTAGCGGTTTTTGCTTTTAATTTCCCGCAGCACTTTTCAGAGGTAAAACAACCAAATTCTTTACGAATATTTCATTGGAATGTGGAAGGTTGGGATAATTATTATGAACACCTAAAAGAAGGAAGCAGTTACTACCCACAAATGATGAAAGTTATAAAATCTCAAAATGCCGACATACTTTGTTTTGAAGAGTATGCGGATGAAAAAGATATGACTGATTCTAATTCAACGGCATCAACTATCAGGAAAATGGGCTATCCTTATTATCTGTTCGCAGAAACTGGATCTGATCCACATTCCAATTCCAACGGCGTTATTATCTTTTCAAAATACCCAATTCTTAATTCTGATACAATTAATTATGGTAAGGACACGAAGGCGGAACACTTGGTTTATATTGATATAAAACGTGGCGAAAAAACACTTCGAATCTTTACAACACATTTGCAATCTGTAAGGTTTGAACATTCAGATTATGAAAGCCTCAGTAAGCTTAAACACGCTAAAGACCCAGGTTACAGAGATTCGAGGACTATTGTTTCGAAATTGAAAAAGGGTTATGAATACCGTTATTCTCAGGCTCAAACTGTGGATAAGCAAATTGAAGAAAGTCCCTACCCGGTAATACTTACCGGAGATTTTAATGATGTTCCTAACTCCAATACTTACTTCACTATTAAAGGAAAACTGCAGGATAGTTTTTTGAAAAAAGGTTCTTTTATAGGCCGAACTTTCCGCTTTATTTCCCCCACGCTTAGAATTGATTATATCCTTGCAGATAAGAATTTCAAGGTTAACCAGTTTCGGGTTATTCATGTTCCATATTCAGATCATTACCCGATAGAAACCGATCTTCAATATTGATTCTACGCTTTTTCTTTTTTTCTTCTCAGTATTTTTTGAAGAACGTCTACACTGCTGTGAATTGCCTCCTCAAAAGTGGCTGCATTTTTCTTCACAAAATCGTCATAACCGGGAACTACCAACCTGATTTCACAAATTTTATTTTCAACGTTATCGCCATTTGTTGATAACGTCACGTCCGCACTTATTATCTTGTCATCAAAATGAGCGAGCTTCCCAACCTTCTCATTTACATATTCTTTGAGTTCTTGCCTGGCATCGAATTTTAATGTTTGCAGATTTATTTGCATGTTTATAATTTTTATTTCATCTAAATATAACCTTATTCATCCATAAATTTCATGCCTGAAAAATTATGCTGAAAGTTAAATTTTGAAACGGAGAATTTAAAGCAGGCAATTAACGTTCTTAATTTGGTAATTTTGAATTACAGTAAATTATTATGATTATTATTATTAAGGAGAAATCTGTCCCATGAAAAAATTATTATTCTTGCTTATAGGCTTCCAATTGATTCTTTTAAATGCTAATGCTCAATACAAAAATTATAAAATTTCTGCAAAAGGTGATACTATAAATGCTATTGATGTTCATGATTTAAAACAGGGTAAATGGGTAGTTCATGTTGATCCTTTGCGTGGTGAACCTGGTTATGAAGAGGAAGGTGTTTTTATAAATGGCAAAAGAGAAGGAACATGGCGAAAATATACTTTGCAAGGAGATTTTATAGGGTTTGAAAATTACAAAAATGGCGACAAGGATGGCAAATGGCAGTATTTTACTCAGTATGGGGATTTGGTAAGAGAAGAAAACTGGCGTGCTTACAATCCTGATCAGCCTTACGACACAATACCGATTTATGGAACAGGGAATAATGAAATTGTTAGTTATAAGATCGTTAAAGCGCAACCTTACAGTGTAAAAGACGGGAAGTGGACTTATTACGATAATGGACACATTATAAAAACTGAAGAATACGATCGGGGTTATTTACTTAACCCTCCAAAAGCGGAAGTGGCAACTGAAGAACCTATGAAGAAAATAGTTCCGAAAGAAGTTTTGGAATATCAAAAAAAGAACAGCCACAAAAAACAGGTAAAAGTGATTGACGGAAGCGCGAGTTATTAAATTGTTTTCGCCCTAATGTTCATTATTTTGTAAGAAAGTTCTTTCATTAAAGCGCCAGTAGATATTACTGAATTGCCGATCCCGATACTTTTAAGATTTGAATCGTGCAATAATAAAATTACCTGTTCCATTTCCAGAAAAGAATAATTTTTAATGTTTTCCATTACCTGCTCTACTAATGCAGGGTTATAATTAAATACAGGCTTTATCGCACGCTCACTCTTGTCGTGCATTTGGTAAACCGAAAGGATTTTTGAAAAATAAGAATAAAGCGAGGGCAGTATTAACTGAACAGGAACTGCTTTAGGATTGGCTTCAAAATATTGGATAATCCGTATAGCTTTCGGCTGGTCTTTTCTGCTTAATGCATTTTGCAATTCAAAAATATTGTACTCTTTACTGATACCGATAAATTTTTCGATATCATCTTCAGTAATAATTTTCTCTGCACCCAGGTTTAAGGAGAGTTTTTCAATCTCGTTTACAATGCGGGAAAGATCGTTGCCAATATGATCTACCAATAAGGCCAGGGCTTTGGGCTTTATCGTAAAACCATTTGCCTGCAGGTAACTGTTTATCCAGCCAGGCAGTTGATTTTCATACATTTTCTTTGACTGGAAAACCTCGCCTGTCTTCTTAATCACCTTTGAGAATTTCTGCCTTCCATCAAGTGTCTTTCCTTTATAGGAAACAACCAAAATAGTGGAGGGTAGGGGATTTTCAACATATGCTTCCAGCTTATCAACATCTTTCATTTGCTGGGCCTCTTTCAGCAACACTACCTGCCTTTCTGCAAACATCGGGTAACGCCTGCAGGCATTTACAATGTCAGCCCAATTAGCATCTTTTCCATAAAAAATTGTTTGGTTAAATTCGGCTTCGCTTTCTGAAAGTATTTTTTTTTCGGCATATTCCATTATTTCATCTATAAAGTAATCTTCATCTCCTTCGAGCCAGTAAATAGGTTTGTATTCTTTATTTTTCCATTTAGTTATGATTGAGGAAGCGGTCATTTATCAAAGATAAAAATTTCGGGTTACATTGTTTGGAAATGAAATAGCTTTGTCGTGGTGTATCTTTCTGAATCTCAATTTCTTTGGCATGATTTTGGAAAATTACAAAACGTATTAACATTAATAAAAATAAAAAACTTACATCATGAGTTACGAAAACTTTCCTGAAAGCGAAAATCCCAGGGAAACAGAAATCGTTAAAAAAAATAATAGTGGCCGTAATATATTAACTGCCATTCTTGTCATCGCTTTGCTTGCTACATGGGGTTATATTATCTATGATAAAAATAAAAACCGCCAGGAAAAGCAAGATCTTACCACACAAATTGTAAACAGCGATTCCTCAAAGAATGAATTGCAACGTGAATTAGACGATGCAGCGCTAAGGCTCGATGCACTTAAAACAAGCAATGTAAAAGCTGATAGCCTTTTGAAAACAAAAGACAAGGATATTGACGCCTTAAGAGCTAGAGTTCAAAGCATTATTAATAACAGGAATGCAACAAAAGCAGAGCTCGCAGAAGCACAAAGATTAATTGCGCAGTTAAAGGGCAACCTTGAAATGTATACAGCACAAATTGATTCTTTGCAAAATGCCAATACGCAACTTACAGAAACAAACCGAGTTGTTACACAACAAAGAGATGTGGTGAAACAAAGTTATGATTCTGCAAACAAGGTAATTCAGCATAAAGATACTTTGATAGATATTGGCTCTACTTTAACCGCCTCTAATTTTTCAATTGAAGGGATTAAAGAAAAAAACAGTGGAAAGGAAAAAGTGACTTCTACCGCAAAGCGTGTGGATAAATTAAGAATTTCGTTTATACTTGACGCAAACCGTATTACGCCTTCCGGGCCTAAAGATATTTATGTTTCTATTACGGCTCCTGATGGAAAATCGGTTGAGGTGGATGCTTTGGGTTCCGGAACGTTTACAACCCGGGACGGAGTACAGAAACCATTCACTAAAAAAATACAGGTTAATTATGTGCAGGGGCAAAAGCAACCTGTAAAAGTAGAATGGTCACAAAACAGCCAGTATCAGACAGGAGATTACAAGATTTCTATTTACAATAATGGATTTGAGATTGGAGAGGGAACTGTTTCTTTAAAGAAAGGCGGCTTGTTCTCTTAGGAAAAAAAGTGTTTAATAAAGAACTTCCTGTGTAAAAGCAGGAAGTTTTTTTAGTTACAAATCAAAGTAGAAATCCCGCTTATTTGTTGGTTTACTATTTCCTAAACGTAATTTCCCCCCTTGATAACCTTGATTTTACTGTAACTATATTCGGGCGTTTTTCTGGTTTACAGGACAGCTTTCAATTTGTATTTTTAAAATTGTTAAGAATCCTATTTGTCATTAAATCGTTACCTATGAAACAAGCATGCATTCGTGTTATTTTATTGCTTTTTATAACACCAATTCAACAGGCATTTTCGCAATGTACTTGTAGCGATGGCTCTTCGCCAGATTCTGTAGTATATAATCAATATTATGATTCAATAATTTCGACGAACACTGCTATTACGTTTCCTAAATTCAGTGATACCGTGGGTCTCCTCACCTGCTTAAAGTTAAGCGATACAGTTACTACAGTAGTAAACTATAATCTTGAAAATAATCTTGACACTTCAGAGGATTATCTTTTTGAAACTTACAGGAGATCGCAATTTACAGGGCCCGATGGTTTTTTTAGTTCCGTTTTATCTCCACCAAAAGATTATGGCCCCTATACGCTTGGCCCTTACGATCCGGTTGGTAATGGTGATGAAGTGAATGTTGGGCCAGATACTGTTTTTAATAAAAAACCTCATACACAATATTTTGGTGGAAGTTCATCTTACTATGGAAGTGGGAATGTTACTTTGAATTATCTTACTACGAGTACTTTTACGATTTTAACCGGTAGTGATAACGCGATCATTAAATTAAAAGCCTATACAAGATTGGCTGCGCAATTGGTTTATTACTGGTGCCCTTTTAATATTTTGCAAACTAATTTAACTGCCTTTATTGTATCTGCAAATAATAATGGAATAGTAATAAACTGGAAAGTAAACAATCCGCATCCTTCAGGCAAATATGAAATAGAAATAAGTTCGGATGGTAATGATTTTACTGTTTTGGGTGAAGGTGTTTCCAGCATTGACGGAACTATTATCGATTCCCGGTTTATTTATTCACCTGAAAAGAATTTTACCGGCAAACTATATTTTAGATTAATGCGAACAGATATTAGTGGAAAAGTTTCTTATTCTGAAGTACGAAGTGTATATATCGATAATTCAAAAAATCAAAAGATATCTGTTTATCCCAATCCCACTGTTTCCGGGGTTAATATTCAATTTGCAGACAATTCCGGCAGTGATTATAGAGTAGAACTCTTCAATAGTTATGGACAATTGATTTTTTTCAAAAATTATAATCTCACTAAAGCTGCCGCTATTAATATCGATTGGCCACGCAAGCCTGCGCCGGGAACTTATTTTCTTAAAGTTACGGATGTCGATCGCCGGACGGAACAGGTGGAAAGGTTGAAAATATTGTAAAATAAATGGGGCCGTAAGCAAAAATGCACAACAGTTTCTGGCATTGAACTGTTGTGCATTTCGTTTTAGGTACTGGCTCTTTTTAATTTCCCGAACTTTTCACACGGTTTTGTTCTTCTGACGCGCCTCCTGTTCTTCTGTGTTGTTGGTTTTTTATTGGCTTACCAAACCTATAGGAAAAAGTAAGTGAGAAGGTTCGGCTGTCCTGGTAATTTTTTATATAAGCATCGATATCCTGGTAGTTGATATTTCCTGAAAAAACCTGGGTATTAAAAATATCCCGAACACCAAATTTTAAACTTCCTTTCTTCTTTAAAATCAATTTTTGTATGCCCGCGTCTAATCTCCACATGGGGTTGATCACAAGCTCTCCCTCAATTCCTTTTGACCTGTAAAAGCCGCTCAATTCGGCGCTCCAGCCATTATTGAGTGTAAATTGATTGTTCATGTTTGCCATAAAAGTGGTAGCTTTTATTTTCAGGTTACCTCCATCAAGAACGCCACTGAAAGCATTGTAATTTACGTTGGTATATAAATTCGTTGACCAGAACTTTGTAACCGGGAAATTGGCACTTACGGCAATTCCATAATTAGTCTTTGATGCAAGATTTTCTTTCGTCTGGAAGGTTTTTCTTTCACTGGTTATTTGTTTGATCACATCCGTCATTACATGATGGATTTTACTGTAATTAACTGTTGTGGTAAGAAACCCATTGTAAGTATGCGACACTTCAATGTTGTCAGAAAATTGAGGTTGTAATAAAGTGTTGCCCACTTGATAAGTATATTCATCAAGGAAATAATAAAACGGATTCAGATCTCCATAATCAGGCCGGTCTATCCTACGGCCGTAGTTAGCAGAAAAAGTATTCTTATCATTCAATTGGTAACTTACATAAACAGTAGGAAAAAGGTTTACATATTTTTTTGTAAATGCAGAATCAGGATGTGATGCATTTCCAAGCTGGTGTCCTTTTGCATTCGTGTTTTCTGCTCGCAGCCCGGCCTGCACGCCCCATTTTTTAATTTGCCTGTTGTAATTTACGTAAGCAGCGTTGATATTTTCTTTATAGATAAAATGATTGGTTTTGCCTTCATCTATACTCGTTCCTGAAGAAGTTTTATTTTGATAAATCGCATCATTATCTGTAGTTACATAACTGATTTTTAACCCGGTTTCAATTTTTGCATTATGCTTTAAGGGAAACGTGAAGTCGGTCTTTGCTGAATAGATTTTTATTTTGGAGGGAAGGTTCCCTATAAGTTCTGTAGGTGATTTTCGTACACTAAAATCAGGATAATAATATTGATTTGAAAGAAGTGAATTTGCCGGCTGATCATAATTAAGATAATCCAGATCAACCGTAAATTCTTTTCCTGCAGAATCAAATTTATGTAACATGTTGAGGTTGGTTGAAAAGTTTTTAGAATTTCCGTTGTTATAATAATCAGCCTTAACGATTGAATCCACTTGGTTTTTAGAGTTGTTTAGATTGTTCTGGTTAACGCTTTCACTGGTATAAGGATTTAAATATCCTGAAAACACAACCCCCAATGTTGTTTTTTTTGAAGCATAAAAATCCATTCCTACTTTGATATTATGATCCTGCGATTTATTATGACGGATTATATCCTGGTTAAAAATGGTTTCAATCTGCTTTGTAGAAGTGTCTCTGAATCTTCTTATGATCTCCTGGTCCTGGTGGTTTTGCCATAAAGAATAGCTGTAGTTTCCAAAGAGATTTACTTTGCCTGTGCGGTAATTAATATTGAAACTGTTATTAGTTTTTGTATAGTAAGATTGCATCAGTGAAGCAGTAACACTCCCGTTAATGCCATGCATTTTATTTTTCTTTGTTCTGATATTTATGATTCCTGAATTGCCTGCCGCATCATATTTTGCAGAAGGATTGGTCATGATCTCAATTTGATCTATAGCACTTGAAGGCATATTTTTTAAAAGATTGGCAAGGTCCTGCCCGCTTAAATAAGAAGGCTTTCCATCAAGCATGATTATTACACCCGCTTTTCCTTTCAAACTTACATTTCCGTCTTTATCAACAGAAACGCCGGGTGATTTTTCCAGCACTTCAAGCGCAGTGGTTCCTGCATTGGTAATAGAAGCATCCACATTGATGATGGTGCGGTCAATTTTTCTTTCGATGAAAGGTTTTTTTGCTGTCACTATAATCCCTTTCAAAGTTTTTGTCTCATTATTAAGTTTAAGAGAACCGACTGAAACTTTTTCGCCTTTTGCAACATTTATAGGTGAGCTGTAAGTAGCTAAATGCCCAATAGAGGTAGCCAGCAAATAATATTTTGAAGGAGCAAGATTAATAAATTCAAAATCCCCTTCTTTATCTGTAAGGTTAATTTTAACTAAAGAAGAATCGGCGCTTTTGTATAACGAAACAGTAGCTGCATCAATTATTTTTTGCTCACCACCATCTGTAATTTTACCAGATATAGTACCAGTGTGGGTTTGAGCAAACGTATTTAGTGAAAAAATTATAAGGATGGGGATGAAAATAGTCGCTTTTGTCATGAGTTTTGTGTTGCTGTGTTTGAAATATTACATTACAAAACTAAGTAGCGTGTTTTGCATAGTACATAACAATACATGAATGGTATATATTTCTTTTTAATTGGTAAAGTTTTTATTTAGACGGATAAGGCAAGAAAAATGTTACAGTAAAAAAACATTTTAGTTGTTTTTTTGTTTTGGCTATAAAAAAAAAGAAAATTGGCAATTGTTTACAAATACATTTCAAGTACATAGTCATTCATGAAATATCCTGAACCGATTTCAATATCTTCTTGGCGGATCACTTTAAATCCTTGCTTTTCATAAAAATGAAGCGCTTTGTTATAACGGTTTACATTAAGTTGTAAAGAAGATGCGCCGTACTTTTTAATGGCTGAAATAATATGATCCAACATAAACTTACCAATATTTTTTCCCTGCTGGTTTGGTAAAACATAAATTTTGTTTAAATGGTACACAGTTGCATCTTCGTGTGGAGAGTAAGAGGCAAAGCCAACGGGAATCTTATTTTCTGTTGCAATAATGAAGCTTTGATTTGAAACAGAAAACTGGTGCTCCAGGGAGGGAATAGAATAAATTTTATCAAGCATGTACTTAAGTTGCGCTTCTCCTAAAATTTCAAGATAAGCATAGGGCCATATCTCATGAGCTAGTTGATTGATGATTGGAAGATCGTTTATTTGCGCAGGCCTTATTTCTATCATTTATTTAATAGTGATTTTTATTTCCGGAGCAAAAAATTGCCGCCCTTCTTTATCTTTTACTACGATATCAAAGAAATAAAGTTGCTCATCTTTCTGCAAATTGCGTCTTATATTATCTACCCAAACTTTTGGCAAAGGAGTAGAACTAAAACGATCGGCTGCAATTGTAAAAGCTTCTTCTTTCTTTCCGGTTTCATCATCAAGGAAATACGATTTTTGCCTGTAAAGAAACTGGTAAGAAGAAATTGTGTATGCATTGTTTTTCGCATCTACAATTTTCAAAGGCAAGCCAACCAATTGTACACCTTCATCAACTGTAACCTGCGCTCCATTTTGATTTACACCCAGGTACGTTTTTACAACCGGGGGTTTAAACTTTGGTTCTTTTTTAATTATTGATTTATCCTGGGCAAATGAGTTGTTGGTAATCGAAGACAGTAAAAAAATGCACAGAAAAATTTTTATCAGTATTTTCATGAACTTACCAGTTTTTTAAACATCAAAGTGAAGCAATTGTTTGTTCTATCACTTTAATTTTCGATTCTGCATCCTCTTTCTTTTTTCTTTCCAATTCAATCACTTCAGGTTTTGCGTTCTGTACAAATTTATCATTACTTAATTTCTTCTCTACTGTAATTAGGAAACCTTTAAGATAGTTCAAATCCTTGGTAAGTTTTTCTTTTTGAACG
>JBBQWJ010000035.1:0-18448 GCA_038210685.1 Chitinophagales bacterium | reverse complement strand
AATGTTTTTGGAAAAAGATTATCGTTCTTTTTTAATTCGCACAACAATCTTTTCCAGGAAGTGGCCAAGTTTCGCGCAGCCAGGAAGATGTGGGCAAAAATTATGAAAGACCTTGGTGCGACTGATAAAAAAGCGATGATGTTGCGCTTTCATACTCAAACAGGTGGAAGCACGCTTACCGCACAGCAACCATTGAATAATATTAGCCGGGTTACCTTACAAACATTGGCGGCGGTACTTGGCGGAACTCAAAGCCTTCATACCAACGGTTATGATGAAGCCCTGAATTTACCTACTGAAGAAGCAGCCGGAATTGCAATAAGAACGCAACAGGTTGTGGCGTATGAAAGTGGAGTAGCAGATACTGCCGACCCTCTGGCAGGAAGTTATTTTGTAGAAAATCTTACCGAACAAGTTGAAAAAGAAGCTTGGAAAATAATTGGAACGATTGATGCGATGGGAGGAAGTGTAAATGCTATTGACGAAGGTTATATGCAGCAGCAAATTGCCCAAAGCGCCTATGCTTACCAAAAGAACATAGAATCAAAAGATAAAATAATAGTTGGGGTCAATTCGTTTATTTCTGACACAGAAACACTGCCGCCGCCTTTTAAAGTGGATGACAGTATCAGAACGGTTCAGATTAATAAGCTTAAAGCGCTAAAAGAAAAGAGGGATAATGCAAAGGTGGCTGATTGTTTAAAAAATATTAAAGACCATGCAACGAAAAACGAAAATTTGATGCCTGTAGTAATTGATGCCGTTGAAAACTTTTGTACCCTTGGAGAAATAGCCGACACGCTGAGACAGGTGTATGGCGAATACAAATAATCTTTTGATTTTTTTATGAAGTACCTTTTTATTGTTTTTTTTATTTGTGCAGCTCCTGTTACGAAAGCGCAAAAATATATCCTGCTCGATGAATCTATTTCTCAGGCGGCTTTTTATACTAATCATCTTACTGAAATGGAAAAATATAAAAAGTTTTTCCCGGTTGAAGTGAAGGATATACCGCCATTTTTAAAAGTACTTAATGAAATAGCTGTAAGATTAAGTGAAAACAAATCAAAGCGCCCTGCTAAAAATTACAAAGTTGGCTGCGCCCAGTTTAACGGTAAAGTTTTTCCCCTGGCTGACGGCGAGCGTATTGAGTATATGCTTACCTCTACCTGCGAAGGAAAGCAAATAACGATGCACCTCTGTGACGCGAAACTTAGTAATGCCGACAATGCATACTTTGTTAATACTTGGATCAAATACATCAGGAGTTCAATAAAAAAGAAAAAGTAGATACCAGTAAAGGAACAAATACACCCGATTTTTATTTTCATTAAACTACATAAAAAGAGGCTGAATCAAATTAATTTGAAACAGCCTCCTAAACTTTAATGTACCTAACTACTGTGCCATTTGCATCATATCCTGTGTGCCACTGGCTTTATTATTCTGGCGTTTGAATAAAGACATATCCATTTTGCCAAAGTGATAAGTGAAATTTACGCGAACCATCTGTGGATTATTGAGGCGACTATAATTCTGTATAAAATAGGGACTTTCAGAATACTGGTCCTGTTTGCGTGTCCTAAAGATATCATTCATACTTACACTAACAGAAGCTGCATTGTTTTTAAGAAAGCTTTTCCTTACAGCGATATCTGTGCCCCAGAAAGATTTAATATAACCCTGTGAAGAACTTTGAGCCTGTCCGAAAGGACCGCCACGAAAACCACCCTGGTTATTATTTATCGGAAGATTGGTTTTGCTTTGGTAATCGGCAGATAATTGTATGCTGAAGGATTTTGGCAGCTTGAAATTACTATTGAATTTGCCAAACCAGCTTAGCATTGCATCCTGTGGAACAGTATTGGCAATATTTGACGTATTGATCTTCGACTCGTACACATTTACATTGGTTGTAATATCCCACCATTTTGTAAGTTTATTTATAGAAGTTAATTCAGCTCCGTAAGAATAACTTGAATTGGCGTTGATATAAGTGTTGATAATGTCTTCCTTGCCGGTAAAAGGATTGGTTCCGGGACTAAGGTAACGGGTGATAAGATTGTCGGAATGTTTGTAATAGATGGAAGCCAGCAGGTTGTCGCCACCCTTAAAGGTTTTACTGTAGCTCATTTCCAATGAAGTAGTGAATTCAGGAACAAGGCCTGGGTTACCACGTGTTATGTTCAGGCTATCAGTATAATCAGTAAATGGAATCAGTTGGAAGAAGTTGGGCCTGTTGATGCGGCGCGTATAACTGAATTGCAATTCCTGTTTGTTCTTCAGTTTTTGACTAAGAAACAATGACGGGAATAAACTTACAGGATAATTGTTACTGAATTTTTCGCCCGAATTGCTAAGTTCGCCATTATAGTTTGAACTTTCAGCTCTCAATCCTAATTGGTAGCCGAAATCCTTTATAGTGCTTTTTACACTTACATAGGCCGCATATACATTATCAGTACTTTTATAATCGTTGGTGCCTGCCGGTATCTTCACAAGATTATCTGAGTTGCTGCCTCTAAAGTTATCATTGTTATTAGTAGTTTGGTGTTGCTGTGCTCTTAATCCTGCTTCAAGTTTTGACTGTTTTTGCTTGCTAAAGGGTAAAGAATAATCTGTCTGCTCGGTCATAAATTTGATACTGCCATCACTTGTTACTTGTTGTAACTGTGTACCGGCAATGTTATTGCCATTGAGATAATTGGTAGTGTACAATGAATTACCTGTATTGTTCCCTGCAAAGTAGTTGCCATTCGCAGTTAATTGTTCTCCTTCTTTTGGAAAATTATAAACATAATCCAATTGTAAACCATTGGCATCAAATGTCCTGGATCCGGAGGTGTAACGAATATTGTTGGCGCTTTTTATACCGCCGGGTAATAAACTATCAGTCCTGGAGTTGATGGTTTCAATAGGATCAAATTGTCCGTGTACTTTAATGAGCCCAAGCGAAATAGTTGCCCTGTTGGTCACATAATAATCAAGGCCTAATTTACCAAACATAAATGCTCCGTTGGTTTTATTAAGATCAGTCTGATAAACGTGTGTTTGAGTATCCGCAAGGTTCAGTCGGTCGGTAGTTCCTGTGGTATTGCCTCTCATCTGGTGAACCATACCTGCTGCAGAAAAGTTGATCTTATTTTGCCTTACATTGAAGTTAGTTCCTGCATTTATTCCGCCGCGGCTATCAATGCCGGCGGTAAGATTTCCGTTATAACCACTGGCCTTATTCTTTTTTAAGACGATATTCAAAATGCCTGCGTTGCCGCCTGAAGCATCATATTTTGCAGAAGGATTGGTTATTACCTCTACACTTTGAATAGCATCCGCCGGAATCTGGTCGAGTGATAAAGTAGTAGGGCGGCCATCCACATAAATCTGTGGAGCAGCGTTTCTCAATTTCACATTTCCATCTATATCAACCTGAACTGATGGTACATTCCGCATTACATCAACGGCAGTTCCGCCGGCACTTACAATGTTTTTCTCTACATTAAAAACTTTTTTATCAATATCTAATTTTAACCCGGGAGCAGAACCTGTAACAGTTACGGTACTTAACATCTTCGCATCGGTTTCCAGTTTAATATTTCCAAGGTCCTTATCAAATGAAGGGGGAGCGCCCGGTGCAGGTTTTGACATTAAGGAAAAATCCTGTTGCTGGGTTTTGAAGCCACTATTACTTATTCTTAATTCCAGCTTACCCATAACAGGTACGGCTGTAAAATCAAAATCTCCATTACTCTTAGTGATTACTCCGCTTAATAAAACCATTTTCATTTTGTGGGTTGAAGTATCCATCTTTTGATGAAGCAATAAAACCGAAGCGCCTTCGACCGGTTTGTTATCTGCATCCAAAATTTTTCCATATACATGTCCATTATTTTTCATGGAAGCGGGCATTTGGGGGTACTGAGCAAAGGATTTTGTGGAAACAAAAATTATGATTGCTAAAAGTATTTTTTTCATCTTGTATTAATTTGAGCACAAATGTAAAGTGAGATGCTTCTGCTTTTTGGCAAATGCGATGAGCGGTTAAATTGTTGCGACGAAATGGTAAATATTTTTTTACAGGAGGTGAATTACTCTCAAGATTTGCCCGTAATAGCAGAAACGGCGTCACGATAAGTATCACTTAGTGGGAGTTCCAGTGAATCAACAAATACACTGGATTTTCTAATAGCAGTAATAAATGCAACAGAAACGATGTAGGATTTATGAATACGGATAAATTGAGATGGTGGCAATTCCTCTTCAATGGTTTTCATGGGCATCCTCGTTACCACCGGATGTTGTGCGCTCTTAAGGTGTATTTTAATATAGTCTTTCAACCCTTCAATATAAATGATATCTGCAAGTGTTATTTTAATAAGGCTGTAATCGGCATTTACAAAAATATACCCAAGGTTGCCGGAAGAAGGAGTAAGGTTTTTTCGATTTGACTTTAATTCAAACAACTGTTTTGCTTTATTGCAGGCTTTGATGAAGCGGTCGAGGGATACCGGTTTTACGAGGTAATCCGTTACGTCAAGATTATAGCTTTCCAGCGCATATTGTTTGTAAGCCGTTATCAGGATGATCATGGGTTTTTCGGTCATGCTTTCAATAAATTGAAGGCCTGTAAGCCCTGGCATTTGGATATCAAGAAAAATCAGGTCGATGCTTTCTTTCTCCATTACTTTCATCGCTTCCGTCACACTATCACATGCTGCAATCAATTGCAGAAAGGGAACTTTGCTGATATTGTCTTCCAGCAATTCCAATGCTAATGGCTCATCATCTACTGCAAGGCAACGTATCATCAGCTAAGATTTATTTGAAGGGAAACGGTGAACATTCCGTTTTCTTTTGTAATGGTGAGTGTATATTTTCCGGGATGTAAAAGATCAAGTCTTCTGCGCACATTTACAAGGCCAATGCCACTGGCTTTGTCTTTTACCTGCTGCAATATAGGATCATAACTGTTGCTCACACGAAAATAAAGAATATTGTCTTTTGCTTTTAGTTCGATTTCAATCCTGGGATTTTCTATAAAACCGGTTCCATGCTTGAAAGCGTTTTCTACAAAAGGAATGAGTAACATAGGATCGATCTCATACGATTTATCGGGTTTGCTTAGATTAACAGTTACCACTACTTTTTTACTCAGGCGTTGTTGCTGAAGGTCGATATAGCTTTGCAAATATTCTTCCTCACTTTCCAGCGAAACTTTTTCTTCATCCGTTTCGTAAAGCATGTATCGCATCAAAGATGAGAACTTAATGAGTGAAGGCTCCAACTCATCGGATTGCTTGCGGGCAAGCGCCACCATATTATTCAAAACATTGAACATGAAATGCGGACTGGCTTGTGAGCGCAGCAAAGAAAGTTCTGTTTTAAGATGCTCTGTCTCTTTATCTTTTGCAATCCTGTCCGAAATAAATTTGTCTCTTATAGTTTTATACGCAATGCTGCAAGCAAGAATAAATAAAAAAATAAAAATGCTTACAACAAGGTGTGTTTTGAATAACATATGGTGACCCGCTTTTGTGAAATTGATCCACAGCGACCACATGATCATTACATAAAGCAGGAAATAAAATATAACGGAAAGAGGGTAGACGAGGTATTTCTTTTTGTATAAAAAACGCGGGATTAACACGATGGCGTTCAGGTAAAAAAAGCTGATCAGCAATGCATCACTTGCACGTGAGATAAAAAAGAATATAGTTGAACTCACCGGCTGCGCAGCTTGCGACTCATTGGGATTATGAGATGGGCGTAGCAGGGCTGGCAATGAAAACAGGATCGTCCATGCGGCAGCATGAATAAAAACAGTCATCCATTTTTTTCTATACCAGGGCTTTTCCATTTTGGAATTGTGTCATTTTTGTAAAATGAAATCAAACTTAGGGATATTAATCCTTCTTTTTATAAAAACTGCGACAAAGCATGGAAAAACTGCGACAAAGGATGCTATTTCAGTCCGTAACAGTAAACCTGCCTACCGGCAGGCAGGCGAATAAAAAAGTGTGATTTTTATTTTCCCGTTCCTGGCATGTCTCACGCTGTAGAATTTGAAACCTATGTTGGTGAAAAGATGGATAACAATAACTTTGTACAATTATTTTCTAAAAGTTTTTGTTTTTTTATTTTAAACCAATCCAATGCAAAAAGTATTTCTTCTCTTATTTCTATTCGCTTTTACAAAGACAACATACTGCCAGTCAAAAATTGATTATGGCAATAATGAAAATGCAGGGAAATATTATACAGTGCGCGGCATAAAAATGTATGAAGAAACGTACGGAAATGGCAAACCCCTGTTACTCATCCACGGAAACGGCGGAAGCATAAAGTCGATGGCAAGTATTATTCCGTATTTTTCTAAACGCTACAAAGTGATTGCCACAGACAGCCGCGCTCACGGCAAATCAATTGATCCAAAAGATTCATTAAGTTTTGAAATGATGGCCGATGATGAAGCGGCCTTGCTTGATAAAATGCACATCGATTCTGCATACGTAATTGGATGGAGCGATGGTGGCATAGTAGCTTTGGTGCTTGCGATGCGTCATCCGGAAAAAGTAATTAAGCTGGCTTCCACGGGCGCCAATCTTTGGCCTGATTCAACTGCGCTCATTCCTTCTTTATGGAAAAGTGAAAATGCTTACTACGATTTAATGAAATCTAAAAAACTTACCACTGCTAAAGAAAAAAACGCCTGGAAAATCTTTATGCTTGATTGGTTGCAACCTAATATTCCTTTAAGTGCTTTGCACGATATTCGTTGCCCTTCATTGATCATAAGCGGTGATCATGATCTTATAAGGCTGGAGCATACTATTCAGATTTATCAAAATATTCAGCATGCTTATTTATGGGTTTTGCCCAATTCAGGTCATGGAACTTTGATAGAACATACAGAGGATTTTGATAAACAAGTGAATGACTTTTTTGAAAAACCTTTTAACAACAGGTGAACATTCATTTCAGGCAGTGTCTTCATTAAAAATTGGTCATTTTCAAGAGAAAAATTACTGATATTTTAGCCGCGGGATTATGGGAAAGAACATTCGAAATTTGCCGGCAATCCAGTAAAGGAACATTTAATCAATATTTTTATTTTTAGGTTCCGCGGATTTTGGAGCCTGTTAACGTAACAATAAGACAGTTCCTTTTTTACGAATTTTCTTTTGGCGATTTTGCAGTTCAATGTAGTATACATAAATCCCTGCAGGCGCAGGTGTTCTGTTGAACGTGCCGTTCCATCCATTGTGCGCATCATCAGTTTCAAACATCAGTTTGCCCCAGCGATTATAAATACTAAACTTATTTAGTTTGTAATTTTCATAAGGGGTTATGCGAAACACATCATTGATTCCATCATCATTCGGCGTAAAAGCATTTGGAATAAAAATATCTTTATAAACACTAATTTTTATATCATCCGTGGCAGTGCCACAACCAACCGTTGAAACCGCATTTAAAGTATAATCTGTTTCTTCAGGGGGATAAACAAAGGGAGTTAAGGAATGGCTGTCATTCATGAATAAAGAAGGTGACCAATAATAATTTATGTTGGTACCACTTACAGAGCCAATTAAAGTGGCAGTATCGCCGGCCAGAATTATTTTATCCGGGCCTGCTTTTGCCTCAGGGCTTTTATAAACACTTATTGGAATAAACGCAGAGTCCTTACAACCGTAAGAATTAGTAACCGTTACTTGGTAATTAGTGAATTCTTGTGGAGAAGCAACAGGGGCAGCAACTGCATCATTAGATAAGCCGGTAGCAGGAGTCCACTTAAAGGTTCCTGGAACGGACGAGGTTGCGGAAAGTATTTCACTTTTGCCCTGGCAAAGCGAATGAGAGGGAGCGACGGAAATTCTGATACCGGGAAATGCAGTTAAATAAAATGTATCTAATCTGACGCAACTATAATAAAAGTTTTCCTGCAACGTGTACATCCCCGTGTCGCCAGGTTTCAAATCCGGAATCACTAAAACAGGATCATTTGAGGTATCACCGTTTGATGCTGTCCATTTTACTGAAAGTGATTTTGGATCTGCCGGAGGCATTACAAAATCCTGGCTCAGGCAACCAAGAATATTTTGAGGCGCTATATGCTCCGGTACAGGATGGATTTCAGTATAAATCACGTTCGAAGGAATTCTGCAATAAAGTGAATTAATATTTTCACGATCAGCCACCTCCATCCTGTATAAAATAACTCCGGAAGTTCTGTGTGGTACACGGTAGATGATTGTGTTTTCGCCCGGTATATCATTCCATGTTTTTCCTGTATCCAGGCTGTTTTGCCATACAATAACGGGATCGCTTAATCCGGCCGTGAAAGTTCCTTTCATTAGTAATGGATTGGTATAATTCGCACATACATTGGCCGCGTCCGTACTTCCATCAATGGTTAGATTTACTGATACGGGACTGCATTGCCTGAAAGTGATATCATCTAATGCAAAGCCATTTCCACAACCAGGCGCAGCGTTTGCAAACAGCTTCAGAATTACTACGTCATTACCGGCAGGATTGGTAAAAGAGGTGCCGTATTGTTTCCATGCCTTTACATTGGTAATTGGAATATCCCCTGTATTATAGCTCGCTAATAAAGTGCCGTCCAGCTTTTCAATACGAAATGTAAGATTGGGTAAAACAGCATGGCCACCACATGTCAGGGGTGTTTGCATTACATTGGTAATAAAGGCTGCATATTCATAAATAATATTGGGGCATAAACCTTTGGCAGTATCTACATGAACAAGCCCTGGTGTATTTTCTGCATTCACCATCATATAATTACCATCCACTTCAAGGGTATGATCGCCTGTCATTTGCACCCAGGATCCACCGCAACCAAACAAAAAATTATTGATGGTATATTGCCCCTTTGCCGGGCATCCTCTGGAATACTCATAGGTAGTGGTATTTGGCGGCAAAGGTGCATGGCCAACTCCAAAAGTAACATTCACTATCGGATCGCCCTTAGTTCCCGTACAAAGTTGTGTGTAAGCAAAAAAGGAATGAAAGCATAAGAACCCTGTCAATACGCAAAATCTCAATGTGGCTATTTCAGTTAATTTCAAATTATTTACTATTTTAAGATCTAAACTTCACAGAGAGGCCCTGGTCTCTGTCGCCGGAGCTATCAACATTTTGAATTTTCCTGGTTCTTAGATTTTAAAAAAGACAGCCAACAGATTCGTATAGGCTATAGTCGCTTTCCATAGTAAAAATAAGTTAAAGATTGATAAGATTGGATATTAAAACTTTGGCTTCAAGGTTGTGTAACTGATTCTGTTAATCGATCAGTAAACGAAGAAAAAAGTGGGATTTTTATTTCAGTTTTTATAAACCATTATAGAAGGATCTTGTCCTGTTTACTTTCAGATCGCGTAGGATAGGCGATTTTGGGCTGATATTAATACTGTAATAGCGGGAGATTCCGATAGGTGAAATACTGATGGACATTTGCCAGCAATGCAAATCTCTTGAAATAGACATAGTCAACATATTAATTTGTCCCTGCGAAATATTGTAATAACCCTGTACGCCCGTTTGCCATTTAGGCGTGATATTCAACGTTCCTCCGAAATTGAGATTTTGTGTTAAGTTACCTGTGAACCCTTTTTTTATCCGGTCAAATGCTTTCGAATAGGTTAAAGAATAGGAAAGGTTGACCGACCAGGGAATATTAAAATCAGCAAATTCGCCAGGATTGTTCCTGATGTAAGCAAGGTCACTGTTATATTGGTCCTGGCCATATAAAGCCTGGTCAGCAGCCGTTTCATCAGGTTTTACGCCTGCTTTTTCGCCCGTTTTTTTGTTTCCTCCTTTAAAGGAACTTGATAATGAAATACCGGCGTAAGTCATTCTTCCTAATGAGATGGGTTTTCTTTTCCATATTAAAAGATTAATATCGTTACCTGTGCTGTCTGCTTCGTATGGGTCAAAATTGGCATTACTTGTAAAATTTATCTTGTTGAATAGATTGGTAGAAGCAGTTGCCGAAATATTTGAGAAATGGCGGAAATCTACCGGGAAAAAATTATAACTTCCATTGATGCTGAATGCATCAAGAAGAGATACTTTCTTTAAAGCATTGCCAGTGTCTTTCTTGTCCCGAACTTTCATAGATAGGTTATTTTCAAGTCCGAAGGAAAACCCTCCAAAGCGTCCATTTGTGTAAGGGCCATTAAGGTTGTAATTGGAAGGGAAAAAGGGGAGGATTGTTTTTTTGCCTGTGGAGTCAAGGGTTGTAGTATAATAATTATTCCTATTAAAGTTAGGTTGATAATTCAATGATATGGTAGGCCTGATTTCGTGACGTATTGCCTGGATCTTTGCATTTTTATTTTTGGCGGTAACCATTCCAAATATCCTTGTGGAAATACTTAATCCAAATCCCATCTGCCTTGCTGCATAAAATCCTTTTTGAACAGAGGTGTCCAGTTTATTTGCGGTGCTATTCCATCCCATAGTTACTTTACTTTGGTACCACGTTTCATCATAAGTTACAGAAGGCGCCAACTGGAAAATGCCCATTTCCGGCAATGATAAACTAATAGGAACCTTGTGGCGGACACCCCATTGCAGGTTGTTTTGAATTTGCTGTGTTAGGCTGGGATGATTTGTTGAATCACTAAATGAAAATTGATTTTTGGCATCCACGTTATAGCCAATGCCCAGGTTTTCATACCATTTCAAATCTCCAACTGCGTCCTTTCTTCTAAAGGGATAAATAGAGGTCATGGTAAAGCCGAGCGTGGGCAAATTGATATTGAAGCTTTTTTGATCCGTATTTTGCGAGTGATTGGCACTTAGGGTTAAATTGAATGGAAGATCCTGCCATCTCTTTGTATAGGAGATAGAGGATTGAAGCTGATTCTGGAAATTAACAACGGGATTGTTCTGAACCTGCCTGTTGTAACTGCTGCTTCCTGCATTTACATTGGCGGAAAAACTTACCCCCGGTCTCGATTTGGAATCGGCACTATGCGTCCACATTATATGAAATGATTTATTCTTCTGGAAGTCGGGATCACCTTTGAAATTCAAATTGAACTGCTGGATATCCAAAGCGAAGTTGCCACTGTAATGGTATCTTTTTGAATATCGGGGATTAAAATGCATCGCCCAGCCTCCGTAAGAATAGATGTCTGCCCGGATGACAAAATCCCAATAATCATTGATTACTTTGTAATATCCAAGGCCTTCCAGGCCAAGCCCTTTTTGTTGGTTTACCGTAAAGTTAGGAGACAAAAGCCCTGAATGCCTGCCCTGGTTCAGCGGATAGATCCCAAAAGGGAAATATATCGGGATGGGCACGCCTTCAAACTCAGGATGAACAGGTCCGGAAATCGCTACTTTATTGTTGATGAATTTTATTTTATTACTTACAAATGCAAAGTGAGGTGTATCCAGGTTACAGGTGGTAAACCTTCCGCGCAAAGCATAAAAAACATCCGGGCTCACTTTCTTGATAACTTTTCCATACACATACATTTCTCCTTGCTGGGTGTAAGTCCCTTTCGTTAAGCCTTTTCCAGTTTTCATATTAAAACGTATCGAGTCGCTTTGAGAAGTAAAATCAGAAGATTTATATGTTGGAAAGGCAATCACTTTGCCTGTACTGTCTTTTTTGCTGGAAGCTAAAATGTCTCCGGAAGCTTCATCCAAAGCAATGACAGGCCCCGTAAGTTTATTGCCTTTGTAGTCGGTGGTTACTTTATTTCCATAGAGTGTAACAGTTTTTCCTTTTACATCTATAACCATTGAATCTTCTGCGGAATATACTACCGGAGCTTCCAATGCATTTTTGGCTAGGTTATAAGGAATAGTGTCTGCAGTTTTAATATTTGCAGTAGTGTCTTTTTGTGAAAGCGAATCCAGGTTTTTTGAAGGGATTGAATCAGTAGAAATGTTATTTTTTAGCGGGATGGTATCATTTTTTAATTTTTGCTTTTTTGCAACAGAAAAATGGTTTTCCTTTGAAGAAGAATATAATGCTGAGCCAGTAGTATTATAGGAGCCGGAAATAAAATAATCTTTATAAGAAACGAGGTCACTGCTTTTTACCGTTGAATACACAAATACAAACAGGAGCGCTGTAAGAGCAAGTGGTGAAATAATATTAGAACTAAATTCGTTTCTGTTTTGCATAGCAGTAAGGCAACAAAAATAGAGATAATCCAATTAAGGTTATGTGAAGATTAAGAAAGAATTATATTGACCCATTTAAAACCAATTTTTGAAAATGTTTGAATTAAAAAAATCGCAACTTTTTAGTCTGTTTAAAACGTTATTTCTTTTGCTTTCACTCTTATTGTTTTTTAATTCCAAATCCTTCTCCCAGGCTCCACGTAAAATAAAAACGATCATTATAGATCCGGGACATGGCGGCTCAGACCATGGCGCACATGGTGAATATGAAGGAACGCTTGGTTCGCTCGAAAAAAATATCACTCTTGCCATTTCAATGAAATTGGTGGCTGACCTTAAAAAAGCAATGCCCGATGTAAATATTATTCCCTCAAGAACTACCGATGTTTTTATGAATGTTCATGAAAAGGCGCAGTTTGCCAACGAACATCACGGTGATCTTTTTGTTTGCATCCATGCAGATGCCGTTTCTCTAAAAACAGGTTCCAGGATAGTGGGCTATAAAACTGAAGTTTATCATACCTCTCATTATGTTGGTAAGGGAAAGTCCAGGAAAAAAGTATATACAAAGCATACCCGCAAAGTTCCTATCCGCCATTATTACAAAATACCCACCAGCCGCAAAGGAACAAGTACTTTGATATTGGCGGCAAGGCAAACCAATGATAAGATCAAGGCTTTGGAGGAAGGAGATATAGGTTTTAATACAGAGGATGACGATAGCACTGCCAATGTAAATTACGATAGCCCTGAATATAAGGCAAGTGCTCTATTATATTCTCAGAACTATTTCAGGAAGAGTTACCAGCTGGCTTCATTGGTGCAGCAGGAGGTTGCTGGTGAAACAGGAAGGCCTGATCTGGGAGTGTGGCAACGGGAAAAAGGATTGTGGGTGCTGCATGCTACACAAATGCCTGCGGTATTGATTGAAACTGGTTTTGTTGCCAACTATGATGACGAGCGTTATTTAAACAGTGAAAAAGGCCAGGAACAAATAGCACAGGCCATTACCGATGCGCTGGTGAAGTATAAAAAAATGGTGGAAACTCCTAAAACTCTTGCCAATACATCGGCAGATAATAATAATACAGCAAAATAAATTTTAATTTTTTGTGTGATTTGGCCTTTGATTGCGCGCGTTAATTCAATTGAATTCTTAATTCATTTGTTACTAACTGCGAATGAAGTTTCCTATTTTCGCATAACATTTTTAAAGGAATCATCTTTTAAAAAATTTATTAAGAAAAAATACCAAATGAAAATTAGTAATGAAACAAAGATCGGTATTATGGCGATTGTCGGAGTCGCGATGCTGGTCATAGGGTTTAAATATTTGAAAGGGAGTGGTATATTTAAAAAGGAAAAACATATTTATGCAGTATATGCTGATGTGCAAGGATTAAAACAATCAAATCCTGTTGTAATAAACGGGCTTCAGATTGGAAGGATATTGAGCCTGGATGGTGGAAAGGACATGAAAAGAATTTTGGTAACTGTTTCTCTTACTAAAGATGTAAACATTCCGTCTAATTCATTGGCGGTAATCAATCCTAACCTGCTTGGCAGCCCTACCATGGAAATTCAGCTTGGAGATGCAAAAACTTTTTTGAAAAATAATGATACTTTACTTACAACCCTTAGCGGAGGCGCTTTCGATGAAGCCATGAAGATCATAAACCCGGTCTTGTATGAAGTAAAAAATGCGGTTAAGTCTTTGGATTCGGTACTTACGACTGTTACAACGGTTTTCGATGTGCGTACAAAAGATAATATACAAAGTATTTTGGCTAATGTGAATGCAGCAACTGCTTCATTCGTGGTTACTTCACATTCATTGCAAAAATTGGTAGATGTTCAAAATGGCGCTCTTAGTCAATCGTTGGAAAACATGAAAAGTTTTACTTCCAACCTAAATAGCAACAATAGTCATCTTGACAGTATTATGTTGAATACACAAGCTTTTTCAAAAAAGCTTTCGAAGTTAGATTTGCAGAGAACGCTTGATACCTTACAGCTGGCGATCAATAATTTTAAAGCGGGTGCTGAAAAGATCAACAGCAAAGATGGTTCGCTTGGCTTGTTGCTCAATGATAAAACTTTATACCATAATCTTGAAAGCACTTCTGATAAACTTAATATATTGCTGGACGATGTTCGTGTTCATCCTAAACGATATGTAAACATTTCTATTTTTGGTAAAAAAGATAAAGGGGATTACCTAACCGAACCATTGGTTGATGATACCTTAAAAGCGGTAAAGAAGTAACATGTTTCAAAAGCTGAAATATTTCTGCCTCGTTTTTTTTTTACTGTCGGGTTCTGTTTCATTCGGCCAGGTTTCTCCAACGCTGGCCCAGCCTTCAACAGATACCGTAAAACCCATAAGAGAATTTGAGATCATTCGGGGGCCCAGTATGCGTGCCATTAAAATTGATTCTAACACTACACTTCAAACTATTGCCGGTGGAGCAATTATCCAGCAGGGAACTACCATTTTTCACAGCGATAGTGCTGTGGTAAACCCGGTTACTCATGTGATGGAAGCGTTTGGTAATATCGAAATCAACCAGGCTGATACAGTACATACGTATAGTCAATACTTAAAATACCTGGGAGTTGAAAAAATAGCCTATTTAAAAAACAAGGTAAAGCTTACCAATAAAAGCGGCACTCTGTTTACTGACGATCTTGATTATAATATGCAAACCGGTATTGGAAATTTTCATAACGGCGGAAAAATAATAGAAGGCAAAAGTATAATTACCAGTGTAGAAGGAACGTATTATGACGATACAAAAGATATTTATTTTAAGAAAAATGTAAAGCTTGATGAACCTCAAAAACACATTCGAGCGGATTCGCTTTTGTACAATATGCAAACGAGGCAAACCACTTTTATAAGCCCAACCAATATTAAAACGCCTGAGGTAGAAGTGAACACTACCAATGGAACTTACGATCTTAATTCGGGGAATGCTTTTTTCACAAATCGCGCTACGATAAAAGACAGCAGCGGCCGCTTATACTCTGCCAACACCATGGCGCTCGAAAATAAAACCGGCAATGCGCAACTCGAGGGAAATGCGGTCATCATTGATTCAGCGGGAGGTTATACTATTATTGCCAACCAGGTTTTTATGAATAAGAAAAAGAATTCTTTCCTCGCCACAAGAAAACCCGTGTTGATCATTAAACAAAAAAACGACAGCACTTACATTGCTGCCGATACCATTTTTTCGGGCTTTACATCTTTTGTAAAAAATGCAAATGAAGTGTTGCAAAAAGATTCGATGATCAATGTGAATGTTTCAGAAAATAAAAAAGTTCAGGAAACGATTTCAAATGATTCTACAGAACAGTTTTTTGTGCAACAACAGAAAGAAAAGATGGATACCGTCAAAAGGAATTTACAAAAGGATTCTTCCGGAATTTCCAAAAATATTGATAGTTTAAAAGATAGTTTGCCAGCTCAGAAGAAAGATAGTTCGCAGCCTGGCTTAAAAAAACCGCCACGTGATTCCGTGATTACCAAAGATTCTTCGGAAAAGAAAATCACAAAAGAAATTATTGCTGATTCATTAAAAAATAAAATAGAGCGGGATAGTTCTATCACTGATTCTTTGCAGGTTGATTCAACAAAAAAGATCACTTTATCTCCTCCCGACAGTTTGAACCCCGAAGTAAAACAGGTAAAAGATTCGAGCAATAAATCAGATACGGCTATAAGATATTTCCTGGCTTTTCATCATGTAAAAATTTTCAATGATTCGTTGCAAAGCATTTGCGACAGTATGTTCATCTCTTCCAAAGATTCTGTTTTTAGGTTGTATTATAACCCGGTTTTGTGGAGCGGAAGCACACAGATCGCTGGTGATACCATATTTCTTTATACTAAAAATAAACAGCCTTCAAGGTTGTATGTTTTTGAAAGCGGTTTGATAGTAAACAAAACAAAAGAAGGTTTTTTTAACCAGATGAGCGGTAAAACGATCAATGGTTATTTTGTGGATGGGGAAATTGATTATATGCGTGTAAAGGGAACCCAGTCGGAAAGCATTTATTATATGCAGAATGACGACAGCGCATATATAGGAATGAACCGGGCCACAGGAGATGTGATCGACCTTTATTTTAAAAACCAGGATCTGAGTAAGGTGCTTTTTATCAATGCGGTTCAGGGTACAATGTATCCTATGAATCAAATTCCAGAAGACCAGAAGAAGTTAAAAATTTTTAAATGGCTTGAAGATAAAAGGCCGAAAAACAGGGCCGAATTGTTTGAATAGTGAATGGTGTGGAACTGGTAGTAAACGAACAAACAATCCAGATTTTTATTTTCTTAATTTCGAATACCCATATACGTTAGGTGATTGCAATTAAATAATTTTTATTGTTCAGATGAAGAGAGTGTTGTTGTTTCTTCTTTTTCTTTTTCACTATCACCTAACTTCAAATCAGGGAAAAAAGAAACCAGTAATAAAGCAACCGAACTTATGATTACACAGTAAAGGCCATATTGCTTTTCAGGGCAATAACCTTTATAGCAGGCCGTAAAAATTACATACGTTTTTAAGAGGTATCCGAGATTGAGCGCTGCAAGAAAAATAAGTGTTCTTTTGGCCCATATCTTATTGATGAAAATAAGGATGACACTTACAACCGCAAAAAAACTAAAAACGAATCCCGGCTTCCCATAGATATTTTGTTCTGTAAAAAATCCTGTAAAAGATTTCTGGAGATCGGGATAATAGGCCCACGGCAAAAAGCAACTAACAATAAGCGCAATGCACGCAAGGAGGCCGATGACTTTATAATACTTCATAATTCAGAGCACTAAAACGAAAATACTTTGGCTGCAATGTTAGGTTAATTTTTTTATTCTGAAATTTAATAATGTTGATTTTCCCGGCAACGTTTCCGTAAATAATTTTTCCGCTTTAGCAAAGCGTTTCTACTTTTGAAAGAGATCTTTGCATAAATAAAATACTACTAATAATGTGGTTAGTTATTTTTGAAAAGTTCAATGTTTTCCCTTTTTCATGGACGACTCCCGAATGATTAATTCAGTATCGAAAATCTTTGTTTCAAAATCTGTAACCGGCCTTTTGCTTTCGATCATTTGGATCAGCATTTCGGTAGCAGATTGACCGATCTGGAAAGCCGGTTGCCTTACGACTGTCATTGGCGGATCAAATAATTCTCCCACTTTGGTATTGGTGAATCCTGCAAAGCCAACTTCTTTTTTTGGTTTCATATCTTTTAATATTTTGAAACAAACGGTGGTGATACGATCGCCCGCGGTAAAAATAGCATCCGGTTTAATTTTGCTTTTAAATAATGATTTAACCGCTTCTTCAACTTCATCGGCGATCATGCCTCCATGATTGCAATGTCTCACCAGCGCTTCATTAAAAGGGATGCTGTGTTTCTCCAGGGCTTCTTTATAACCCTGCAATCTTTCTTTGCTGATCGATAAGTAAGGAGCACTGGTAAGATGCGCTATTTTTTTAAAACCCTGGTAAATCAAATGTTCTGTTGCCTGGAAAGCACCCATATAATTATTGGCAGTAACCTTATGCGTGTCAATTTCATCAGGGATCCTATCGAAAAAAACTATGGGCATCCCTTTTTCATAAAGATCTTTTAAATAGGAAATGTCAACCGTTCCGCTGGATAAAGAAATCAACAAACCATCTACTGAGCGCGAAGCATGATGCATCACATTTACTTTTTCTCTTTCCTCTGATTCATGGCTTTGGGTAATGATAACGTGATAGCCTCTGTTATAGGCAATTGACTCAATTCCATTGATCGCCTGTGAAAAAAAATTGTTGGCTATTTCACTCACTACTACACCAATTGCGCGGCTTCTTCTTTCTTTCAAACTTAAAGCAATCGGGTTGGGCCGGTAATTTATTTTTTCTGCATATTCAAGAACGATCTTCTTTGTTTCTTCACTTATCTCATAACTGCCTCTCAGCGCGCGTGAAACGGTAGACGTGGAAAAGTTTAATGCTTTGGCAATATCTTTTATAGTAACAGTATCAAATCTCATGGTAGAAAATTCGCGATTTATTTTTAAAAAACCACGTTAAAAGTAGCAAATAATAAGCGGTTTTAATTTATTGCAAAATTGGAAACGTTATCGGGAACGATTGCATAAAAAAATTTCTAAATCTGTGGTGCATCCTAATAAATTATCAGTACACTTGCTTATTGACAGTTGAGCAGTCTGCTTGAATTTTCTATAAAAATACATTGCTGGTGATATGAAATCAATGGACCT